>CAXGWX010000137.1:0-9324 GCA_964013445.1 uncultured Bdellovibrionales bacterium | reverse complement strand
ACCGAATGTCTTTTTCTTTATTGTTGGCGAAAGGAGTAAACCAATGACTGCCAGCGCAAGATTGATGATAAGCCCCAACTCAATGACTCTTTGCATGCCCAAGGCAGGCATAAGCACAATGCCGGTAAGAGCCGCACCAATGAGATTCCCTGCGGTGTTTGCGGAAAAGATATGGCCAACTTGTTTTCCAAGATTTTCTACGGAATCACTAATCGCACGGGTTGCAAGAGGCAAAGTCATGCCAAGGCAAAGAGTGGGAAGAAACATCAAAACCAAGCAGGTGAGAAATTGCAGTGCGGAGTAAATTAAAAAGGTATCCTCGCTGCGTACGAATATAAAATTCAGCTTAACGAAAAAATATGGAATCTTTTCGTAATAGGGCAGGGAGAGCACTATGCTAAAGGCAATTCCAAGCTGGGAAAGTGCAAAGAGCGTGAAAGCGTCAATGCGGGGAAATATTTGTCTGTTAATGAGAAAGGAGCCGCATGCTATTCCACCGATGAACGCGGCCAACATGATTGAAAATGCATAAGTGGACGACCCTAAAGTCAAACTTAGAAGGCGAATCCAAACAATTTCATAGAGCAGAGCAACTGCGCCTGAGAAAAAGACCCCGAAAAGAAGATAGGTATAACGATTCTTAGTCAGCGGTGGGCTGGCGACCCGCAGAGTCGCCGAGGCATTGCTTTGTGTTCGCGATGTATAGTCGAAAGGTAAAAATGAGCCAATGAAGGCCAGAATCAGTACCAGTCCATTAACAGCTCCGGCCACATACATGCTTTGCTTAAGTCCAAATTCCGGGAGCAAATAAAAACCAGCAATCAAGGTGCCTATAACGGCTCCAGCGCTATTAATAAAATAGAGCCAGGAGATGTCTTTTTCTGCTTGTTCAATGGATGAACGAATGGCTTTGATAAGAGCCGGAAGGGTGCCGCCCATACAGATGGTAGGTGGTAGAATTAAGACTGCGGTTAAAGCAAATTCGTATACAATATAGGTTGCACTGTTGGCGGGTATATCTTTAACCAAATCAATAAAGATCGCAGAACAAAAGTCGTAAATAGAGGGAAAGGCGAAGGCGAAAAGGACGATAAAGGCTTCCAGGTACGCGTACAAGCGAAAGCCATTTTTTGTCTTATCGGAAAGTGGTCCAAGTAAAATATAGCCGATAGCAAGACCGCCAAGGAAAAACGCCAAAACAAAGGTATGGGCGTGGGCTGTATTGCCGAGCAGGTGACTTAAGTACTTGGCCCAGAGGGTTTCATAAACCAAGCCAATTGCACCAGAGATTAAGAAAAGGATGCTTATGATATGTTGCGGATGTAGTATTCCGATTCGTCTGGAGATCATAGCTTATGTGGTTGCAACGGAGCCACCGCGACGTTCGTCACCGGCACCGATGTTGTGGGCGGCGGCAGCATGTACGCCACCGAAAAACATATTCGGTTCATCAAAGATGACGGCCTGATGCACCATATTCCTGAGGGCGTTGATTGTTGATGTTTTGTAGCTTTGTCCGAAGCCCTGTTTTTCGAGGTAGAGTGTATTATTTTCGAAATGCATTCTTGGTTGATGTACACTTTGTCCAAGTGATTTTTTTCCTAAGAGGTGATGAGCCAAAACCTGCAGGATAGCTGTGCGTATGCGATTGCTACCGCCGGTGCCCAGGGAGAGAATCGGCTTGTCACCTTCGAGGACCAAGGTTGGGCACATCATGGAGCTTAAGCTTGTGCCCGGGGCAACTTCAAAGAAGCCCTGAGGATGAATATCTTCCTCGCCCATAAAGTTGTTGGCCAGGCTGCCGGTCCCGGGGACCAGATAGCCACAGCCCTCACCATTGCTGGTGGTCATCGAGCAGGCCCATCCTTGATTATCGATGACTGAGATATGGGTCGTGTTACCGGTTTGTGTTGGTTCCGGTTCAGGAATGTCGATGCCGTTGTAGAGAATATGATGAAACTGGTTTTGCCACGATGTGATGGTATCAGCGGAAAGAAAAGTTTCAGACACTTGGCGATAATCATCTGCACTTGTGGCGCTCGCAAGTGCCTTGTCCAGGTAGTCGCCACGGGCTTTGGCGGTGACCGCCAGGGCAGCGGCCAAATGCTGCATAGAAAGGAGTTCATCACTCCAGATTTCAGGATTGAGTCGCTCGAGCAGAAGCAAGCCAAAACCTATCAGCAGTCCTCCTGCGGTTGGTGGCGGGTTCAAATGAATATCGTAGTGTTTGATTTTGATGTGAATCGGTTTTGTTTGACTGATGTTGATGGCATCAAAGTCTTGCTGAGTGAGAAGTCCGTGGGGTCGGCCGAAATGTTCGACAAGGACACGGTCGTAGTAGCTGGTGTTGCCGGTTTCACCGATATTTTGCAGCAGGCCGGCAAGCTCCGGATTGTTGTAGCGTTCACCCGGTTTGATGAGTTCACCGTCGGGGGCGATGAGCTTTTCCGATGGTGGTGTAAAGCGCAGGATAGGCTCGAGCATACCCAGAACCCAAGCCACCTGTTCCGAGAGGCGCACACCCTTGCGCGCCAGATCGATGGCGGGCTGGACAATCTCACTTAAATTTAAACGGGCGTATTTGGCGTGCAGATGCAGCAGACCGGGCAAGATCAGGGGGAGGGCGGTGGAGCCCCTTCCGACATGAAAGATTTGGGTGGTGGGGCCAAAGGATACCTCCACTGCTTTGAAATCGCATTGCTCCGCCGCATTTTCGAGGTTTAAGCCTATGCCCGGAGCATTGGCAAAAAAGTTGAAGGCCTGAGGCCGCATTTCCGGACCACAGATGGTCGCGAACCCGCCGCCGAACGGGCTGGTTAAGCCGGGCTCGGAGACAAAGGAAGTAAAGGTCGCAGCCAGGGCCGCATCCACCGCATTGCCACCCAAGGCCAACATTTCTGCACCGGCTTGGGCCGTGTGTCTGTCACCGGCGGAGACCGTGCCATGTTGCGGTTTTCTTTGGGATTCGCTTTGCATTTGACCTTCCATTAGACCATCGCCGGGTTTAAAGCTATCGCGGCGAGAAAAAAAGATCAATTATGGTGAGAACTTAGTGAAAAAACACACCAAAACGGACTTTTCTGGCGATAATTTTCAGGTGTTCTGGCGTCTAAGCCAGAGCTCCCTGCGAACCCCAGTGGAAGGTACCCTATGCGCCACATCTACAGCCCTTTTGTCCTGCTTGCCCTCTGTGTTGGGCTTATTGCTTGTCCCTCACAAACGACCAAGAAAAACAGCTCAGGAAAAAGCTGTTCTGTGAGCGATAATCTCAACGGCTCCTATACCTTAACCTGTCCCGATGGCTCGAGCGTGACCATTGCCGACGGCACTTCCTGTTCCGTAGATGAGGATGATGGAATCAACTCGATCACTTGTTCGGATGGCTCGAGTGTTTCGGTGACCAATGGGGAAGATGCGTTGGATTTGCTCGTGCGCTTGGTGAATCAAGATAAATTGGATGAGGAAGATTCAGCCTGGCAGGCTTTGGTGACTGAAGAGTTGAGCACCGCTTGTCCAGATGGCGGCACGATTCTTTTTGTGGGTGTGGATAAGAACAGCGATGAACAACTCTCACCGGACGAGGTGGTGGATTACGATTTGATTTGCAATGGGGCCCAGGGTGAGGATGGGGCCCAGGGGCAGGATGGGGCTGCAGGTGTGGCAGGCACTTCCGTGTTGGTCAAAACCGAAACCGTCGAGCCTGGCGCGGCCGGCTCGCCCTGCACCGAAGGTGGAACCCTGGTGACCGCCGGTCAAGATACGGACAGCGATGGTGAACTCGATCCAGATGAAGTCACATCATCCTCCTATGTTTGTAATGGCGAACCCTGGGGGGCGGATTTGGAAACCTTAGAGGGCGACTACACGATTAACAACAACCTGGACGTGGCACTCCTTGATGGCTTTAGTACGATTAATGGTAATCTGACCGTTGATGCGCCGAGCTTAAGTTCGATTTCCTTACCGGATTTAGGCACAGTCACCGGGAATTTTGTGATTACCGACGGAAGCATCTTGGCGACGCTGAATATGGGTCTGACCACAGTCAATGGCGATGTGGATATTTCAGGGACGCTTCTGACCGACTTAAGCGGCTTCGGTGCTCTGGCTACCGTGGGTGGCAACCTGACGATTGATGGCAACAGCGCGCTGACGACCTTAAGTGGCCTTGGCACTTTAAGCAGTCTTGGCGGTGATTTGACCATTTCCAACAACGCCAATTTGACCAGCATTAGCGCTTTAAGCGGAGTGGCTGCTTCTTTAAGCGGTGATGTGACGATTGAGGATAATGTGAAACTTGAGAGTCTTGATGGCCTATCGGGTCTGACGGCTTTGGCGACGGATAAAGATTTAACCATCAGTGGCAACGATGCCTTGCGTACTTTAAGTGATTTGAGTGGTCTGACCAGCGTGCCTGGAGCTTTACTTATTTCCTCGAATGATACTTTGACGCTTTTAGGGCTCGATGGATTGACTACAGCACCGGATGCGACGGTCACCGGCAATGGTAATTTGCCGGAGTGTTTTGTGGCTCTCTTGGGTACGCAGATTGGCGAGAGCATTACCTCAGCTTCAAATTATACGGGTTACAGCGAGTGTCCGACCTGTTTAGACAACAGCGTGGAGCGTCCGATGATGGTGGCCCTACCCGGAGAGCTCTTAATCACCGAAGCCTTCGCCGACCCTTCTGGCAGCGATGATGATAAAGAGTGGTTTGAGCTAAAAAATATTGGTGTTTATGCCCTTGACCTGAATCGTTTGGAGATTGAACACACCAACAACGCAGCAAATCCTGAGTCTTTTGAAATCGATAATGGTAATTCGAGCGGTGCTTTTACTTGCGTGCGCCTGCAGCCTGGTGCCTATGGGGTCATTGGTGAGAGCACGGATACGGGTTCAAACGGTGGCATCTCTCCGGTGGCTACAAATTCGGATATGGATTTGCGCAATGGCGAATTGGCCATGACATTAAAGCGCGACACAACCAGCATCGATGTAGCGGTCTTAGGTGAGGTGGATAGTGGTGAATCCCGCTCCTTAAACCCACTGCAGGAGCAGAGCGGAGAAAATGGTTCGGCGGACGACTTTTGTGATGCCAGCGATGACAGTGTCTTCGAAGAAAAAGGCACACCCGGGCAGGAAAACAACATTTGTCCGGGAAGTTTGGTGTGTAGTGCGAATGGCACCTTCCGCTCTGTGGTTGAGCCGGCTGCCGGCGAGTTGGTGATTTCCGAGGTCTATTCGAATCCAGATGGAACCGATGCGACCAAGGAGTGGATCGAACTTTATGTAAGCGGCGCATCTGCGGTGGATTTAAACGACTTGCGCATCGAGCATGGCACGGATCTGGGCCGCACCTGGAACTTTACCGGCAACGATTGCGTATCAGCAGAGCCGGGAACCTATGTGGTGATTGCGGGTCAGGATGCGGTGACCAACGGTGTGAGTGCGGCGATGGTGGTAAGCTATACAACCGGGAACCAGCTTACGAACGAAGAAAAATCCATGAGCTTGAAGCGCTCTTCCGATGATTTGGAGATTGATGCGGCCTCGTATCAGAGTACGATCCGGGCCAGCTATAGCCTTGATCCGGGCTCCCTGACGTCGAGTGCAAACGACAATGCGGAAAATTGGTGTACGGCGGACAGCGCCAGCAGCAGCTTTGATACAGCTGATGGTAATTCTGGTCTGGGCTCTCCGGGCGCTGCGAATCAGGCCTGTCCCTAATCCTGCAACTCCACCCGAACTTCGGCGACCCTCATGCCTTTGGCTTCCAAGCGATTGCGCAGGCGTCCGGCTTCGGCTTCGAGTAGCCGGCAAGCATTTTTATCTGAAGCCTTAAAGACCGCGATAATTTGTCCTTCATGAAACATAATGCGGCAGGTTAAATCCTGAAAGACCTCATCGTTGATGGAGACTTCAAAAGCGGTGGCGCCGGTGGGCTCGGCAATAATCCGGGCTTTTTGCGCATGGGCAAGCAGCTTATCCTTATCTTCGATGGGCGTGTTTTCCGGCTTGCGAATTGGCGGCCGTATGGTGGCGGCGTAGGCCGGCGGGCGCTCCGGGCTAAGGGGCGCTTGGGCCTGTATCTCTGTGGCGGCTATTTCCTCAAATGTTTCTGCTGTGGGGGGTGGCTCTTCTTGTGCTTCTTCTGGCCGAGGTTCCTTAAAGAAATGCAATACGGGTAAAATAAAACGGTCAAAGTTGGTCTGATGGGCTTTGCGCTTTTTTTGTCGCCGGGCTTTGCCCGGAATGAAAGGGCGTTTTGAAAAGTTTTGTGCAGCAGCCATGGGTTGCTTCTATTTTAGGGGCTTTGCAGGCCTTGGCGCAAGTCTCAACTCGGTTTTAAGTCATAGCGGTAGACGGGGGTGCGATAAAAGTCCGGCAAAATCACTTTTTCCTCCGGTGTATATCCTGGCAGGGCAAAGGTATTGCTTAATAAAATCGTTTCTTGCTGCAGTTTTGGCACAAGTTGCTCTGCGATACGGTCCATGCCGCCGGGAAAAAGATAGGTCACCAACAATGTGTTTTGGCTTAAATCTGCCGCCAAAAAATCTTGTCGCATAAAGTGCAAATTCTTTGGCCCCTGAACCTTAAGGCGAAGCTGCGAAAAGAAATAGGGCACGAAGGAAAGCTCATAGGCATGAACTTGCGTTTGTGGGTAACGTTTGGCCAACGCGAAGGCCAAACCACCCCAGCCCGAACCAAGTTCTGCGATGCTGCCACCAATGTTTTCCGGCGCCAGTTCGAGCAGGGCGTTGCGGGCTTTAGTGCTGCTTGGTTGGGGGGAGATGCCCAGACGTAGAGTCATAATGACGATGGATGCGGTGGCCAGAACCAGGAGGCCAAGGATGAGTGGCGCAAAAGGCATGGGCTCTTGCTATCGTTTAAAATACTCTGGCGCAATTTAATATGCAGAATAAAAGCAGAGCACAATGGTGGAGACGTTGCGACCAGAATTGCGCCGATTGCATACCCGTTGCAGGGTGCCGGTTAAGGTGCTTGTTTCAATCGGTCCGCCATTGACGAAATGCGGTGTATCCTGAAAACGCATGACAATTTCCCGGCCAATCCCTTCGGCTAAAGGTTCAGCTCTTGCGGCCGCCCCTCCCAGTCCATCGATGGGGCCTAAGGTGATGGCGGTAATTTTCTGATTGTCCAGACGGGAGGTCATAAAGAGCGCAGTGATTTCAAGACCGGGGCCAATCTTCATGATTTGATGTGTGCCTTGGCGCAAAAGCAGGCCGCGTTCAAAAACCGAGGGCAGAAGATTTGGCGAGGCGACGGTAAAGGCTTCACCGCCCCGGCTCGCCGCTATTTGTTCGGCGACACCTTTGAGCCGATCGATAGACTGATAGGTTTTGCTCAGATGGGTGGCGTGGATATATCCCTTCGCGAAAAGGGTGGCGGTGGCTAGAATGCTGACGATGGCCACCACCAGACTAAGTTCGAAGAGCGTAAAGCCGTAAGTTTTACGGGCTTGATTCATCCTTGGGTCCTTTGACATTTTCCGCACCAGCACAATACTGACTTTTGAAGTCTTCCTCGTTTAGAGCAGAAAATATGCCACTTTTGCCTTGGCCAGAAAGTGCAGGGGCTTATCGTTCTAAGTACTTTAAAATAAACCGGCTTTGTCCAGGAGATGCGGGATGCAATGCGTGCCTGCATGAAGTCCTATGGTGCTTATGTCCCTGTGACATAGGTCACAATTTGGCCTTAAGAGTGCCTAAAAACATGTGTACTTTTAAGCTATTTGACTGGCGATAATGGGGCCAAAAACGATCGACCTTAGATCGCTGGATTGATAGAAGAATTTTCCAACTTCGTGGAACAAGGAGAAATTCAATGGCTGACCAAAGCATGGAACTTAATTACCGTATCGATGATAAGCCGCCACTGCTTGAAAGCATTACCTTAGGTTTTCAGCACTATTTGACCATGTTTGGTTCGACCGTGGCTATTCCGCTGATTCTTTCCGGGCCTTTGGGGCTGCAGGATAAGCCCGGTGAACTTGGACTTCTTATTGGCACCATGTTCTTCATCTCCGGAGGCACCACCCTCTTACAAACCACCTTTGGTAATCGCTTGCCGATTGTACAGGGGGGGACCTTTTCATTTTTGGCGCCGACCATCGCCATTTGCTCCATGGCGACCCTGGCGGATGCGGGCTGGGAAGTGCGGATGCAGCATATTCAGGGGGCGATTATCGTTGGGGCGATTTTCGAAATCATTATCGGTTATACGGGCCTTGTCGGTCGCATGCTTAAATGGGTTGGGCCAGTGACCATTGCGCCGACCATTGCGTTGATTGGTCTTTGTCTCTTTAAATTTGGTGCGCCGGAAGCGGGTCGGCATTGGGGTATTGGCGGGCTGACCATTGCGCTGATCGTAATTTTTTCCCAATACTTACGTAAAACCCATCGCGCATTTGAACTCTTTCCGATTTTGATGGCCATTTTGGTCGCTTGGGGTGTGGCGGCCCTGTGCACCATGACCGGTTATTTTGGCCCCGAACATCCGGCCTATGTGAGTACGGCCAATTTGGGTCCGGCGCCCTGGGTGCGTGTGCCCTATCCGTTTCAGTGGGGGATGCCACAATTTGGTGTGGCGGCAACGGTGGGAATCATGGCGGGTTATATTGCCTCTATGGTTGAATCCATTGGCGATTATTATGCTTGTGCCAGACTTTCGGGCGCGCCTATTCCAGACTCGAAAGTGGTCAACAAAGGGATTGGTATGGAAGGCATCGGTTGTTTGATTGCGGGTATCTTTGGCACTGGTAATGGCACGACCTCCTACTCTGAAAATATTGGTGCCATCGGTTTGACCCGTGTTGGTTCTCGCTTTGTCGTGCAGATGGGGGCGAGTATCATGTTGGTTTTAGGGGTTGTCGGTAAATTTGGCGCTCTTTTTACCACCATTCCGCAGCCCATTGTTGGCGGTATGTATTGCGCCATGTTTGGCATGATTGCTTCTGTGGGTCTATCAAACTTGCAGTTCATCAACTTAAATTCAGCGCGCAATCTTTTCATTATCGGTTTTGCGTTTTTTATGGGCCTCTCGGTGCCGGAGTATTTTAATGCGAACCCACTTCAATTCAGTGAGAGTTGGAAATGGCTCGCCGATATCCTGAATACACTAGGCAAAACCGGTATGGCGGTAGGAGCATTTTCAGCATTGATTTTTGACAACACCATTCCCGGCACGCCCGAAGAGCGCGGACTCACCGCTTGGGGGCACGGGTCTTAAAGGTCCTGACTTAGCTTGACCGCCAGGAGCTGAGCCTGTTTGGCACCTTCTTCCTCGCCTAAGGCGGCAAGGGCT
>CAXGWX010000136.1:0-9394 GCA_964013445.1 uncultured Bdellovibrionales bacterium | reverse complement strand
CCTTAGTGTTGCGAGCACTCATCTACATGGCCAGAGAGGAATGGGAAAAAGCCCATAAGGATATGGAGCGGGCAGTAAAAATTGCGCCCAAAAATGGCCTCTTTCGGCTCGATGCAGCAAAAGCCGCCAAGAAATCTGGCAACAAGGCACAAGAAGAACAGCACCGGGCGGCGGCAAAGGATGTTCTCGGAGATGCGGAGGAGCAATTAAGCTCGCTCATAAATTAGAATCTCCTATGCACTATTGTCTCCGATACGGCATCATTCTCTTTGGTCTTGCGCTTGTTTCCCATGGCTGCACAACGAAACGACCTCTCTTCTCCATCGAAAATATCACCAGCCAAGAGGCTGACGGCCTTTCCGGACTGACCAGCGATCAAAACTTGGCCCTCTGGGCTGTACAAGAACGGCGACATCAGATTTTAAAACTTGCGCCCGACGAACAAGCAACGCCACCAAAAACCTTTCCCTTAAATGATATACCTAAAGAAATCGACTTGGAGTCAATTACCTGGCTGGGCGGAAAACGGTTTGCCCTGGGCAGCGAATTAGATATCGATAACCGACAAAGCGACAAAGTTTTCATTGTCGAAATTCATGAGCAAAGCGCCAGCATCAAAGAAGACTTCGAGATCGGTTACGAACACTGGCCCATAACCCCTGGTGCAAATCATGGCATTGAGGGTATCTGCAGCGCGAAGTCTAATATTCTGGTCGGCATTGAAAGCGTAATAGCAGAAAACAACAAACGATATGCACCAATGATGATCTACTCAATGGCGACAAAAGAAATGATGCCCTTCAAAATTGAATTAACCACCAGTGCAGGCAAGCTTGCTGCCATGGCCTGCCGGGAGAGCAATGATGGAAGTGACATTGAACTTTTCATTATCGAGAGGCACTTTGGAATCGGCCGCATATTGAGATTCAATATAACTCAGCAAGAAGATGTATCACCTGCAACCATCGTATATGATTTCGCAAAAGATTTGGATGATTTGCCGAATCTCGAAGGGCTGGCCTTTGGCGCAAATAACGTGCTTTATCTTATTTCGGACAACAACTTTGGGCGCATCACGGGCCCGACAAAACTTCTAAGCCTGCCTCTCGGGAAACTCTAACCTAGAGAAACCCAAGACTCATTTGTGGTGGCTCGTAGGGCTCAAGACAGTGGGGTCCATCTTCTGAAACACTATTAATCTTGGGGTTCACCGGAATGTAAATCAATTCCCTATTAGGCTCCGCGGCAAAGATCTCATCAAAGTCTGCCTTTCCTGATAACCAGTCCTGATAATCATCGGCGGCCACAATAACAGGCATGCGATGATGCAAATCCTTTAGATTATCACTCGCACCTGTCGTTACGATTGTAAAAGTTTTACATAACTTGCCATCGGCACCTACGTGTTCATCCCACAAGCCGGCGAATGCAAAAACACCACTATCCTCAAAACGAATATGGTAGGGCTGTTTCTTTGAGGACTCTTTACCCCATTCAATAAAACCATCCGCAGGCACTAACGCGCGACGCTTTGCGAAAGAATCTCTAAAGCTCGGTTTTTCCGACAGAGTTTCACAACGGGCATTGATATGCCCTTTTGACTGTCGGTCTCGGGTCCATGACGGGATAAGCCCCCAGCGCATTGTTGTTAAACGAATCGGGACTCTTTCCGATTCTCTAATCAAAATCGACACATCCTGTAGCGGACCAATGTTATAGCGCGGCTGATGGAATTTGGAGAAATCAAATCCAAAAATAGAATTAAGGGCTTTGGGGCCTGAAGTAAGTGTATATCGCCCACACATTATTCTTGCCCTGGTGGTCTTACGAGGTCGGTCACATGAACCAAAAGGGTCTCCAGAATAAATTGGCTATCCTCAAGATATTCGTCATAATAGGAAAGTATTTTTTGTAGTGGCAAAGCGACAAGCATCTTACGCCGCCAGCAAAGATGGCTGACAATTAATCGCAAGGCTGAAAATTCAAATTCTTTTTCCTCAATATCATCAAAACCTGCATCAATACCTTTACCCTGCTCAGCCAGTTCTAATTGCGAATAGCTTTTCTCACCACGAATCCCATCAACAAGATCTCTTATCATGGTCCTTAAGGCATTCAGTTCTTGCTGGAGCGATTGCGATTCTGTCTTGAAACCGTCAACCTGCGCTTGGTAATTGTCGGGAGCCTGCAGTTCTCCACTTCGATACTTTTCCTGCAAATAGGTGCAATCGAGACGGGAAGAATTCGCCAAGCGCATGGCCAAAACATGCCTTAAACTATAAGCCAGCATCTCATCAAAGGACAAAGCCTTACGGTGCAAAGGCCAATATGCCATTCCCCCCAATGGATCGACATCGGAATCTAAAAAGAAAGATTGCCAGATGCTCACATCCTCACGGGAGCCTTCCTGCAACAATTCTATTCCAACCCGACCCAAACGAAAAAGCAATGCATTAAAGACAAGCTCGACAGAGAGATTCTTTAATGATTCTTCGTTTTTATCCGCAGCCACCTGCAGGATGATGTGTCCTGCCCCCCAAGGACCTGTCTCACGAAAAAAGGCACTAAAACCGTAAATGCCAACAATTGGAGTTCTCACCGCCGCCGCAATATGTACTGCTCCTGTATCGTTCGAAACCAGCGCCTCGGCGCCAGCTAAAAGTGCGGCTGCCTCCGGAAGGGATGTCTGCCCACAGAGATTAAGCAACTCAATCTGTGCATGTGACTCTACCTCGGCACAAATCTCCTTATCCGCCGGCGACCCCATCAAAACAGGAAAAAAGCCATGCGCCGCAACTCTTTCAGCTAAGGTTGCAAAATGCTCGCTTGGCCAACACCGATTCTTTTTACTCGCCCCTGGATTAATCACCACATAAGGTTTGTGCAACAACTCACAGGAAAAACTATTATCTACATCGACGTAAAGTGCTTCCGCGCGGGAGCTTTCGACAGCAGCTGCACCTCGAAAGAGATCAACAAGGTTAAAGGCATTGGCGTCACGAAATGACACGAGAGCCATCAAATAATTATGCCATGCACCGCTAAAGAACCATTCCCCTCGCGCATTCAACAAGCCCCCTTGGCGCTCAGCTGCTGGAATGCGTTGGGTCAGCCATGCAGCATAAGTAGAGTGAGATACATTGATGACCCGATCGTAAAAGGGAAAATCAAAATCAGCCAAACGCTGCAAAACTTCATCGGGAATGCAGTTGTTTTGCACCTGGGTTCGAATATTTTCCGACCATGTACCTACATCCGTTCCCGCTATCGAGTAAATATTATCCAAATCCGGCATATGGCGAAGCAGCGGGATCGCCTCCTGGTTAACCAACAAATCGATCTTTGTCTCCGGGTAAGCTTGTCCTATCTCCTGCAACATCGGCGTGGTTTGAATTGCATCACCCAGCCGGTCGATTTGAATTACCAAAATTCTGGCCATAGTATGCAGCCATAGTGATTCGTGGGATTGGGGTCAAGTCTATGCTATGCTATAGCAGACCAATTCTAAAATTATCTTTCTTGACGGGGTAAAGATATGGAAAAACCGACAGCAGCAGCTCTCAAGCCGATGATAATGGAAATTGACGAGGGCACCATTTACTGGTGTGCCTGTGGTGACTCCAAGAATCAACCGTTTTGCGATGGTTCTCATGCGGGAACAAGCTTTAGCCCTCTGGAAGTGCTAGTAGAACGAAAACGAAAATTTGCAATGTGTCTGTGTAAACATACCCGTAACCCACCCTATTGCGATGGAGCCCATTCAAAAATCGATAAAGAGTAAGACCATGACACGTGATTACGGCAAGCCTCTTAAAAGTGATTTAATTCTCGACGGTAAAATGCTCAAAGTCAGCATTGACGACCTTGTGCTTCCTAACAATGAAGCCTGTCAGTTTGAAATTGTCAGACACCCGGGGGCTGCTGTCATTGTTCCAATCGACAGCAATGGTAATACGACATTGGTCAAACAATACCGATACGTTTTTAACGAATGGCTTCTCGAAGTCCCTGCAGGCAAACTCGATCCTGGAGAGGAGCCTATAGAGTGCGCCAAGCGAGAGCTGCAGGAGGAAACCGGTTTGCAGGCAGAAGAGCTTGCTGAGCTAGGCGTAATCTATCCCACACCTGGATTTTGTGATGAAGCTCTCTGGCTCTACCTTGCAACCGAACTCACCCACGCCGAGCAAAAACTAGACCGGGACGAGGTTCTCGAAACTCAAACCCACTCTCTTGAACAAGCTGTTGAATGGTCTCTCAACGGAACGATTAAGGATGCAAAAACAATTTGCGCAATTTTGCGAGCAGCTGAATTTTTAAAGAAATAAGCCTTAGAAGCTAAAGCCCAAAGACCCCATTACGTTAATATGGTCACCAAAGTTGCTGAAGTTTCCACCAGGCGCTTGGCCTTCAACCCCCACACTAAAACGAAGCTTATCGTTTGGGTTTAAATTAAACGTAACACCCAAGCCATCCATTGGAACAAACTCGTCATCCGTATTGTAGCCCCTCGCGAGAAGGCCAAAGCTCATATCCCCATTAGGCGCAAAAGTTAGTGCGGCGTAGTGGTTGCCCGAAGCCATGGTTTCAGGGTCAAATGGAGAACTTAGATATTGATTCATGCCAAACTCAAAGCGCGTCAGCATACCGTTGTCTGCCTTATGGGTTAAACCAAATGCACCGCGCGCCATCCAGGGATGATGCGTCAAAGACTCCGCCGATTCCCCTTCAGAGGTAATAAGCTCTGTCCCTATATTGATCATGTCAAACTCTGCCCGCGCAACAAGTTTATAATCGAGCCGTAAACTTTCATTGATAAAATGATGCCCAGAAAAACCAATATCGGCCCCAACATCTAAGGTCGAATAATCACCAACGGCAGGTAAATCCATCTTCGTACCGTCTTCGCTCCCGGTACTGATCGGCAGCCCTAAAAGAGCATCCCAATCCATTCCCATTTCCAAACGCAGCTTATTCCCCAGTAACTCCTTCGCCTTGCTCTCCCATCGACCATCACACTGAAAACCTAAGACGTACATTCGGTACATGCTCATACGATCTGGATTAGAGTGATCACTGATCCCGGTTGAATTGCGCGCCTCAAATCCGTGCGTGAACAAACCACCGGCAGCATGAATATAGCCGCGACTATCGACGCGCTCAAAATCGTCATGATAGTTGAGTTTGATTCCGCCAATAAAGTTTCCGTCTGCGGCAGAAGTAGGATCCATACGTCCAACCAGAGCAAGGTGAGGAGTAAGAAAATGAGTTAAGCCTAGCTCATGCTCACCCGCCAGGATTCGCGTTTCACCCCGCTCTCCCTCACCAACATCCTCACGGAAAAAATCTTTGGCCATGGCGGCACCAATCGAACCTCGATCGTTGACAGCTGGCGGTGAATCCCATCCCCGCAAAGAATAGCGGGTATAGCCGCCAATATAGCCTGGTAACGCCGCAAAAGCATCCAAGGCATTTGGCGCATTCAGGTCATAATACTTACCGTACTCCAACGCGGCCCACTTGCCGGTTGTTGGGTCTTTGATCACCATATAAGCGTGATATTCATCCGGATTAAAAAAGCCGACAGTCTGGGCCAAATCCTCACAGTTGGTTGGGTTACCCGGTTTCCAAACCCCATTGCTCTCCTGCGCCTTAACATAGGATGCATAAATCGCCGAAACCGCTACGTGGGTATCACGACAAACCCCTGTACCATGACGTAGGGTTTTATTGGGGCTGTAGGTGTCCGTATCATTCGCACCCGCTCTCTCGGTTTGATAAGCAATGCCCGTGCCCGCAATATAAGTCAGCTGCTGGATAAGAGCATCCTTATTCGCCGCCGAATAAGGCCCCATAATTTCCAACAAGCGTTCAACAATACGTGGTCCCGGATCGGGCTGGCCGTCCCCAATGATCGAGCTGATGACCGGATCGACACCACCGCTATAAGAAGTACGGACCGCATCAGGATTATCTATATGATAGTTCGGATCCAAAATAGGATCGCGACGGTTTGGCGCGTCCACATCCCCAACATCTCCAAGAACATCCCACATGGGATCGGCGGTGTTCACATTCCCCACACCACCCGGATTTAAAATCGAATTGGTTAATACTCCGGTCGTACCAGTTGAAACTCCGCCCTGCGGCTCACTTAAGGCACTTAATGGCCCCAAATCCGTTCGGCTGTCTTCACCACGGTGCTCTACGGGTCTGTCCGGAAAAGCCGGACCTAAATCTGTCGGACCACGGAAGTCCGAACCCTGAACATCACGATGCTCTGTAGCTCGTAATCTAATGGCTTCACCTTGGTCTCCAAAATGCTCGTAGAAACCGTCCGCCAGAATCATATCCGGAGGCAAAAGTCGTAAAGAACTCGCCATTCTTCGCAACATTCCCTGATCTAAATCGGGAAAACGACTCGGCTGCTCACCAGCCAACTTCACAAACTTCTCCAGTTCAGAAGCTTTAAATGGTGACGGGCTTGAATCAGTTCCAACGCCAGCGTTCGTCAACGGCCTATTTGAATTAATTTCACTCAAGGTAATCATCCTATACAAGCTCCTTTTTAAAACCAAGTGTCTAAACGCAAAACGTTGCTGCTGAGCTGATAGCTATAGCAAATCAAATGCCAGCCTCGCGCTCTCCAGAACATGCTGATTTAAAAGCGTTTTTAATTCTGGCGATGCAGGCACTGCTGATATAAATGCCCAAAAGATTACTTTAAGTGCTCTTTTCTGGGAACTGGAGATACCATGATCGTCAAATACTTCGCCAGCCTACCCATAAGTGCCCCCTCAGCATCAGCTACAAGAAACTGCAATTCATGAGTACAAAAACCAAAGCTCTCCTCTACATTTTTGCTGCTGCATTCTGTTTTTCACTGATGAACATGCTCGCAAAAATTGTCGGCCAGCGGGGCATTCCCTATCTGGAGATAGCTTTTGCGCGGGCCTTTATAGGCCTCATCTTGGTAACGGGCTATATGCTCGCAACAAAACAAAGCTTCAAGATACACAACCGTCGCGCTCTCGGCCTCAGAGTCGTTTTTGGTGTCAGTGCAATGTTTGCTGTTTTTTATTCTCTAACCCATATGCCCCTTGCGGAAAGTGTCACGCTCTTTAATACCAGACCCATTTTCATCGCCCTGCTCGGCTGGCTTTGGCTCAAAGAAAAACCCACCATCGCCACCATGACAAGCATTGCGCTGGCGTTCATTGGTGTTTGGTTTATTTTTGCCCCGAGCACAAAATACTTTATGACATCTATGCTTGCACTATACGCCGGTATAGCCATGGCCATCGCCATGCTTGCCCTACGAAAACTTGGCGAAAGTGACCAAGCATTACCCATAATTTTTTATTTTAGCCTTTGGGCGAGCATCGCAACACTCGTTTGCGGCGCATCAGATTTTCAGATGCCTGACCTTGTTAGTTTTGTATTGCTCTTCCTTATGGGTGTGATTGTGACCATTGCCCAAGTATTAATGACATGGGCTTACGCCTTAACCCAAGCCGCTTTCGTTGGGGCTGGAGGCAGTATTGCGGTGGTCTGCTCTGCCCTCTTGGGTTTCTTCTATTTTAATGAACCTCTGAGCTTGCCTGCACTCCTCGGTATTACCCTTATCGTTATCTCAATGCTTGGGCTGCTGCTGCAGCGCACTCGCCGAGAACCAACGAGATAGCATTTAAGTCTTATTTTACGCCCCCCTAATCCGCCCAATAAACGCTGTTTTTCCCGATCCGGTGTAAAATTTAATCTTTTATCTATGAGGCAAGCACGATAACATAGGTTCAGGATGCAACATTTCAAGTTTATATTTTTGCTTCAAGATTGCTCACGATTGTTATGTCTATCCTTTTTCATCGCGATCCTAATGACATTCACCCTCCCTGGCACCCTTCACGCCCAACCCAAAGAAAACGGTTTGTACTTGGGCGGTTTTATGCAAGGTGCGCTCGGAACTCGTTTGTTGGATAATGGGGAAAATGAAGTGGTTGACCCGATCACACAAGCCGAGCTGGCAGTCTATTGGCGATTTCTTAACAACGGATTGCTTGGCCTCGAAGTAGAGTACAACGCAAGTAAATTTGCCAACAAGGAGGTCGGAGATTTAACAGATGCGCAAATCGCCAATAAGCTCCTCGAAGTCGCCTATATTGAATGGCAAGCATCTTTGGCTGGATTAAAGGTAGGCAAGCTCGTGTCCGATGTTGGTGTTGAAGGACTCGACATTATTGAACGACTTTTTTGGGAGAAATCCCCTCTTCCCACTCCAGACACCTACAGCGGTGCCATTGCATCCTTTTATCTACCCTGGAATTTTGAACTCTACTCGGGAGCCACCTTGGGCTGGAACACCCTTTGGAACAAAAATGATGGAATCTCACCGATCGCTGGACTTAAACATAAAAGTCCAGAAGAGCGTTCAGGTATGGCTTACCACTCTAATCTCTCCTTTATTTTTGGCCCTGAACAACGCAAGAGCACAGAAGAAAAACGTTGGCTTGTTAATTATGCCATGGGTTTAAACTTTGCAGGCAAATCCGAAGTACTTCTTGAGGCCCTATATGGACAAGAGGATGGACTAGGGCACGACAATCAAACCGGCGCTCCTGCTCCAACCGAAGCTGCAAAATTCTGGGGTGGACTGGCAAGTGTCGAATACGATTTCGCTCAAAACAAGAGCAAGTGGTTGCAACCCTTGGCCTTGGGACAACGAATTGAATACATTCGTGATGCGGATATGATTTGGGGCTGGTTCCCAGAAGAGACTACAGGGCTAACCACACAGGTCGCCTTTAACAGCACTCTCCGTTATCGGCTGCACGACTGGATCGATATCATCCTTGATTACCGAGCAGATTTTGCCAAAGGCGACAGGACGAACGTGAGTGTTTTAAGAAATATCGATGCGTTTCCGCAACTATGGAAAATGGGTGAATGGTATAACTCGCACCAACTTATTTTTGGTGTTGTTGGCCTCTTCTCCACACAGCTCAACTAGAAGATTTCAATAAAACCGCCCGAACAGGCGAGGCGTCTACACCTTCAAGCTTAAGGGGCAATGCTATCAGTGTATAAAGGCCGGGCATGACGGAATCCAGCACCACTCCCTCAAGAATAGCCATGTCGTGCTTTGCCACCGCTTGATGACTTTCCAAAATCTTGTCGTCACATAAATCAATCGACGGAGTATCAATACCCACAAGCTGAACCTGCTTTTCCTGTAGATAGTCAATAAGCTTCTCCGAGAGTGCAGCAAAATCATCGTTAAAATGATTGGGATCCGGATAGGAACCTGTTTTAAAGATTACCCTCGGCGCCTCAATCTCACAGTGTAAATCCCCCGGGCCTATACGCGCTCCTCTGGGAACGCTCACCTCAATCACCTGAG
>CAXGWX010000135.1:0-9395 GCA_964013445.1 uncultured Bdellovibrionales bacterium | reverse complement strand
CCACAAAATCGAGAAAATAGTTGAGGCCAGAGCAACCGCCACCTTTGACGCCAATGCGCAAGATCGGCTCCTTGCCCTCTTTGGCCGCCAAAGACTTAATCTTCTTAATGGCTCTTTCTGTCACCGTGATCATGCTTCGCTCTTACCTCAATCCTGGGCCTTAGAGAAGTGAATTCTTTTGCTTTTTAACTTCCCGACAAAACTCACTCAACACGAAATCAATCTCTTCTTCCGTATTGAAACGTCCAACACCAAAACGCACGGAAGCTTGTGCTTCTTCCGGAGAACAGCCGATGGCGGTTAAAACGTGGGACGGAGCGTTGTCGTGGCTGTCACAGGCAGAGCCGCCGGATACGGCCACATTCTGCATGGAAAGCATCAAAGCGGGCGCATCCACACCATCAATGCGAATATTCAAATTCCCCGGGACCCGCGCTTCCGGGTGTCCATTGAGATGGAGCCCATCGATATTCTCCTGCAGCCCCTGCCATAGCTTGTCGCGCAAAGCCCGCAAGTCATCCAGATGACCGCTGGCAAACTCACCTTGGGCCAGCTCAGCTGCCGCGCCGAAGGCAACGATGCCTGGAACATTCAGAGTGCCTGAACGGCAGCCCCGCTCCTGGCCACCGCCATGAAGTATGGGCGCCAGATGAACCTCGTTGCTCTTGCGCATATAAAAAGCGCCAATACCTTTAGGCCCATACATTTTGTGGGCCGTAAGAGATGCGAGGTCCACATCCATAGCCACCAAATCAAGCGGTATCTTGCCAAAGGTCTGTACCACATCGGAATGAAAAAGTGCGCCAACACCGTGGGCAATGCCTGCCAGAGTTTTGATGTCGTGGATGGTACCTATCTCGTTGTTGCCATGCATGATGGAAACCAGGGCCGTATTCTCGTTCACCGCTTCCTGGAGTATTTCCGGTTCTACCAAGCCATAACGGTTCACAGGCAGGACCGTGATATCAAATCCGCGCTTGGCTAAAAATTCGCAAGTATCCAAGACCGCCGAGTGCTCCGTGGCCTGGGTAATAATTCCCTTACGCTTTGTGTTTTGGTCAAAGGCCACTCCCAGCAGAGCCAAATTATTGGACTCAGTCGCACCGCTGGTGAAAATAATCTCTTCGGCTTTGACCCCAGCCAGTGCGCCCAATTGCTCGCGTGCCTTGGTTACTGCTTCCTTGGCGTGCCAGCCGTAGACATGTGAAGACGATGCGGCGTTGCCAAACTCCTCGCGCATAAAAGGCAACATGGCTTCAAGAACGCGCGGGTCCACCGGTGTGGTCGCATGATTGTCCATATAGACGGGTAGACGCATGGGGGCATGTCCTCCTGGAATGTTTATGGTAAAACGTGCTGGGATAATTTTCTAGCGCATAGCTAAGAAAATAGAAAGGGCCTGCAAGCCGCTAAAAAGAAAGAGGATTTTCAGGCTATTCGGCGAGTCGTTCGTTCAGCCACTGGGCAATCTGGCCAATGGTGGTTCCGGGGGTGAAAATTTCCTGGATTCCCGCTTCCTTGAGCGTGGTGATGTCGTCGTCTGGAATGATACCGCCACCAAAAATCAACACCCCACCTTGCTCTTGCTCCTGTAGGAGTTTAGCGATCCGTGGCATCAGGGTCATATGGGCGCCACTCATAATCGATATGCCCACCGCATCCACGTCCTCATCCAAAGCGGCGCGCGCAATCATTTCAGGCGTTTGGTGCAACCCGGTATAGATAACTTCAAATCCCGCGTCTCTTAGGCCACGAGCAACCACTTTTGCCCCTCGGTCATGACCGTCGAGCCCCGGCTTGGCGATAAGTATTCGACCTTTACTCATTTTCTAAAAACCTCCTGGGTCTCGATATTCTCCGAAGACATCCCGATAGACATGACATATTTCACCCAACGTAGCCCCTGCCCGTCCCGCTTGCAAGACTGCGGGCATAATGTTGGCATCAGGGTTACGACATAGTTCGGCTAAAGCATTTAATGATTCATCCGTCGCCGCTTGGTCACGCTTCTGGCGATAAGCTTTGAGACGCTCTATTTGATTGGGCTCCACATCCGGATCAATCTTCAATGTTGGAATCCCCACCCCAGCTTGTTCTTGTGAGTAGCGGTTGATGCCAACGATAATTTCATCGCCACTTTCGACACGCCGCTGAAAATCATAGGCTGACTTGGCAATCTCCTTCTGCGGGAAACCTTCCTCCACCGATTGGACGATGCCGCCCATGCCATCGATCTGTTTGATCAACTCTGTGGCCGCAGCTTCGATTTGGTCCGTCAACTCTTCGACAAACCAGGAGCCTCCTAAGGGGTCTACAACCTTTGCAACCCCTGCCTCATCCGCAAGAATCTGCTGGGTGCGCAAGGCCACGGTTGCTGCTTCCTCAGTGGGCAAAGCGTAGGTTTCATCGAGGGAGTTCGTATGTAAAGATTGAGTGCCACCAAGTACGGCCGCCAATCCTTGCAGAGCCACCCGGGCAACATTGTTCAGAGGCTGCTGGGCGGTAAGGGAAACGCCTGCGGTTTGACAGTGGGTACGCAAGAGCATGGAGCGTTCGCTTTTAGCGTTATAGCGCTCCTTCATGAAGCGGGCCCACATGCGTCGTGCCGCACGTAATTTCGCTATCTCTTCAAAAAAGTCGTTATGAACATCGAAAAAGAAAGAAAGCCGCGGCGCAAACTCATCAACATCAAGACCAGCTTCCAGCCCCGCATCCACATAGCCAAGCCCGTCAGCCAATGTAAACGCCAATTCCTGCACCGCCGTCGCTCCCGCTTCGCGAATATGGTAGCCGGAGATTGAGACGGGATGGAATTTTGGCATCTCCTTGGTGCACCAGCCGAGCATATCACGAATGATACGCATTGAAGGTTTCACTCCAACAATCCATTCCTTCTGGGCAATGAATTCCTTGAGCATGTCGTTTTGAATGGTTCCACGCAACTGATTGGCCGCAACGCCCTGCTTCTCCGCAATCAACACATAGTAGGCCAGAGCCACAGAAGCAGACGCATTGATGGTCATCGACACGCTGACCTGATCGAGTTGGATGCCTGCAAAGAGGCGCTCCATATCATCGAGAGTGGCCACATTAACGCCCTCGCGACCAACCTCTCCTAAGGAGTGGGGGTCATCCGGGTCACGGCCCATCAGGGTCGGCATATCAAAAGCGGTGGACAAACCGGTTTGGCCAGCCTGCAACAATTTAAGAAAACGTTCGTTGGTTTGTTCCGGGGTGCCAAAGCCTGCAAACATGCGCATGGTCCAGGGCTTGCCGCGATACATGGTCTCGTAGGGACCACGGGTAAAAGGATAGGCGCCGGGTCGACCAATATTATCCGGAACATCACCGGAGGGTTCATAAATGGATTCGAGTGGCATACCGGACATGGTTTGATCTGCGGAGACCAAGCCCTGCGTGCCATCTTCTTGAGTTTGTTTGTTGTTCAGCGTCATCACAATCTTCCTTAATTGGCGGCGGCTTCCTTAAGTAGTGCACGCGCAATCACCAACCGTTGAATTTCACTTGTGCCTTCGTAAATCTGTGTCACTCGGCAATCACGGTAATAGCGGGCCGCATTAAATTCTTCCGTATAGCCGTAGCCCCCGAAAATCTGTACCGCCTCACGCACCGTATTGTTTGCCTTTTCGCTCGCATAAAGCTTGGCCATTGCGGCTTTCTGCGAAAAGGATTCCCCCTTTTCTTTGAGCCAGGCCGCTTGTAAGACCAAAGCCCATGCCGCCTCCAGATGGGTTGCCATATCCGCAAGTTTGAACTGGATGGCCTGAAAACTCGCCAGGCTTTTCTTGAACTGCTGGCGCTCCTGCGCATAGCCGACACTTTCACTCAGAGCTGCTGCCGCAATACCGCAGGACTGAGCCGCAATACCGATTCGACCACCATCGAGGGCCACCATGGCAATTTTAAAGCCTTCCCCCAAGGAACCTAATCGTTGCCCATCAGAAACACGCACATTCTCAAGGTTTAAAGCAACCGTATGGGAAGCGCGTAATCCCATTTTTTCTTCCGGCTTACCTGCGCTCAGGCCAGCAGCGTTGCCTTCCACGAGAAAGCAGCTAATGCCCTTGGCACCATCATCGCTGGTGCGGGCCCAGACCACAATGACGCCAGCCTGGTCGCCGGAGGTGATCCACATCTTCTCACCATTAATGACCCACTCATCCCCGTCTTTTTGCGCTCGGGTTGAGAGACTTGCCGCATCGGAACCGGAGCCGGTTTCGCTCAAGGCAAAGGCGCCGGCAAAATATTCACCGCTCACAAGTTTAGGGATATATTTTTCTTTTTGTTCCTGCGTCCCAAATCGATTGATGACCTCTGAAACCATATTGGTCACCGCCATGGTTACCGCCACCGAAGCATCCGCTCCTGCAACTTCACGCAAAGCCAGTGCATAGGCCACCACCCCAGCCTCCGAGCCGCCATACTCCGCAGGTATGTTGACCCCCAAAAGCCCCTGCTCCGCCATCTCTTTAATCAAGCTGTGATCAATCTGGTGTGCTTCTTCACGAGCCTTAGCACTGGGCGCTAATTGGCCGGCTGCAAAGCGGGCGGTGTTTTCACGAATAAGGTTTTGCTCGGAGCTTAGGGCAAAATCCACGGTCTATACACCTTCCTTAAGGACGCTACGGGCAATAACCAAGCGTTGAATTTCAGATGTGCCTTCGTAGATTTCGGTGATTCGCGCATCGCGAAAATGTCTTTCTGCCGGAAACTCTTTGCTGTAGCCATAACCACCAAAAACCTGGATGGCTTTATGAGTCACGCGCGCACTCACTTCGCTGGCATAAACTTTCGCCATGGCGCTGGCTTTACCGTACTTGGCTTTCTGCTCTTTAAGTATTGCCGCTTGCCAGACCAGCAAGCGAGCCGCCTCTAATTCCGTAGCCATATCGGCCAACATGAACTGAATGGCCTGCAGTGAACCAATGGGTGCACCAAAGGCATGACGCTCTTGCGAATAATCTCTGGCCTCTTCGTAAGCTTGTCGCGCAATCCCTAAGGCTTGGGAGGCAATGCCGATACGTCCACCGTCAAGGGTGTGCATGGCAACATTAAAGCCTTTACCCCGCTCCCCCAAGAGAGCGCTTGTCGGCAACTTCATATCCTGCAGCGAAATCTGTGAGGTACTCGAAGCCTTAATCCCGAGCTTCTTTTCGTTCTTCGCAACAACAAAACCTGGCGTATCGGTCGGTACGATGTAGGCGTTGATCCCTTTTACCCCTTTAGAGGAATCCTCCATTGCGATCAGCACACAGACATCCGCTTCCGCCCCATTGGTGATCCAGTTTTTTTCGCCATTAAGAACCCAAGTGTCCCCTTCGAGGGAAGCGCGGCATGTTTGCGCCGCCGCATCGCTACCGGTGCCCGGCTCCGAGAGGGCAAAACAGCCAAGCTTCTCACCGCTTGCCAAAGCGGGCAGCCATTCTTGCTTTTGCTCTTCCGTACCAAAGGTTTCAATCGGGTCACAAACCAGAGAGTTATTCACACTCATAATGACCCCACAGGAAGCACAGCCAGCGGAGATTTCCTCCATGGCCAGCGCATAGGACAATACATCCATGCCGACGCCGCCATACTTTTCGTCCACCATCATTCCCATCAGGCCGAGCTCCGCCATGCCCTTGACCTCTTTGGTGGGGAAAACCCCTTCTTCATCGAGACGGGCCGCTACCGGCAGCAATTCATTGCGGGCATATTCCCGCGCCGTATCGCGGAGCATCGTTTGTTCAGAATTGAGCGCAAAATCCATCGCTTATTTCCCCTGGAAATTGGCACTTCGTTTTTCAACGAAGGCTTTCGTTCCCTCTTTAGTGTCGGCCGTATTAAACAATGCAGCAAAGGCATCGACCTCGACTCGTGTGGCGGATTCCTGGTCTAAAACTGCGGTTTGATGAATAACCCGCTTCGCTGCCGCAACCGCCAGTGGCCCCTGCTTGGCAATTACCTTCGCCAACTCCTTAGCCCGATCGAGAAGCTTGTCAGCCGGCAGAACTTCACGCACCAAGCCGACTTCCTTGGCCTGTTGAGCATCGTAAATCTGGGCGGAAAAAATCCATTCACAGGCTGCAGCGTGCCCTATTTTTCGTGGTAAACGAATACAGCCACCCATGCCTGGAATAAGTCCAAGCTTGACCTCCGGCTGGCCAAATTTTGCCCCTTCGGCCGCAAGAATAATATCACAGCCCAAGGCCAGTTCGCAGCCACCACCGAGAGCAAATCCATTCACCGCCGCAATCACCGGAAATGGCAAAGCTTCCATCGCTGCAAGAACCTGATGTCCCTGCGCTGCAAAAGTTTTGGCTTCATCTTCGTTATAGTCAGACATCTGGGCAATGTCGGCGCCCGCAACAAAAGAACGGTCACCCGCACCGGTAATAATCAAAGCACGTACGTCCGAGCGCTTGCCTAAAGCCTCCACCGCCGTACCGAGCTCGCTCAGGACATCCACATTTATAGCATTCAGGGCTTTGGGTCGATTAATGCTCAGCAGGACGATTTGTTCATCCTCTTCTAGAGCCAAATACTGAAATTGGAGGTCGCTCATAGCCTATTCCTTCTATCTGAAAAGAGATTTTTTCGGCTTGTAGGTTGGTGTACGACAAGTGTCAATAACTTAATGAAGGGCAAAGTTCAGCCTGGGCTGGACCGATCAAGACTCGGAATCAAGGGCCCGATAGAGGTCTTTTTTCGACACCCCAAAGAGCACACTCAAGGCTTTTGCCGTATCCCGCCGGCTCAGACCTGCTTCGAGAAGTATTCTTGACTTGTCCTCGAGATCGCTGATTTCTCGAGCCTTTTGGCTTTCCTTTTTGGGTCCCAGCACCAGGGTGTACTCGCCTTTAGGCGCCTCCAGATGCTCCTCTAAGGCCTGGCGGACCGTGGTCGGGATAATTTCTTCATGAACCTTTGAAAGCTCCCTGCAGATACACAGCTGCCGTTCCGCGCTGGGCATTTGGCCCTCTATATCCTTAAGGGTTTTCCCTACCCGGTGAGGCCCTTCATAGATGACCACAATACCCTGGTGGGCGACAATCTGCTCAATAGCCTCTCGTCGCTTTGCCCCTTTCACCGGCAAAAATCCGACGAAGAGCGTATTGCTGGATGATTCAGAAAAGCCACAGACCGAAAGGGCTGCCGCCAAGGCACTGGGCCCGGCGATAGGCTGTACCTTATGCCCCGCCCTATGGGCCTGAGCAACCAAATAGGCGCCTGGATCTGAGACTCCCGGCGTACCGGCGTCGGAGATATAGGCTACGCTCTTACCCTCTCCCAGCTGCCGCAGGATTTCCTCACTGCGCTGCCGCTCATTATTGGAATTAAGATTTTTTATCGAGGTCGTGATATTGTAGTGGGTCAGGAGCTTGCGGGAGTGACGGGTATCTTCCGCGAAAATAACCTCCACAGCGGCGAGCACTTCCAGAGCTCGTGCGGAAATATCTCCGAGATTACCAATAGGCGTGGCGACCATATAGAGAAAACCTGCGCTCATGCTTCAAATGCTCCCCGCAGCAATTCGTACTCCATCTCCCCTTCCTGCGCCCCGACCAACGCCAGAACGTCGAAACGCAAGCTCTTAAAGTCCCTATCCTGTGCTTCCTGCAAATAATGCTGGGCCGCACGAATTAAATGTTTCTGCTTACGTTCATCAACGCTTTCGAAGGGATGACCAAAATTTAGGCTCGAGCGGGTTTTCACCTCAACGAAGCACAAGGCACTGCCTTCCAGGGCTATAATATCGACCTCCCCGTAGGGTGTCCGCCGATTTGTTTCCAAAATATGATAACCAAGCTTACGCAGATGGCTGGCTGCGAGAATCTCGCCGCGTTGTCCGATGGTTTGATTTGACAAGGGAGTGAATTGTCCGCTGCGTGCTTAGGATGCAGTGGTTTCGCTTGTTGTCTCGGTCGCTGCTTCTTCTGCCGCAACAACTTCCTCAGGAGTGCTTTCTTCCTGAACCGGTTCTGGAACTGCTTCTGGCTCAGGCTGAGCACTTGCTTTAACAGCCTTGGCTTTGCCGAAAGCATCTCGCTCCTTCAAGCGAGCAGCTTTACCTTTCAAGCCACGCAAATAAAAGAGCTTGGCCCGACGAACCTTACCTGAAGAGACAACTTCGATTTTTTCTAAGTTAGGTGAATGCAGTGGAAAAATACGCTCTACACCTGTTCCGTAGGATAACTTACGGACCGTAAAGGACGCCCGTGAGCCGCCTCGATTCATGGCGATAACCACGCCTTGAAAAATCTGGATACGCTCTTTTTCGCCTTCTTTAATACGAACGTGTACTTTCACCGTATCACCGGAACGGAAGGTAAAATCGCGCTTTAGCTGTTCTTGCTCTATTTTCTCGATGATATTCATGCTCTCGCCTCTTCTTTCAGCTGGCCCCAGTAACACAATTTGTTTTAAAGGTGCAAGACCATTAGCCCTTTTTCTTTTCAAGAAGATCCGGCCTATGTGCTTTGGTCAGTCGAATACGCTCCTCTTGCCGCCAAGTATCGATTTTTCCGTGGTTTCCGCTCAGAAGCACCTCCGGCACGCTGACCCCCGCAAAGGTCTCCGGACGGGTAAATTGTGGATATTCCAGTAAATTATCCTGAAAAGACTCCTCCGTCAGTGAACCCGAATTGCCTAAAACGCCACTTTGTAGGCGACAAACCGCATCAATCACACACCAGGCCGCCGGATCACCGGCAGAAAGCACAAAGTCCCCCAAGCAGTACACCTCATCCACATAGGAAAACACCCGCTGATCGACACCCTCATAGCGGCCGCAAATAAGGGTCATTCCCGGCTTTTTCGAGAGATTTTTCGCACTTGTCTGGTTAAACCTTTGGCCACGAGGGTCCAGGAGAATTACCGGTCCGTCCGTTTCTTGCCGCGCATCCTCGATGGCTTGCTGCAAGGGTTCAACCATGAGCACCATACCCGCGCCACCACCAAAAGGCGAATCATCCACTTTACGATGCACCCCTTGCCCGTAATCACGCAGATTGCGGACATTCAAATCGAGTTTCCCTTCCGCAAAGGCCCGCCCCACAAGCCCGGAAGAAGGGCCAAGCATGGTCGGCCAGATCTCCGGCGCCAGGGTAATAATATCCGTACGAAAAATGCCCATGCTTATTCCTCTTCGTCCCATAGACCTGGAATAGGATGTACCAAAAGACACTTATTGTCCCGGTCGAACTTATCAATCGTATTGCTGTTTAAGGGTAAGAGTTTTTCACCGCCGGCGGCATCGACAATCTCAATCAGATCCTGCGCACCATGGTCGTAATATTCTTTGACCACACCAATCTTTTGCTCCGGATTCCCGGCGTCATAGACATCACAGCCAAGGACTTCGAAGAGATAGAATTCCCCTTCTGCCAAACCTG
>CAXGWX010000134.1:0-9404 GCA_964013445.1 uncultured Bdellovibrionales bacterium | reverse complement strand
CTTTGATGTCCTTAACCTCCAGGTGCCCCATGTAGAGGATAATCGGTACGTTGGCGATAAGCATCGCTCCCGTACCAAAGTCGATAAGTGCCCCGAGTTCCGCCGCATTACCCGCCGCCAAAGGCGCAACAACGGACAAGAGGATAAAGAGCACCTTGTAGGGTAGAATCCCCTTGTTGCCGACCAAATAGACCACGCCCTGCTCCCCATAGTAGCTCCAGGAAATCATCGTCGATAGAGCAAAGAGCCAGGCGGCTAAAGTGACCAACCATTTGCCTAAGCCCGGAAATTCCCGGTCAAAGGCGTGGGCGGTCAACTGGGCACCCGCATATTTGCGATAGACGCCAGTGTCGACCAACTTGAGTTCCTGCGGCGGACTATCCCATTCAGCCGGATCCAGATTCAAGGTGTCCCAAGCGATATAAAGCTCATCCGCACCTATTCCTTGGACACTGCCATCGCTCTTAAGAACGGAGCCGTAGACCTGCACTCGGTTGCTTTGGCGGTCCTCACGGGAGTTGTTCGGCACCTGAGCAATCAGATAAAAATCATCGCCCTTATTCCAGGAGCCCCCATCCTTTAAAGCAGGCAGCTGGGAAATATGGGGCGCAGATTTCGGAGTATAGGCGTCGCCATTCTTAGTAATGGTTAAAGCGCCATTAAATTGGCCTGCCGCTTCCCGGTCCCAGGTATTCGTACAAAGAATAACCATGGCAGTGAGCGTACAGATTAAAAGTGTATCAATAAAAGGACCGATACCGGCGACAACACCTTCACGGGCTGGGTATTCAGTCTTCGCCGCACAGTGAGCGATAGGGGCTGAGCCCTGCCCTGCTTCATTCGAGAAGAGAGCCCGCTTCAGGCCAACCGTAAATGCGAAGTACACACCGGCCCCAACAAAGGCCCCGCCCGCTTCGGTTGGGCTAAAGGCCGATTTGATGATCAAGGCAAAGAGTCCGGGGATTTCTGTGATGTGCATGGCAATCACCGAAAAGGCGGCGACAACATACATGACCACCATGGTGGGCACGAGCTTGCCGGCGACGCTGCCGATACGTTTAATACCACCAATGATAACCATACCCACCATCGCTGCCATGATGGTCGAGGTCAGCAAGGTGTCGACATGAAAATATTGTTCGGTCAAGGCTGCCACGTTCCAGGACTGAAACATATTACCGCCGGTCATGGTCGAGATAATCAGGGTCACACAGAAGAATCCGCCTAAGAGTCGGGCCAGTTTTGCAGAGTTGCCACCCTTAGCTCCCAAGGTCTTTTCAATAACCCACATAGCTCCACCATGGGGATTCTCCGGGTCGTCGGTGTTACGATACATCAGGGCAAGCGTCACCTCGATGGTCTTGAGGGCCATGCCGAGGATACCGATAATCCACATCCAGAAAAGAGCTCCCGGGCCGCCCAACCCGATGGCCAAGGCCACACCACCAATATTCCCCAAACCGACGGTCGCTGAGAGCGCGGCGGCCAGTGCTTGAAAGTGGGAAATTGCCCCCGGGTCGTCTGGATTGTCATAGACACCGCGGACCACCTGAATGCCGTGGGTCATGGCGCCGTATTGGATGAACTTTGACCAAACCGTAAAGAGGATGCCTACGCCCATGAGCAAAAGAAAGGTCCAGGGTCCCCAAATGAAATGAGAAATCGTGCCGATAATATCAATGATGGTTTGCATGCTTTTTCCCTCAAAATTACAGAGATGATTTGACCTCTGGTCCGCCGTCTTCTAGCGCAAATTCATCAAGATGTACAATCGAGTTTTTGGGTACGGTCAGCCTGCTAAAAGACAAGAGCTAAGGAGATTGCCGACACGAGCCCAGGAGTGCACTCAGCCTCTTCCTATACGGCGCCAAGGGCTGCATCCTCCCTGCTTGCTGCTGTGCCTTCTCTATTTCGCCAAGAGCGCAGTACATCTGGATAAGAAAAAAACTGTACTCGGCATGGGCGGGATCGTTTTGCAGCGCTTCTTCCATCACCTTCGTCGCCTTGAGATACTCTCTTTGATTGGCCCATAGCTTTGCTTTATTAAGAAAGATGCTCCGCCTAAAACCAGCATCTTCATCCCCAAGCATTGCACTTGCCTGACCGAAATGTCTGAGCGACTCTTCTATCCGTTGTTGTTCCGCATAGAAGCCAGCTAAATCGTGATGAAACCGAATCGCCTCATGCCTGCTGCGACTGTACTCAATGCTCTTTAAATAATTCTCCTCAGCTTCCTCGACCCTGCCTAAACGACGATAGGCAGTGGCTAGATTGGCATGTGCATGGGAAGCATCTGGCTTAATCCGCAAGCATTCCTTTAGGTGGTAAATCGCTGCAAAAACTCTGTCTTCTTCACTGTCTCCCGGCTCCCCTCCTACGCCTGTAAGAAAGAGGTGTGCCAGATTGTTGTGGGCTAACCAGGCATCAGGGTTTTCCTGGATTGTCGCATTCCACAAACTTTCTTCATCTGCGAAGCGAGGAATTGAAGCTGCGGTTGTGGAACCCAAAGCGAGCAGCACCATAAATGCAGCGGCAGTGAGTACTGGTTCCACCCTGCTTCGGTTTTGCGTGAGGTAGTGCATCATACTTGTCGCCAACGCCACCAACCCCAAAATCAACACAGGCATTGCATGGTACTGAAAGTGGTCAGCAACAAAGGAATAGCGTTGCGGATAGAGGTCAAAGAAGCCGAGGGCTGGAGTCAGTATGCCATAGTAGCAGGCCAGACAAACGAATGGGCCCTTACCTATTCTTCGACGGAAAGCAAAGGCCAACAAAAGCAAAGCAAGGGCGGCAAAACCAAAGAGATACTCGCTTGGCTGCGCTTTGGCAATGTCCCATCTGGGATAGACAAAGCTTAGATTGCTCGGCCAAACAATTTTACCTGCATAAAACCATAAAGCCTTTCCCGCGACCAAAAGTCGTTCCGCTACATTGAACTCCCATTCTGCCCCCTGTGCACCAACATGTGTGGTCTCCAGGGAAGCGGTGCGCAATCCCCAAAAAAGCCCCAAAGCAAAATATGGTATGAGAGACAGGCAAAGAGTGTTTCTTCGCAGACGAAAGCTACTGCCGTCAAGCTTCCACCATAGGGTCAGGAAAATCACTGCCGGCAAGGCACAGGTTACCGTTTTTGCCATTAGAGCGGCAAGAAAGAGCAATAAGGATGCAGCATATAAAAAATGATTTCTTTTGGTTTGCGCTTCATTTGTCCAAAGCGGCATGCGCACAAAGGCCAGGAGCGACGCAGCACAAAGAAAAGCGCTCAGGGTATTCTTGCGTTCTGTGATCCAAACAACACTCTCGGCTCCAACCGGATGTAGGGCAAAAATAAATGCGGCGACAAAAGCACCTGGTATTTTTAGATGGGTAAATATTCTCCAAAATAAGAATGCGGTACCGATGTGCAGAAGAATATTATTGAGATGGTAACCTACGGGGTTAAGTCCCCAAAGCCTATATTCCAACCAAAATGAGCTAAAAACCAAGGGATAATATTGTGGAGACTTTTCCGGCGCGAGCCAGATGGTCCATAAACCACCAGGGTCGCTAATTAAGGGATTGTTTGTCAGGTAAGCGTCATCATCCCATATGAAGCCACACTGCAATGCGGTCGCGTAGACTAAAGCAGTCGCTGTCAGCAGCAAAGCTGCTTGGCCCCTCTTGGAGAGAAGGAAACTATTTTGTAGAGAAAAGGACACCCAAGTTAGTTGATATCACTTTAGAACAGAGTTCAAGGTTTTATAGTCCAATATGAATCTTAGCGACTTCGTTCCTCTCGGACGATGTGTGCTGCTTCAAAACGTCAGGCACTTTTAAAGTTTTACGGGGAATCTATTATCGGGATCATGGAGAAATCACGACTCAATAGGTGCCTTATCTTCTAACGACAAAAATACGCAGCGACCTCCGTGCAAACAAGGTCGCTGCCCAGAACAAGGGTGCTTAGAGAGTGCTGACGCTGAGGAAACTAAGGCCAGGATTAACCCTTCCTATATAGAAGTCATAATCGATCGATTCACCGTCATATTCGGTCATTTCCTCGATCTTCTGAATTTTAACGGTGCGAAATGTAACAGGCCATGGCCCATTGATAACCGTGGCGATTTTCGTCTCATCATTCCAGTCAAAAAGAATCATTGAGTGCATGGCTTTGCCATTTTTTCGCCACTCAAGAAAATCCCCGGCTTTGGGTGTATACACTTCGCCACCGTGGGTGTTTTCAAAACGCTTCCTGCCATTATGATAAGAGTAGAGCCCATGAACCCTGTGGAAGGAATCGTGCATTTGTTGTGTTGCGGTGATGTCTCGAAAATCTTCAACCACCACTGTGGCAGACGAAGAGGACCAAGGCAGGGGAACATCAACACTTAACTCAACACCGGCAGCATGGTAATACCATGAAACAAATTCGGAGCATAAAAGCCGATCCGCATCACCGTATTTGGCATCCAAAGCAATTACAGGCAACGATTCAATAGAGCCAGAGGAACCACTTTTGCCTAAATCGTTAATGGCAAGCCGAACGTGTTCTGGAAAAATAGGATAGAGTCCATCAGAGCCCGCATGCGCCCGGGCAAAGGCCATACGTGACATGGCTGCCGCATCGGCAAGATCAATGCTGTCGTAACCTGCACTTAAAGTTTCATTTAATTCATAATCAATCAGAGGGATTTCCTGAACACGAGTCGCTGGAATGGAGGAGTAATTCACCTGTACAAAGAGGTGTTTGATGCGAAGCCGGGTGCTGCCACCGCGGTTTTCAAGTTTCATCGAATCCCAATAGGAACGATTGCCGGTTTCGGCGAGACTTTTTAAACGAAGCAAATCGGACGCATCATCCAACTCACCTCGCCATTTCAAGCGGGATTCCTTTGTAAATCGAATGGCCACTCTTTTGGTGTCACCTGCCATATTGGTAAAGGTCAGATAGCGGGTGAATACGGAGTGCGCCGGACGGCGTTTGAGTTTCATCCAAACACTAAGCCCATCAGGGTGTGCAACTTCGCTGCCAACAGAGAGTGCGCCGGCACTCGAGTTCAAGCCCATGGCTTCCAGAGCGGATTCCGTCGTCGCGTTATCCGCATAGACAGGGATGTCTAAATCCTCTGCAGCATCGGCAAAGGATAAAGCCTCTACCGCATCGCTCGCATCAGGCAAGGCTGGGGCTGAGCCACAACCGCTTAAAGCCAAGGCTGAAATGGTAAAGCAAAAAATATAAAAGAAATGAAAGGGCAAAGATATTGTTCTTATGGGGGCCATTCTATTATTCTCCTGCTGTGCTGATGTGTTTTCTTAAGCACAAGCGATATTGTATTGTTTTATTAAGCACTGAAAGTGTGACTCGCGTCACACTTGTCATGCTTCGTGTTCATGCGCCGCAACAATTAGTATTGTGCGCATGTAAACACTTAAACGCGGGCAACTCTTTGCGGATAAAGAATAAGAACGTCAAAGAAACATTTTGCAATGCGATGTACGTTTCATCGTGTTCTTTGGTGATATGGATCACTAAAACAGATAGCAGGCCAATAGGATGCGGCACGAAACCAGCAAAAGTACCACTCTGCGCACAAATCATTTTGATGCAAGCCACTTTCCTCGCCCTCTTCTTTCTGCTACACCTATCTGCGGAGGACACCAGCCATGCATCCTATAAAACTTGTATTCTGCCTTCTAACTTTGACCCCGGCTTTAGCCTTTGCGGCTGAAGAACCGCAATGCGATCCGGAATGTGATGCCAACACCGTATGTGAGGCCATCTATGAAATGGATTGCGCGGTCTCATCCGAGGATTCCGGTGGTGAGGATGATGATTGCGAAGAAAGCGTTAGCGAATATGCTTGTGTACCCAAACCCTGCGGTGAAGAGGAAGGCGCTTGCGAAGGCGACTGGTCATGCACCGAAATTGTTTTTGAGTGTGAAGATGGCGAGCCGTCAATCTCAGTATCTTGTGATCCGGATGAGGAAGGCTGTGCGATGCCCGACGATGGGGATGACGACGATGATTGCGAAGACGAGATCATGAACTTCTGTCTCCCACCCTGGTTTGGAGAGTGTGAAAGCGCCGCTGATTGTGGTGCGCACTTTACCTGTGAGGCGCGGGAAGAGTGTAGCTGTGATGACTCGCCACCAAGCTCTGACACTTCGGGGGGAGGCTCAAGCTCCGATGCACTTTCGGAAGATGATGACGGGTGTACTTGTACAGAAAGTGACGAAAAACGTTGTATCCCCGAAGAGATGAGCTGTGAGGACGACAGCTCCTGTCCCGATGAGTGGGGCTGTGCTGAAGCGCCCTCTCCGCCCCTGGCGTGTACTGTCGACCCGGATGGCGAAGAAGAGTGCGAGGAAGCACCACCGCCCGATGGCCCCTCCTACTGCCGCCCTGAGCTGTGGGACCTTTTGATCGATGAAGACGACGATGACTATCATGGGCATGATGATGAGCATCATGACGACGGTTCACACACCGGCAGCCAAGATGGACCCGAGCAAGACGGCCAGGATGATACGGACAACGAAGCTGCTGGCGAATCGGCAATGGGTGAGGAAAATCCGGAGCCGGACAACAGCACTGTCAATCTTTTTGAAGGTTGCCGAGGGGTGCCCGCAACGCTGCTAAGTCTGCTCTTAGGATTGGGACTCTTACGCCGTCGACGTAGGGACTAAAGTCTACTCACAGGGAAAGCTCATGGTGCCATCGCTCTGATAGCTTGGCGTACCATCGCTGCTGCCAATCTGAACATATTGGCCAGCCGCAGAATACTGAGAAGATGTGGTTTTCGGCCAATCGCAGGTCATCATCGGTGCGTCAGTCATTTCGCCGCCAGGGGTGAGCACATAGGTGCCGTCGGTGGTCGTGTTGTTACCAATCTCAAACTTACCTTCCGGTGACCAGCGATAGAGCAGCGCCCGATGATAATTTGGGTCGACTAAATCGCCACCAAAGCTTATTTCCTGAGTTCCCATACTCGCTAATGTCGAACCATTTAAGAACTCCACACTGGCGCTCATTTGGGTGCAGGTCGAAGGCTCCGAAATTACCGCAATGACGCTGCCGTCCGGACTCGGGATCATATTGCGCCAGGAACAGATAAAATTGCCCGGCACATTCGGGTCCGCATTCATGGGTTCGCTGGCGACCTCAGTCTCCAGCCCACTTGCCAAATCAATGCGGGCGAAGCTCTTGGCACTCACCCCGGAGTCCGTGGTGGTCGTGCGGCTGACGAGGACATAGCCGGCGGCCTTCATATAGTAGATATCCCCGTCCATACCCTTGGAGTCTTCATTACCGAGCGGCCGTTGATTGCTCCCATCTAAATTCTGGGTGAAAAGCTGATAACGATGATTGCGGGTCGGCAAGGAGCCAATAAACATCTGGCGACAGCATTTCTTTTGCTCGTAGCGGTCACGCACATAGACAATGGATGTGTCATCATCGGAAAATGTCGCATTGTAGTAGTCGGTCCGTTTACTCCAGCAGCCGGTGCTTAAGGCCAAGGCGCTGAGGATCAGGACAAAAGAAGCTAATTTGTGGGGGCGTCTCATTGCTTATCTCCGTTGACCCTGCAAATCGTAGACAATTGCACACTGGTTCATTTCCACCTCCAGCAGCTCATTACAGCTGGCGGCCTGATTGTGGCGATAATCGAGTCGGTAGTTGGCGCGGAACATGGTTTGTTCCATCTGCCCTATGAGCAGCTGACTGGCGGCTTCGACGATGCAGCCTTCGTATTCTTCCTGCATGGATTGGGAGAAGAGACGCTCATTGTCCATGGAAAAATGTCGCAGGCTGGAGCGTCGGTCGGAAGCGACAATCTCCAGAGCCCCATCTTCGATGCGCCATTCGGAGACGCCTTTGCCAAAGGGGGTCATGGAGGCCAGATCGGGACAGCTGCTTTGGATTTGCCGGACCTGGATGCGCCAGCGACCGTTGAGTTGATGTTCTTCTAATGCTGTATCGTTCTCTTGCCCACAGGCACAGAGGGTCAGTAAAGCAATGATTATGGCGGACTTTTTCATCGTAAAACCTCTCTTCGCAAGGAGGAATGTCTCCTTGAGACTATTTTCGCCATTTAAAACAGAGTGTTGCGTGGAAATTGGACTCGAAGGACTGCTCTGAAGGAGCGAGAGTTGGAGATGCAGCGAAGGCTCGGAGGGTTTCTGTGAAAACGCCCTACTTCTTGGGAAAATATGGGGTTTCTGACGACACTCGGTGGCCGATTTCCGGTGACCGATGGCCTTCTAACGCACAAACCACCATTGCGGATTGGCGGCGACTGCCTCGGTTGGCGAGGTGCCCCATTTGCTGTTGGCGCAATATTGGCCGCCGCAACCGCTGGTACTCGTGTCGTGGGCAAAACCATAAAAAATATCGTTACCCGCGCCAATGGTATAATCCCAGCCTCCTAAATTGGCACACACGCCCGTATAGGCTTGAGTGACGCCAATACCGGGGCCTGCTTTTGAGCCCCAAAGACCACCCTCGTTCCAATCTAAAGACGGTTCGCTACAGCCATCTTCACCGGTTCCACTTAAGCCATAGCTGTAAGCGGTCTCATTTCCACTCAAAAGAACCGAAGGTGTCTCCAGCGTCCAGGCTTTCGCTGTGGAAGCATCGCCATGGTAGGCCATGACCTCGGAAACCGGTCCTAAGATGGAGACATCCAAGGCATAGAGCTCGTCCCCCCATGGATCCCCAACCACAGTGCTGCCTAAAAACGTGGCCGGTACGGTGTTGGCAGCAAATCGGCTAAAAAGGGTCCAGCCGCCGCCTTGCGTATCCATATCGCAGTAGCCCCAAAACGCATCACTTACCCCCTCGGGCTTAATCCTGTAAAGGCCACTCAAGGCTTCTGGTCGGCCCTCAATAATGTCAGCACAACTTGTGGGCCAGGCATCCATATCCCGATAAGCCACACAGTGGGCCCCATCGATACCTAAGGACGGCGCCGTATTCCACCAATGGGAGTTACAGGTAAAGGAGTTGTCCGCTACTGAGCATGTATCCTGGCATTGCTGAGAGCCGGAAGTATAGGCATAACGAGCCGCCGGCGCCGCTTCTTTAAACTGGCAGGAACCGTGATTATTTCCGTCTGCACAGGTGGCATCACAACCACCACAAGTGTGCTGATAATAAAAGCAACCATAATGATTGCCGGTCATCCGATAAGCCAAGATCACCGTCTCCGATGGGCTGACCGCAGCACATTCCGGACTCATCCTGTATTGCATGGTTTCTGTATCCGGTTCGAACCAGTGCTTCCAGGAAAACTGTGAGGGATAGCCTGGAGCCGGAAACTGTGAGGGCACGTTCGTATCATTCGACGGACCGGCAAGCGCACTGGTGTATTCCTCGTAAGTGTCAAATTGCTCTGACCAGTCGGCCTCCCGATTGGGGTCAA
>CAXGWX010000133.1:0-9536 GCA_964013445.1 uncultured Bdellovibrionales bacterium | reverse complement strand
ACACTTTTGGGCCAAAAGCTCTAACCCAACTAAGCGTGCTCAAGACCGGCTGGGAAACTCTCCATACCTATCCGGAATACGGAACCGTTGTGCGTACGAAAACCAAATTGGAAATTTTGGAAAACCAACCTAATACCTAAACGGCCAGGCCAAAAAGTAGCGTTTGATGCGCAGCCAAATGCCTAAAAGCCCCAAAGGTTCAAACATCAAAAAGAAGCAAAGCAGCGGAAAGAAAAGCAGGATGGCTTGTTGCTCTGAACTAAAGCTCTGCGGGAAAGGTAAGACCGAGCCAAGCATTTCCGCCAGCGGCTGAAACACCGTATAAACAAGCGCGCCCCAAACCGCACCAAAGATGGTGCCTACTCCTCCTAAAACCACCATGGCGATATACTCGATACTCATCTTGATGTTGAAGGGCTCTAAGGTCAGCACCGGATGAGCAAAGGCATACATGGCTCCGGCCATACCGGCCAAAAACGAGGATATACCAAAAGCGATAAATTTAGTTTGCGCCGGATTCACGCCTAAGACCGCCGCCGCCAGATCCCGATCACGAACCGCCATCATGGCCCGACCCGCATTCGAGCGCGCAATATTTTTCCCAAAATAGGCGGTGCCTAAAGCAATCAAAGCAAAAAGTACATAAAGTTTTTGGTCCGGACTCAAAGTCATGCCCGCAAAAGTCCAGGGCTGCCGAAAAGAACCAAGTTCATCACCGCCGGCGCTAAACCAAGTATGCATCGGCACACTTAAATAATCTTTGCCGAAAGCGACTTCCAAACCATTGCGTAAAAGATGCTCCACCAAAAAGAGCAGACCAATGGTGACAATGGCCAAATAGAGTCCTTCCAGCCTCAAAGCAAAGGGACCAACCATCAAACCAATCACCGCTGCCACCAAACCCGCCAAAGGCAGGCAAAGCCAAAAGGGTAAACCAAAGGTGCCGCCGGCGATGGCCGCCGTATAAGCACCAAGCGCCAAAAACGCCGCATGCCCCATGCTCACCTGTCCGGCAAAGCCGGTTAAAATCATCATGCCCACCGCCGCCACCACCGCAATCAAAGCGTTGTTGGCGATGCTCAGCCAATAGTCGTTGGCCAGAAGTGGAAAGGAAATGCCGAGCAGAATAAAGACAACAAGACCTACCCGGTGCCACATATCGGGAAAAAGTTTTAAATCCTCTTGGTAGGAGGTGACCAAAGCGCGTGTCGGCATTAGAGGCGCTCGACTTTCTTGGTGCCAAAAAGTCCATAGGGCTTAAACACCAAAAAGAAAATCATCACCACATAGGGCAAAACCATATGAAAGTTTTTACCAAAAGCGCCCATTTCCGCATTCACATAGCCGGCGGTCAAAACTTCTAAGACCCCGAGAATAAGCGCCGCAATCACCGAGCCTAAAGCCGAGTCCAGGCCACCGACAATCACCGCCGGAAAAGCCCTTAAGGCGACAAAACCTAAATTCAAATCCACCGAATAATCGCGCACCCCTAAAAAGATACCGCTGATGGCCGCAAAGGCGCCGGCGATAAACCAGGTCGAACCTAAGATACGCCCCACCGGAATGCCTAAGGCCAAACTCGTTTCTTGGTCACTGCTGATGGCCCGCATCAGTACCCCAAGGCGCGTATAACGAATCATCAAACCAAAGGAGACAAAAAGCACCGCAGCCGCCGCAATCGCTGCTAAGGAATTATAGTCAAGCATGGCACCCGCCAAATCCAGAGAGCCCATGCTATCCCAGGGCGTTAAGATAGGCATCGCATCGTTGCCCCAAATCAGCATGACAAAGGTGCGCAGGATAAAACCAATAAAGAGGGTCACAATGATGGCCACGAAGATTGGGCGCCCCACCAAGGGCCGCAAAGTAAAACGTTCAATCGCCGCCGCGACCAAACCGGTGACCAACATGCTTAAGAAGAGTGCAATCCCCCAGGGCATACCAAGACCATCGACGGACACTGAGCCCAAACCAAGCTCGCCAACTTGTGGCGGTGAACTCAGCCAGACCATAAATACGGCGCCAAAGGTTAAAAGCTCGCCGTGGGCAAAATTAAACACCTGCGAGGCTCGATAAATAACGACAAAACCCAGGGCCACTAAAGCGTAGAGCGCGCCTAAGGCCAAGCCGGAAATAAGATACTGGAGAAATTCCTGCATTAAGCCCCTCCCCCATACATCGACTCGATAAGTCCCGCATGAATTTGTTCCACGGATTTCCGCCTTACCTTTTGCGTGGCGGTAAGTTCACCATTGTCTTGATGCAAAGGCTGTTCAAAGAGACGAAAAGACCGCACCGCTTCAACCCGAGCCATTTTTTCGTTAAGTCTTTCGACTTCTTCATCAATGAGCGAAACCACCTCTTCTTTCGCCGACAAATCTTCAAAGGAGGTATAATCAATCGAGCGTCGATTGGCCCAATCCCCTACCGCCTCATCATCGATTTGGATCAACGCCGAAATAAATTTGCGGCGATCACCAATGGCAACCGCCTCTTTAATAAAGGGCGAGAGCTTTAAAATGTTTTCAATATGCTCTGGCGAAATATTTTTCCCTCCAGCCGTAATGATGATTTCTTTTTTGCGGCCGGTAATAAAAAGAAAACCATTCTTATCTTCTTTACCCACATCGCCCGTATGCAACCAACCATCCTCATCGACGGTTTCGGCAGTGGCTTTTTCATCGTGCAGATAACCGGCAAAGACCGACGACGAGCGGACAAGAATTTCCCCATCCTCGGCAGTCTTAAATTCCACACCCGGTAAAACCTGCCCAACACTGCCTAAAGTGGCTTTGCCTGGTGGATTCAAATGGCTGACCCCGGAACATTCAGTCTGACCGTAGCCCTCCAGAATAGGAATCCCCACCCCATAGAACCATTCGAGCAGTTCCGGCGCGATAGGCGCCGCCCCAGAGACCGGAATCTTACAGCGACGCAAGCCCATGCGCTCCTGTAAGGGTCGGTAAACCAGTAAATCACCAACAAACCAAAGCACCCTATCGAGCAAACCGCTTTTACCCTCTCGTTTGCGCTGCTGCATCTCCTGGCCAAAACGAGTGAAGAAATGAAAGAGGGTGCGCTTAAGCCAGGACGAATCCTGCATGCGCAACACGATACTCGCCTGCATCTTTTCCCAAATACGTGGCACCCCTAAAAATACGGTGGGTGAGACTTCTCTCAAATCTTCCCGCACAGTCTCAATCGATTCACCAAAGTGTACAATCGCTCCAACCCTTAAGGGTAAAAAGAGCGAGAATATTTTTTCCGCCACATGACAAAGGGGCAGATAGGAAAGCAAAGTATCCCCCGCCTCCACGCCTAAAAGAGGCGTCGACTGCTTAGAAAGCTCAAGCACATTATGACTCGAGAGCATCGCCCCTTTCGGACGACCGGTGGTGCCCGAGGTATAGACCACCATCGCCGGTGCATGCGGATCGCGCGTGCGGATTTCTTCTGCAAACCAATCCTTGTTGGCGCTGTAATCCTTCATCCCCGCGTCCAGGAAACTGCTCCAGTGTTGCAGCTTCGGATGGTCGTAATGCCTTGTCCCTCTGGGGTCAAAAATAATAATATGTTCTAAGCAGGGAATATCATCGACAATCTCCAGAGCCTTATCACACTGCTCTTGGTCCTCAACAAAGAGCACCTTAATCCCCGCATGCTCGACCACATAGGCCACATCATTGGACGGGTTGGTTTGATAAATCCCAACCGCCCGAGTACCAATACCCTGTCCCCCCAAATCGGCGTAGAGCCATTCGGGACAATTCTCACTCAAGATGCCAATATGGTCTCCAGACTCTATGCCAAGAAGCTTCAAGCCATGACCGACCGCCGCCATATGGTCATAATATTCCTGCCAGGAAATATTTTTCCAGATCCCCCTGTCCTTTTGTCGCAAGGCGACACCTTTGGGATTTTGCTCGGCGAAAAATGCCACACAAGCAGGTAGGGTTTGAGCATCATGGGGTGGCAGCGACATCTGTCCCTCCCTTGCCCGTATAGGCACGAATAACTTCCGGGTGCGCCGCCACTTCTTCAGGCAAACCGTGGGTCACCATGCGACCAAATTCAAGCACGGTCATATGGTCCGCCAAGTCCATGACAAAGCGCAGTTCATGTTCGATTAAGATCTGGGTAATATGCAGCTCCTCTTTGACATCGAGAAGATAGCGGGCCATGTCTTCGGTGGCCTCCTGATTTAAGCCGGCCGCCGGTTCATCCAAAAGCAGAAGCTTAGGCTCCATGCAAAGCGCGCGACCAAGCTCGATACGCTTTAAAACCCCATAGGGTAAAATCCCCACCGGCATTTTCCGATAACGCTCGAGGTCAAGAAACTCGAGTATCTCTTCAACTTTTTCCCGATGCTCAATCTCATCTTTTTTCGCCGACTCAAGCCAAAACAAATCCTGCCACCAGGAGGTCTTGTAGATATGATGACGACCTAAAAGTAGGTTTTCTAAAACCGTCAGGTGGTCAAAGAGCGCCAGGTTCTGAAAAGTTCGGGCCACGCCCAAAGCCGCAATCCGATGCGGCGCTTGTCCAAGAAGATTTTCACCGGCGAATTGAATATGACCTTTTTGCGGCTGATAGATTCCAGAGATGCAATTAAAGAGCGACGTTTTACCTGCGCCATTGGGACCAATCACCGCCACAAGCTGTCCCTCTTCGGCCTGTAATGACACCCCATCGAGGGCACGGATGCCTGAGAAGTTCAGTTCAATATCCTGGATATCTAAGAAAGCCATTTTAAGACAACCAACGCTTTCGTCGCCGATAAAGTTTTACATCTCGGTAAGAACTTTGTTGTGTGCCAACCCCTAAATAAAATTCCTGCACATCCTTATCATCTTTAAGGTCCTGGCTCGAGCCATCCAGCACAATCTTGCCGCTCTCCATCACATAGGCGTAGGAGGCCAAATCAAGAGCGAGGGATGCGTTCTGCTCCACAAGCAAAATACTGACCCCTTCTTGATTCACCTCTTGAATCAGCTCACCGACCTGAGCAACAATTTTAGGCGCCAAGCCTAAAGAAGGTTCGTCGAGCAATAAAAGTTTCGGTTTCGCCATCAGCGCCCGGGCAATCGCCAACATCTGCTGCTCACCGCCGGAGAGATAGCCGGCCATCTGCTTACGTCGCTCCCCTAAGATAGCAAAGCGCTCATAGAATTTTTCCATATCGGCAAGCACATCTTTTTTCGCACGCCCGGATGCACCGGCCAGCAAATTTTCTTCAACACTTAACTCGGGGAAAATTCGTCGCCCCTCCATCACCTGCGCGATCCCGGAGGCAACAATACTTTCCGCCTTTTGGCTGGCGATATTCTGCCCCTGCCAAAGGATCTGCCCTTTGGTGATACGGCCTTCATGAATGTCGAGTAAACCGGTCAGAGCCCGCAGAGTGGTTGTCTTGCCGGCGCCATTAGGGCCAAGCAAAGCAACAATCGAGCCTTCCGGAACGTTAAGAGAGATGCCCTTTAGAACGAGCACCACCGAGTGGTAAACAACTTCTACGCCGCTTAATTCCAACATCGGTGATGCTCATCAAAATCATAATTAATGGGTGGTAGGCTTCTCAGCCTTGTCATCCGCTGCCGGGGCGGGCGTAGCCCACGCCTTTGGCTCGGCATAATCTGCTGTCACGCTCCAGGACTTCTTCACGAAGTCTGGCTTCAAGATCCGTGTCATGGTCGTGGTTTCATAAGGCATCTTGGTGAAATCCTGTGGCTTAATCATGCCATCTGCATCCCAACCTTTAAGGCTCTTAAGCGCCTTTAAGAAACCGGCACGACTTAGGTCGTTGGCGGCGATGGCCTTGCTCAGCACCTGCATTGAAGAGAGGCCGTGCAAATAGGAAACCAGGATATAAAAATCTGGTCGACCCATTTCCTTGCCATACTTACCGAAAGCATCGAGGAATTTATCCATGCCAGGCAACTTCTCACCCCAGAAAGGCATCGAGTTCACCCAGTAGTAGTTGGTGAACACAGCTGCTGGCAACTGCGGATGCGCGAAGAAGGGGTCAACCCATGAAGGAGTATTACCCATCCATGTTGGCATATACTTCATCTTCGCCGCCGTGCCTAAGATAGGTCCGGTTGACGAAGGCAATACGGTAAGAAGGATATGGGTGGCTTGGGCTTTCTTTAGCGCCGCAATCACAGCCGTGAAATCCTTTTGTCCTGGAGCAATGGTTTGCTCGGCAACAACGTTCACCTTGTGAAACTTCGCCGCTTCCATCAAACCCTTATGGCCATCTTTACCGTAATCGGTTTGGTCATAAACGATGGCTACCTTTAGCTTGTCTGCGCCGCCGGCTTGCTCAAGAGCCCAATCCAAAGCGCGGTGCGCTTCGCTCACATAAGAAGCACCAACCGGTGGTGTGAACTCAAAGTTGGCCATTTCTGAAGACAAAGAAGCTGGAAAAGCCACAATATTGTCCTGCTTTAAGAAAGGTCGCAAAGGCAAGGTGTTTGGCGTACCAAAAGTTGTACCAAAGAAAAGAACCTTATCTTTGATCTCCTTATAAGCCGCTTCCGACTTCCCTGGGTTATAGCCATGATCTCTTTCCACCAGGTTGATTTTCCAACCCTCTGGCAGAATTCCGCTACCGCCCGCATTGATTTGCTTGGCCAGGATACGCTTACCCAAGGCAAAAGGCTTACCTAAAACCGCTGCTGGACCACTCTCGTCATTAAGGGCACCAATACTCACCGTCTTTGTTGCCATATCCACACCCACCAGGGCTGGCTTGGCTTCCGCAGGCTTAGGCGCTTCAGCTTTTTTCTCTGTTGTTTTTTGTGTCGCTTGTTCCTGACAGGCCACGCTCAAAATGCTTGCAAAAAACAGCACACTTAAATTTCTGATTATTTGATTCATCATTCTTCCCCTTGAAAAGTCAGGCTCAGACCACCCAACGCTGGCCAGAGGCATAATTGAGTGGGCCTGAGCGGTCAAGGTGCATAGGCCCTATAAACGGCTCGCAGCGATCCCGCCCAGCGACGGCCTAAGCTTTTGTTTTTATACACTTTTACCGCTTATATTTGGCAGAGCACTAAAATTAGATCTGATGGTTGACCCAGGGAGCCACTCTCATTAGAAGGCCTCTGAGATGAAAGCCAAACTCGAAAACCTCATCAAAGAATACGGCATGATTGCCATGATCGTGTATTTGATCATTTTTCTGATTGTGGCCTTAGGCTTTATTGGCGCTGTGCAACTGGGCATCAGCACCGAAGAGGTTCCCGGCGGTATCTTAAGTCTTCTCGGCGCCACCTGGGTCTTCCTGAAAGTCACCCAGGTTGGTCGTATTGCACTCACACTAATACTCACCCCTATCGTTGCCCGCTTCCTACCTCGGGGCAAGACCAACAACTCCCCCACCTAAGTTCGGCGGAGCCTACACCCTGGAAGCACCAACCTTGATACGGTCTTTGCAGCACACCACCCTTTCTCTTCTGCTGACACTCTTTATTCTCGGCGCCTGTGACACAGCGGAAAACAGCCTTCGCTGTAATGGCAGCAGCGCACTCTGTGCGCAGCCAATCAACGAAACCATCTTTATCACCAGCCACAACAGCATGACCAACGAGGCGGATGACTGGTTTGCACCCAACCACCTTTTAAGCATGGAAGAACAACTGGCCCTTGGAGTGCGGGGCTTTATGCTCGACACCCACAGCTACCAGGGAGAAACCTATCTTTGCCACGGCTCCTGCGAACTGGGGAAAATTACCCTCTACGATGCGCTTTTAAAATTTAAGACCTTTCTGCAGGATAACCCAAACGAGGTGCTTGTCTTTATTCTCGAAGCCTATGTGGATGGCAGCACCACCATGGCCATTTTTGACGAAGTCGGTATGGGCGAGCGCGTTTATGCCCATGAGGGGGAAGCAACCTGGCCTACCTTAGAAACTCTGATCAACGCCGGCCAAAACATACTTGTTTTTGCGGACAACGGCGATGAGGACAGTCCAGCAACCTATATGCCCATCTGGCAACATATGTTTGAAACCGACTGGAATAACAAATCCCTCGATGATTTTAGTTGTGCGATGAACCGTGGCGCTGCCGACAATGATTTTTTTATTCTTAACCACTTCCTCACCAACCCTATCGCCAGCGAAGAGTTGGCCACAGAGGCCAACACCGAAACTGTCATCTCGTCACGCATTCAGGCATGCGAAGATGAACACAACAAGCGACCTAACTTTCTGGCGGTGGATTTTGTTTCTATTGGTGATGTATTTAAGGTTGTCGAAAACCTGAACGCGGCAGATTAAAGATAATCTAAAACAGGCCCTTTGGGAATCACCCCGCTCGGGTTCACGGTTTTGTGTGAACCATAATAATGGCTCTTACAATGTTCGATGTCGACGGTCTCGGCGATCCCTAAATAGCGATAGAGTTCCCTTGTATAGCGACGCAGATGCTCATAGTCCGCAATGCGTTTTAGATTGCACTTAAAATGCCCCACATAGACCGCATCAAAACGAATCAATGTAGGAAACAAACGCCAGTCGGAAGCGGTCAACACATCGCCTGCCAGATATTGCCGCGACGCCAAATGCTCCTCAAGGAAATCAAGGGTGGCAAAGAGTTCGCCCACGCTCTCCTCGTAGGCTTCCTGTGAAGTGGCAAAGCCTGTTTTATAAACGCCATTGTTTAAAGTGTGATAAATCCGCTCATCGAGGGCTGCCATCTCGTCGCTGATGCCCTCAGGAAAGAAATCCACCGCCGCATCACCCCATGCGTTAAAATCATCATTGAGCATACGAATAATCTCGGTGGATTCATTGTTCACCATGGTCCCGGTTTCTTTATCCCAAAGAATCGGCACCGTGACTCGGCCAGTGTATTTGGGGTCGGCCTGGCAATAGATTTCATGTAGATAGGCTTTGCCATGCAGATGATCCGGATAGTCCTCATTAAACTCCCAGCCCTTATCCAGCATATAGGGTTGCACCCCAGAGACCGAAATCACATCCTCAAGTTTTTTTAGCTTTCTGAAAATAAGTGTTCGGTGGGCCCACGGACAGGCCTGTGAAATATAAAGATGGTAGCGGTTTGCTGCCGGCGCAAAAGGGGTGGAGCCATCATGAGAAATCTTTTGCCGGAAAATACTTTCCTGACGCTTGAACCGACCACCGGTCGACTTCGTATCGTACCAAATATCCTGCCAGACCCCATCCACAAGCATTCCCATCATGGTTCTCCTTTAAAAAAGCGGCAATTGCCTCTTTAGGCAAAAACAGCTAGGTGCAGACTATGGCGCTATATAAGCTTTATCCAAACGCATTGGAACCATCCGCATGCCAGAAAATACGTGATGACCTGGCCCACTCCCCACGCATGGGCAAGAGTCCGCTGAACGCGCACTTTGCACAAAGCCGGGGCTTTGCCTTTACCTGTAAAAAAAATGGACTGCCGCAGGTGCACAGGCAAGAACCACAACTTGAAGAAGCCCTTGCAGCGGCTGAGTCCTTCATTATTCTTAATAAACTTAGTATTTAGACTACCTATAATTTTATTTTTTC
>CAXGWX010000132.1:0-9566 GCA_964013445.1 uncultured Bdellovibrionales bacterium | reverse complement strand
GCATAATGCCACACTGGTCCACGATGATGTGCAAGATGGGGATCGGTTTCGGCGTGGCGCAGCCAGCGTTTGGAGTAAATTCGGTGTGGCGCAGGCAATTAACCTTGGTGATTTGTCTTTCATGCTTGCCTTCAATGCGCTTGCAAAGATGAGTTGTGAAGAATCACTTCGCTGGCATTTGAGTGCAGCTTTGGCTGGCTCCTGCGCCAAGGTGATTCATGGGCAGAGTTATGATGTGGACCTTTGTTCCCAGGAAACCTTAAGCTGGGAGCACTATTTACGAATCATCGATGGGAAAACTGGTGCCTTCTTTGAATTGCCCATCGAAGGTATTCTTATACTGGGGGATGTTGACTCTAATCAGAGAGGGAATATTCTTAGGGGCTTCCAGGTCGTTGGTAGAGTGTTTCAAATTGTCGATGATATCATTGACCTCTTTGCGGACAAGGGTCGGGATATGGCGGGCAATGATATTAAGGAAGGTAAGCTTTCCGCATTGGTTGTTGAGTACTGCAATCTCAGGCCTGATAATAGTCAATGGCTTTTGGATATCTTAAAAAAGAAGCGTGAAGATACGAGTGCCGATGATATTGCTGCGGTGAAAGCTGAATTCGAGGAAACTCGCGTTGTAGAGGCTTTGAGTTTACGGATTACGGATTACGAGGCGTTGGCTTTGGAACAAATAGGTCACTTGTGCGCGCCACTGCTCGCCGATACGGAAAAAGTATTTGCAGACCTGCGTTCTAAATTGCCTGCTTAAGGAGACTTGGGAAGCGCTGTTGATTTGCAGAGGCCGAGCTTAGAGGCCGCTTTACGATAATAGAAGGTTCGAGGCAGGGTAAAGCTTTTAACTTGCTTTAGAATCTCACAATCTTCTTCTTGCAAATTTTCTTTAGCAGGGGAGATGCTGGACAGTTTGTTTTTCGCAACGTTTTCGAGAAGTCTGAATTTTTCATCATAGCGTTTATCGGTGGGCATCGCATTAAAGCCTTTGAGCCAAGTAATATAAGCTTGCTCGTACGCGTTGCTAAGCCAAGCCTCTTCGCCTGCTGCCAAAAGATTGTTGCTCAGCTGCTGTAGTATATCTTTTCTAAATAGGTTTTGGCTGTTGAGGGGGATGAGTTCTCTATCGAGTGAGAGAATACTTTGTAGGGAGCCGGCGGCAAGGTGGTAAGCCTTATTGGTTTCGTGAGTCATCGCTGAGCGATGATATTCCCGAGTCTTTAAAAGTGTACGGTGAAGACGACTGGCGCCTGCGCGTTGCATATGTTTGACCACGTGCTTAATGGCTTCGCCGAGTTTGTTCTCTCTGTAGCGGTCGACCGCAATTCTGACTTGCTTGTCTGGGTATGCGTCTCTTATTTGTTTCTCAACTTCTTCGGAGGTTAGCTGGAGAGTGAGTTCTTTTTTCGTTTGAATATTCCCTTGCAAAAGTTTCAGAGCGTCATCGTAGGGGGTACCCTCTGGTATGACTTTGAGCAGGGTTTCCGCTTTAAGAACCTTTCCTTCATCAAAGAGTTTCAATCCAATGGTTAAGAGGTCACGGGCCTCAATGAATTTCTTGAGGGAATATACATGTTTTTTCGCTTCAGGATTAAGAGGGTCTTGGGTCAGAATGTTTTTATATATGTTTAAAGCACCGCTCCAATCTTCTTCTGAGGCAAAAGCTTGGGCTTGAGCTATTTGGCTGGCGAGGGCTTGTTCATAGAGTGAAAGTTTTTCTTGGCTTGCTTGCTTTTTCGCAAAGAATGTATGGTAAGCCGCAAATGAAGCGATGGATATAAGCACTACCAAGCAACTAATCATGATGGCTTTGAAGGAAATAAATGGTTTTTGGTAAGCTTGTGTTGGAGCACTCTCGCTCTGTAAGCGCTCGCTAAACAAAAACTGAACCTTCCCTAAGCGTATTATATCGCCGTGTCGCAATTCCTGAGGAGCAGACAAGCGCTTTTCGTTAACCCACGTTCCGTTCGAGCTGCCATTATCCTCTAATACCACAACCTGATTATTGCAGGATATGCGTGCGTGATGTCTAGAGATCGAAGCATGGTCGATGGCCAATGCGTTGGAGCCAACTCTTCCAAGATCAATAATGCCTTGGGGTAGGGGAAAGGTTTGATTGGCGCAAGGCGCGCTACGCCCAACGAGAATATATTTTGCTTGCTCTATTGTGCTGTCATTGAGAACAGTGATTTTATATTCGCCGACAAATACAATGTCGCCTTTGTTCAGCTTGGTTGGTGATGATAGTTTTGTTTTGTTGACGAGTATTCCGTTTGCACTTCCTAAATCCTCGACCAGAAAAGAGTCAGCGGAGCGATAAATGCGTCCATGTCTGCGTGAAACTTTTGAGCCCTTGAGAGTTATATCACACGCATCGTCTCGCCCAATAATATATTCGGCTTGACTGAGATTCATCTCCCGTTGGTCTTTACCGCCGGCCTGAATAGCAATTTTTATCATGGGTGCAGCGGAGATTAACCCTCATCTTGAAAAATCGTAAAGTCTGCTTTGATTCCCATAGCCCCAATTTGTTCGAAGAAGCGCGGGATAACGCCTGTTGGCTTAAAGTGTCCACTTATTTTGCCATCTTCTCCTATTCCGTCTTGCTCAAAAACGAAAATGTCTTGCATGGAAATAACGTCTCCCTCCATGCCAGTCACTTCAGAGATGTGGGTGATGCGTCTGGAGCCATCTGGAAAACGTGTTTGTTGAACGATAATATCTAAGGCACCAGCGATTTGATCACGGATCGCTCGTAGGGGCAGGTCCATGCCACTCATTAAAACCATTGTCTCGAGCCTGGACAGTACATCTCTGGGGCCGTTGGCATGCACGGTTGTAAGCGAGCCATCGTGTCCAGTATTCATTGCCTGCAGCATATCCAGTGCTTCGCCACCGCGACACTCGCCGACAATAATTCGATCAGGCCGCATCCGCAGTGCATTCCGTACCAAATCACGAATATTGATTTCACCTTTGTCCTCGACGTTAGGCGGTCTTGACTCGAGGGAAACCAAGTGTTCCTGGTTGAGTTTAAGCTCAGCCGCATCCTCTATAGTAATAATACGTTCGTCTTCAGGGATAAAATTACTAAAGACGTTAAGGGTGGTGGTTTTACCTGATCCTGTGCCTCCAGAAATGACTATGTTTTTTCGTGCTCTCACACAGGTTTGCAGGAAAGAACCCATGTTGTGGGTTAAGGATTCTTTGCCAATAAGATCATCGATAGCCAATGGCTTGCGTGTGAATTTACGAATGGTTAACACCGGTCCATTCAGGGCCAGCGGCGGAATAATGGCATTTACCCTGGAGCCGTCTTTGAGTCGCGCATCGACCATAGGCGAACTTTCATTGATGCGGCGGCCCAGTGGAGCTAAAATGCGCTCGATAACGCTTAAAACAGCTTGGTCACTTGAGAACTCACGTTCGAGGACCTCTATTTTCCCTGCCCGCTCAACATAAATCTGTTTGGCGCCATTGACCATGATCTCGTTGATGGACTCGTCCTGGAGTAGGCTTTCCAGGGGTCCGAGGCCTAAGGCCTCATCTAAGACCGATTCGACCAGATGTTCCGGATCGACCCCTTCCGGGAGTTCTTCCTCTGCCGCCATGGCTTGGACAATTTCCTGTACAGCTGCTTGAGTACGTTCCCTTAATTCCGCATCGTTCATTTCTTCGAGATTTAAACGTCGCAAATCAAGTGAGCGCAGGAGTCGTTCATGAACGGATGCGAGAGCCTGGCTATGTTCAGTAGACAGGCTGGTGTGCTCCTGTGGAAGCGTTTCCGTTTCCGGCTCTGCTTCAGCTGCAATCTCGGGCTCTGCTTCCGTCGCAATCTCCGGCTCACTTAGATCATCCAAGTCGCCGGTTAAATCATCTTCAAAGTCATCCCCGTCCACATCTTCAGTATTCTTATGGGCCTGCATCGGCATGGTTGGCGGGTGCGGTACCGCTTCGTCTTCTTCTCCAAGATGGGGGACATCTTCCAGGTCCTCGAAATCCTCCTCCTCATTATCTTCAGTGGCAGGTTCGTCAGCGATGACTTCAACTTGTTTACTGTCTTCTGGAGAGTCCTCTATTTCCCAGCTGTCTCCCCAGTCATCGTCAGATATTTCGTTATCAAAGTCGTCTTCGCCCGAACCATCTTCCTCCCAAAGTTCATCGTTGCTTTGGCTGGTGGGCTCGTCAGGTGCTTCTTCCACTTCCGGAAGTTCGGCCTGGGTCGGCTCTTCAAAAATTTCATCTTCAGAAATTTCATCGTTTGTTTGGCTGGTCTCTGGTGCCTTAATTTGTAAGGTAAAGTCGCCAATATAAATTTTGTCTTCGATACTAACGTCAAAAGGAGCATCTATTCTCTGGCCGTTGATATAGGTTCCGTTCGTGCTTTTGCTGTCGATAACGACGAAGGAGTCGCCTTTATTAATGATGCGCGCATGTCGTTTGGATATATTGCTTTTCGGAAGAATAATATCATTCCCCTGTACGCGGCCGATGGTTACTTCATCGCTTTGGAAATCTTTGACGGTGGTGCCGCCGGCTTTTTCTTCAATGACTACGGAAAACATTTTAATAACTCCTCAAATCCTATCGCTCTAACCTTGTTTTCAGTCGAATATCCCAAAGCCAACTTCTTCTTCAGCAAGCTTGTATTTTTTTAATATATGGGTGCTAAGTTCGCGAAGATGTCTTGAAAGGGGATCAACGATACGTGGTGTGACAAAGATGACCAGTTCGGTTTGTCGATCCTGAAATTGTCTACTCTTAAAGAGTTCACCAAGAATTGGAATATGGCCAAGCACTGGCACTTTAGTAACGTTTTTGTTTTCCGATAAGTGCAGTAGGCCAGAAAGAATGATTGTCTCGCCATCTTTAACAGTGACTTCCGTATCAACTCGTCGAGTGAGAAAGCCGGGGTAGCCATTAACACTCACGGAAGGGTCAACCTGTGATACTTCAGTAAGTACCTTGGCTTGTATGGCGCCACTGGCTTCTACAATTGGTGTGATACGTAAGCGAATTCCGTATTCCTTATATTCAATCGACATTTGGTTTTGAGTGATGAGTGGAATAGGAATTTCACCACCAGCAAGAAAGGAAGCCTCCTGCCGACTGGTGGTTACAAGTCGGGGGCGCGCGAGGACACGGGAGACACCATCATTAAATTGTAGGGCCATGCCTAAAGAAGTATTCATCTCCGCTTGTATGCCGAGAATGGCTTCACTGCTTTGCGAGCCGGTATAAACATCAGAGCGATTATAGGTTACCCCAACTTGACCTTGCAGGTTTGTTGGCCAAGTTATTCCCATTTGATTCAGAGTGTTTTTGGCTATTTCGACAAACTCCACATCCAGTTCGACGAGCTTTGAAGAGCCAACACGCAAGACGCTTTGGATATTACGACTGATACCACGGGTGATAATTTCAGCTTTTTTGAGCTCCGCTTCTGAATCGACCATGCCTTCTAAGAAAATGGTTGAGCCGACGACCGCAGCGGTTGCATTCTTTAAGCCAACCCGAGTTAATTCTTGATTTAGGGCTTGGGCAATTTGTGAGTGGGCCGAGGGGTCGAGTTTTACAAAGTTCTTCACTTGCGGATAGAGCCCAGTGATTTCTTCAACCTTTTCAAGATCGGATAAGGTTAGGGCGTTGCCTTCGATAAAGACATTGTTACGAACAACGCGAACAGAAATGCCTTCGCGTTTGCCAAGCATTTTCTTTACCTCACGTTTGAGTTGACTCGGGTCCATGCGGGTAACGCTGATATTGTAGCTTTGAAAATTATTTTTGGTCCATACGGTTAACTCTGTACGCCCGCTGCCCACGGCTGTAACCAGAACCTGGCTCTGGGAAATAACTTTAACATCAGCAACGCTTGGGTTGGCGATAGCAATTCGGGTGACGCCGGGAGCTGAGACAATACGTTGTTGTCCCACGACCAAACCAATATCCTCAACTGCAGCATAAGCGGCCGATGGAATCAAAGGTAAGAGCAGAAGCCATGCCAGGGCGATTGTAGATTTAATCGATAATCTCATAGAGCCACCCAAGTTTTTCGTTAACTTGTCTGAATGTCAACGCTTTTCGCTAATGAATATCTTTGCTTTCGACACTTAGTTCGGTTGCCGAGTCAGCTTCCTGGCCACTTTCTCTTGAGCTTTCATGGTCGATCAGGGTTTGTGCAAGATCGTGAAAGGATTCACGGCTGGCGATGACCCCGTAGGCGTTTTTCATATCCGCGAAAATCTCGTCCAGGTACTTGGTAATGCTATCTTTTTTCAGCTCAAGCTCGGTTGGTGGAAGATGGCGGAAATGGGCGATCAATTGGTGCAGGTGAATTTGTTCAAGTTCAACTGCAGGTACGAGGCCCCGGTCTGGATTGGTTTCCCGGACAAAATTTCCATCTTTGAGTTCGTTGACCAAAACCTCCACCGCCCGCCGTGGAATTTCCAGATCTGCCGCCAGCTCTTCAGGATTGGTCGGCTGTCGCCCTTTGGCGAAATCAAAAGCGATGGCGGCGAAGATTCGACAGCCCGCCCGCTCACGATAATCTTGGTTCATGGTGAGGCCAACATCTTCGATGGTGTAGGAGCGCATATTTTGAAACGCGAATGCCAGCTGCGCACCAAAGAGCACTAAAATCCATGAGAGATAGATCCAAAGAATAAAGAGCGGCATCGCCGCCAGTGGTCCGTAGATGCCTTCCAGGGTAAAAGCATTTTTAGCAAAGATGGCGTAGCCGTATTTGGCGATATTCCAACCGCTGCCGGCGATGACTGCAGCTTTGAATGCAGACGAAAAGCGAACCTTAGTGTTGGGCACGACCAAATACATGGCAGCAAAGGCGAGCCAAGTGATGGCCAAGGGCAGGGAATGAATGAGTGCAGCATTGATGATGCCGATGTTCTCAAGCCACTGCACAACCGTGATTGTTTGTAAGGCGGCGGTTAGGGTTAGGGATGCACCGATAAGGACCGGCCCTAAAGTGATGATGGCCCAGTAAGTGGTCAGTCGTGTGATTAAGCGGCGCTGTCGTTGGATGCCAAAGATTTCGTTAAAGGCAAATTCGATATGGCCGAGCAATGACACCACAGAGAGTAAGAGAAAGGGAATGGCCACCGCACCGAGTTGGCCAGATTGAACATTATCGACAAATTGACCAATATATTTGGAGACGCTTACTTTAAGCTCGGGAGTGACGGAGAGATTGCTCAGGATGATATCTTCGAGTTGCCCATCCATCTGCTCCATGAGGCCAAAGCCTTTAACGAGTGCAAACATCACAGCGAGAACCGGAACGAGTGCAAGCATCGTATCGTAGGTTAAGGCTTGGGCATGGAGTTTGAGCTGCTGGTAGACTTTGCGGCGGGCGACAAGAAAGAAGAGTCTGATGGTCGCCATCAACCCTCTTCTGAGTTTACCCATCCCTTCTTGCGGTCGCCAATTTCGCCAGTATTCGGCTCGGTTCCGCATGGCCTCCTTCAAGTTGGCCTTATCCTTTTCCGGCTTTGAATCCATAGTTCACCATGACCGATTAAATAAACCAGTCCCGCGAACTATTATAGCCTACTTAGAGATGAGGCCAAAAAACCGACAAGGGCTTTTTAAATGTTGTTGCAATCCAGAAGCTTAGCCTAGAATGGTACGTCGTCGTCGTCCATTGGCGGTGGACCGTAGTCAAAATCCTTATTGCCACTGCCTTGGTTTCCGCCGCCGGATGCGTTGGCATCCCCACGACCACCGAGGAAAGTCACTTCACGGGCTTGAACTTCGGTTGTATAGCGCTTGTTGCCGTCTCGATCGTCCCATTGACGGGTCTGCAGTTTGCCTTCGACGTAAACCATACGGCCTTTCGCCAAATATTCGCCGCAGAGCTCAGCCAATCGTCCCCAGACAACAATTCGATGCCATTCCGTACGATCTTGTCGCTGACCTTCGGAGTCTTTCCAGCTCTCTGTTGTAGCAATACGAAAGTTGGCTACAGCAGCCCCACTAGGGGTGTAGCGGATTTCCGGATCTGCACCTAAGTTACCAACAAGAATGACTTTATTTACACCACTTGCCATTTTTTTCTCCTTAATTTTTCCTTATCTTATGCACTTATATCTATGGCATTTAGTCGACAGGTCTGACAATTTTCCCCGCGCTCTAGCACCATCTCGACGTTCTGTCATGAGTGTTCGACAAAAACTTCAGCGAGAAATTTGCTGGCCCGCTGACACCAACCTACAATGTCCTACATCAAAACCACCTTACAGCCTGGAGGGGCTCTATGCTTGAAGCGTCTGAAAAACAAATAAAATCTAACGAAAACAACACCCTAAGCACTGTTCGAGAGGGTGGTGCGGAAGCGGTTTCGGAGGATATACCGGTGCTCGAGGTAGAGTTGGAGCCAAACTATGGCTTGGAAGCCCGGGCGATCGTTGATGACGCTTTTATGGATGCGGGCCGATCTTCAAAAGGTCGTGTCAGGTTTGTCGCGCCGGTCATGATGCGTTCCGATGAGCGCATTGAGGCCAGTCAGGGAACGATTTTAAATCTTTCCGTTGGCGGGGTCGCCTGCGCCGCTGCTTTGGATCTGCATCTCAATCAGAACGTTTGGTTACGGTTTAGGCCAGAGCCGGATGCGGAGCCAGGTCAATTCTATTGCCAGGTAAAATGGTGTCATCGTCCTTTGGAAGGGAACCCTATCTACGGTTTGGAATTTGTCGATTTACCAAAGCCCGAAGAAAAAACTTTTCGTGAGGTTGTTTCTGCCGGCGGGCATGAAGAGAAATTAACCCAGCATTTAAATTTTGAATTGGATGATGAGCTTCCACGTTCCGCTCTTCGCTCTCGCTCGCCAAGACTTGTTACCACTGCTCTTTTAGGAATGTTGGTTGGTGTCGGCACGGCATTGGTTTTGGCTTTGGTGCCTTATACTGGTTTGCAAGCAAAAGATATCTGGGAGAATTTAAATCCCTGGAGCAGCGGTTTGATGGCTGAAGTAGGGAAGGTAGAACAAAAGCGGCAAGTGCCAAAGGCCATTTTAGTTTCTCCAGAGCTTTCTGAAATTCAAATCAGTACAAGAGGGCTGGATACAAATGAAGGTTTGTCTGCCGAGGGTAAGCTGGTGGAGCCGCCTGAAGAGGTGAAGGTTGAGCCCGAGCAACCAAAAGACGGGCATGAAGTTGCTCAAAAGGTAGAAAAAGATGAACCAAAAACAAATCGCATTGAGCCTTTTAGTGTTCCGGACGCGGTGCGTCTTGATTTAGGTAAGGCGGAAGAGAGTGACGCAGAGGTCAACACATTCTGGCTGAGCAATCCTCGACGCTTGGTGATTGATTTGCCTGCAACGAAATCTCCATACGAGGCTAATTCCTATGATGTTGCTCATCCTTTAATTAAGCAGCTTAGAATTGGTGTGTACCCAGAGAAAATTCGCTATGTTGTGGATACGGCGGAGGGAGTTGCGCTGGAGTCCGAACTCGGCAGCACCCAGGGAAGTCGATGGATTGAAGTGCGTCGCTTAAGTGAGGATAGCGCGCTCGATAAACCAGAAAAGTCCGATACAAGCGATAAGCAAG
>CAXGWX010000131.1:0-9590 GCA_964013445.1 uncultured Bdellovibrionales bacterium | reverse complement strand
AATGGTTGATACAAGTACTGATGGACCTCAGCCGAAGAAGAAAATGCGCAAGGGTCTGCAGCCTTTGGTGCCGCGGAGGGTGGCATCCCGGTGAAGGGGGCGGTGATGTTTGGCCTCTTGCAAGGTAAAGCCACCGGGTCTGAGGCATTCGGCGGAGACGAAGAAGGGATACCGCTCAAGGGTTCGTTGCTTTTTGGAAACAATCCGGACGGGAATGTTGGGGCAGCGGCTTTTGGTGGTGATGGGGGAGGCTACGATTATCGGGGGGCCTTGGCTGTTGGTGCACCCCAGCAATTCAAGAAGGAAATCGCCAAGGATAAGATAGGATATAATTTTAAAAGACCTCTCCTGGCCAACGACCCTATGAGCTTGTCAGGAATCAAAAAGACTCCGGAAGACGATGTTCGGCTGCAGGTATTGAAGGTTCTCAATACCTATCTGGGTTTTTCTGCCATGCAGCTTGAACATGGATTGTCGCGCGAATTGCTTCTGGCTGTTAAGGCACACAAAGAGCAGCGCGAGCGTTCTGAACTCTTAAGTGTTTTGAGGAAGTATGTGATGCGGGCTCCTGGCCAATGTTTAGGGATTCATCAAACACGGGAAATTTTAGAGTCCTTTGGCTATTTGCATATGGTTGAGTTGAAGTCCGAATGGCAAACCCGGCCATTGCGGCTGGAGATATGCGGCCAGGGGCAAAAAATTGCAATTGCTGAAGAAATATATTGGGGCAGAGGTTCGTATTTTGAATTTAGGGATTTAGAGGGGGCAGCGCTGGGCTATGTTGACTATCCGCCATTCTCGAGAAAGCAAGACTTTAGAATTCGTGTCCGTCGCCCCGATAAGGTATTGATAGCAACCATAGAGCTTAAACTTGATCGGAATGAGGACGCCACTGAACCTCTTGCCTTGCGCATCTTAGGCCCAAAAGACCAGCTCTTGGTAAGTGCCAGAGAGCCACGCTTTGGCCCAAAAAGCTTGGCTTTACAGTTCTTTGAGCAGGCGTCGGGTGAAATAGGTCGTACGGAGGTTGATGGAAAGGCCGTCGATGGTTTAAGCAAATGCGTTTTAGCGATGAAAATGCCCTTTCTGGTGGTTTGGGCCCTGACTTTGATATGTGCCCTTGTTGTTCGTGACGAGAGCCAATAGGTGCGTAGCACAAAGGGGTTGATAAGCCCTTTGTGTGGACAATTGGCCCGATCAAAACAGTCTTACCTGCCTGTAATTGGTAGCTTTTTACCCTCAAAGCCTCTTGCTCATCCGTATTTGTCTGGGTATGGTGCGCCCGCTTGGAGCGACGCTTTCGTGTCTAAGGTCAAAATCACTAGTGAAATGGAGCACCGATGTTTAATGAATTAGCACCAATAGCCATATTGCTTGCAGTTGTCACGTTTGTGATCGCGCGTTTACCAAAAATTGAATTGGGTCATACGAGCGAGTTTCGTCGCCGCCGGGTGATGAACTGGTTGCCCTTAGGGTTAACCTACGCCTTTCTCTATATGGGACGTTACAATATCAAAGTCTCCCAGCACGCTTTTGGGGAAATGAAAAACACCTTAGGCGAGCCCATGATGGCCAATGCGGATTTCGCAAACATCTTTATGTGGGGAACGATTACTTATGGTGTCTCATTTCTGATTAATGGGCCCTTGACCGACCGCTATGGTGGCAAATTGGCCATCATCATTGGTGCGGGAGGCTCCGCATTATGCAATTTGCTGATGGGACTAGCGACTTGGAGCCTGACCTCAAAAGCCGATTCGGCGCCGTGGGTCATGGACAATTTTCTCATGCTTTTCTCCGTGCTTTATGCTGCGAACATGTATTTTCAAAGCTTTGGTGCGGTGGCCATTGTGAAGGTAAACGCTCCTTGGTTTCATGTGCGAGAGCGTGGCGTTTTCGGAGCTATTTTCGGTATCCTCATTTCCCTTGGCGTCTATTTTGCTTTCGATTGGGGCTATTTCATTATTAAGAATTTCTCTCTTGAAATGGTCTTTCTGATACCCACCGCGCTTCTGGCCATCTTTTGGTTTATTGACCTTTTTGTCGTCAAGAACAGCCCGGGAGAGGCGGGGCATGATGATTTTGATACGGCGGATGCATCATCGGGTGATGAAGGGCCTCAGCTGCCGGCGCTTGAAGTATTCAAGCTGATGTTCAAAAATCCTGTAATCATGACCATTGCTTGTATTGAATTTTGTAGTGGCTTCTTACGACAAGCCATTATGCAGTGGTTCCGTTCCTTCGCTAAGCAAACCGACGGGGTCCTCGCGTTAAAAGATAGTTTTGTTTACGAAAACTGGGGATTACTCCTTTGCTGTGCTGGAATTATGGGCGGCGTCGTTGCCGGTCTGATTTCGGACCATGTTTTCCAGTCGCGCCGGGGCCCAGTTGCAGGTATCTTATACGCAGGTATGCTGATTGGTTCGATCATCCTGACCTTCACATATGATACGGCAATCGTGGGACCGCTGGTCATTCTTTTGTCTATGTGTGTTATCGGTGTGCATGGTATGCTTTCAGGCACCGCGTCGATGGATTTCGGCGGCAAGAAAAACGTCGGTATTGCGGTAGGGATTATCGACGGTTTTGTCTATTCAGGAACGGCCTTTATGTCCGGTCTTTATATGGTCATTCTGCCCAAGGATCAGCTTGATAGTGCAGGTAATCTTATCGGACCAGCAACCGATCCCGCAAACTGGTCAGCGTGGCCGATATCTATGATTCCGGTGTCCTTGCTCGGGGTCGTTCTGGCCTTGCGTGTATGGAACGCGAAGCCGAAACCGAAAGCGGCTTCTTAAGCAGGTTGACTCTTACGAGACAAGAACTCAGCCGGAATATAGGTTTTGTTTTAATTTCTGACTGAGAAAACTTGTTAGTAACTCTTTAGTGATTTTCCTTTTAGGGTTGAAAGGAAAATTTCCACACGTCTGTTCTTTTCCCGGGCGCGTTTGAGCGATTTTCCCGAGAGTCCGATGATACTCTTGATTGGTCGGGTTGAGCCAAAACCGGCAGCGACTAACCTTTCAGGCTCCACGCCCTGATTAACAAGCAGTCTGACGACACTGGATGCGCGAGCTGTCGATAGTTCCCAGTTTGAGGGATATTTGGATGAGCCAACGTCCGTATCATCCGTATGCCCTTCGACAACAACGGTAAATCTTGTCCGCCTGACAATGGTGTTGGCTACATTTTCCAGGGCAGGGATTGCCAGAGGACGAAGCAGTGCTTCACCGGGTCGGAAAAGATATTCTGCGCTGAAGCGAATGGCTATTCCATCGTCGCGTCTTTCCACATCGTAGGCCGCGTCTTCAGTCTTTTTCGTCTGGTTCCCAAAGAGCTGCATCAGGGCATCAAGGTCATCCAAAGTGACATTTTCGTAGACCATGTCGCCCCCACCCAAAGATTCGTTTAAGGAGCGGGCTATCTTAACAAATTTGTCCACGTCCACATTAGAGACGGCGACCATAGTGATAAAAAAGGTCATGAGTAGGGTGACCAGATCACTGTAGGAGACAAAAAAGTCGTCAGCTTCTTCTGTATTTTGCTCTAATTTTGCGGCGAATTTATTGTATTTTGCCATTTGCTTGCGAAAACCTTCTTAGCGTCGATTTGGCACAGTACGAACGCCGGGGCGCACATAACAATTCAAGTAGTCTTGCACTTTGGCAGGGTGCCATTCCTGGGCAATCATGACGATGCTTTCATGGACCATATGCATGAGCTTGACTTCCTCACGCATACGCTTCTCCATCTTGATGGCCATGGGCTTAAAGAAGAGATTCGAGAAGATGACGCCGTAAAATGTGGTGGAGAGAGCAACAGCCATACTAGGACCAATTGAACCCATGGCACCGGTATCAAGATTTGCCAGTAGGGCAATCAGTCCGATAAGCGTTCCTACCAATCCAAATGCAGGCGCAAATTTTGACATTTGATTGAGCAGATCAATTTCAGCTCTTTCGTTATCAATCTTATTTGAAATGCGTTCACCGAGAATCTCCTGAATCTCAGTGACTTTATAACCGTCGACCAGCATTTCAACCGCGTCCTTTAAAAATAGGTTCTTAATTTTGGTAATGTCTTTTTCCAGGGCCAGGGTTCCTTCTTGCTTGGCTTTTTTGCAAAGGTTCACCACAAAATTAATGTACTGTTCATGGTTGGGAGGATCTTTTCGTAGGACAACAGAAAAGGCGTGCATGATGCGACCGAATTCAGAAAGCGGTATGGACACAAGGGTTGCCGCAATGGTGCCACCGATAACAATCATGAGGCCGGCAGGATTGAGGAAGAAGCTAATACTGGTGCCTTCTACGAGAATTCCACCAATAATAAGGCCTAATCCAATAAGGACCCCTACGACAGTTGCTACATTCATAAAAGTTTTGTCCTAGCGCATATTTCTGATTGGGGTCATGACCAGATCCTGAACCTGACGCATCACCGCAGATAAGGCTTGCATGAGTTGAGAGTGCTGTTGCATGGCCGCCTGCAATTCTTGCATCAGAACCGACTCGCTCTTTACCTTCAACCCAAAGTCAGCAGCATTAAGTTGATTTTTTTCGAGCTGCTGTGAGAGTTGCAGCTCTTCCATCTTGTATTTAAGTTTGCCTTCAGCTTTTTCGCCAAGTCGGAGCATGACAAGAAGAATCAAGGATTCGATGGGGATACCTGAATGTAAAAGCCCCATGACTTCATCATCGATGCGCACAGCCAAGCGCTCGTAGTCGTTTTTGGCGTTACGATATTCCTTCACCGGATTACGTAGAGATTCAGGAAGCTTCTCGATGCTCTTTTCATCCATTGTGTCCTGATCCCCATCATCGAGTGGGTCTTGTAGGGAAACACCCAAGCCCGCTGGATTGCTTGATGCGGAGCGGACCGCGTCTGCTGAGGCTGTGAGATGGGTGCGTAATGCCTCTTGTGCATCTTTTGGCAAAGCAGAAATCGCTTGCAGAGTTTCAGGATTAAATGCACCTGCGGCGTTGTGGAGGAGCTCCTTTTGGGCTGCATCGTTGGGGGTGTCTTTTAATGCTTGGGTAAGAGCAGTTTTTTGTCTGGCTTTAAGTGTGTTTGGGGCGCCAAGCAGAAAAGCTGTGGCCTGTTTCATCAATGGAGCCTCAAAGCCTTCCGCTTCAAAGCGGGCATTCATCAGGTTGCCCTGTAGTTGTTTGAACTCTTGCTGCATATTGCTGCGCATTGTTGCATCAGGAATTCGCTTGATAAAATCCTCCATGCTGCTTTCAAGACTCTTTGGATCGGAAGCGAGGGTGAGCAGGAATTCGGCCGGATTAGCTGAACTCTGCGCCAGAACCTGCTTTTCTTTATGTTCTCGCCGACCTTCGATGGCCGCTTCTTTGGCGTCGAGCAAAGGCGAGGAGCCATCAGGAGCGGGCTGATCTACTCGTGCGAGAAAGTCCATTAAGACATCTGCATTTGAATTCTTTTGATTGATTTCAAAGAAGCTTTTGCCCGCCAGTGCTTCGATGGATTTTAGCTCTTCCGGTGCCAGGCTAGCGATTTGGTCATGCGTGAGATTAGGGAGGGTATGGGCAATCTGCTGGGCTGCTTTTTGCAGCTCATCTTGTTGACCGCTGCCGAGGAGTTGTTTGTATTCGGCAAGATTACCTCTTAAGGTATCGATATTGCTGGGCTGGTTAATTGCGGGCATAGCTGTAAACTCCTTTAAAACAAATTGTCTGGCGCCGGGTAGAGTCTAAGTGGCCTACCTATCAAAGGAATTGCTGAATGTCACCGATCATCTCGGTGAGTTTTCCGGCCTCAGCCTCTGGGGTGAGGTGATAGGTCTGACGTTTGCCTTCCGTTTCGCTGGTGAGCAGACCGGCTCCTTTAAATATCTCTAAGGCCCCAGAAATTAAGGTTTTTGAGGCAGCTTCTGGGCGGGAGATGGTCCCCTCAAGAAATGCACGACGATTCGACTCAATGGCTCGTTTTTCCAGCTCCTTGTCCCAAAGAGGGAAATTCCTCAATTCTTCCAGAGACTTAGATGTGGTCCAGTAACTTTGTACGAAGCTGTCAAGGAGGCCGGCAAGAAGTTCGAGCGGTTCTTCCTCACGAACGTGGATCTCACCATTGTCGTAGACATCAATGAAGCCACGGAAGGCGAGAGTGGCCAGGGTTTCATCAAAGGTGGTGGAAAAGTTTGTGCCCACAGAGTAAACGAATTCCCTCTTTAAGAGTCGCGAAAGGGTGCGGCTTTGGTTGTAGACCTTTTCATAGGGAATAACCTTTTCGGATTCTTTGATAATAGCCCGTGCGACCGTGGCTGCTGGAGCGAAATGGTTCATTACGCCATTCTTGTAGTAGTCGAGGCGCAGACGCTTCTCGTCAGGAATGCGGTAGATGGGGTTTTTATCGTCGCGACCAACCTGCTCTATAATGACCAATTCTTCTCGGCTTAAGTTTTTAATGGCCTCTTCCAAGGCCAGTGCACGTGTTTCAGAATTAAGCAGTGCGGGTGAGAGGCGGGCGCCAGCGTCTTCGAGAAAGAGGAGCAAGTCTTGTGCATGTTCGACAAAATTTTCATGGGACATGCCGCGGCCTTGGTGTCCCAGGAGTGCGGTGGCTACCACAGAGGTGGGGGTGACGGTGGTGACTTTAGCCATTTCTGAAAGAATTTTATAACCCAGTCGTTCGATATAACCCCGCCAGGTTTCCTCATTCTCTGGTGCAAAGTCATCACTGACCTTATAAGCAGCAAGAAACTCATTGAGAGATAGAGGCTCGCCAAATTGAACATGCAGGCGACCATAGCGGGAACGCAGAACTTTAGTCGTCTTAAGGAGTCCAGCAAGATCTTCGGTTTTTTTCTCGCGCCCCGAAAGCTCTCTTTCGTAGGAACCAGCTTCTACAATTTTCTCATAGTCGATTGATACGGGGACAAACTGCAAATCCTTTTGATTGGAACTATGCCAGGCGTTGATCAACATGGTTAGAATACCAAACTTGGGCATCAAAAGTTTGCCGGTTCTGGAGCGTCCACCTTCGATAAAGAACTCAGAGGTTACACCCGCGCGCATCAGCTCCTTCACATAGGATTTAAGGACCAATCCGTAGAGTGGGTTGTCGCGAAAGGAACGGCGCAAGAAAAATGCTCCGCAACCACGAAAAATATAGCCCAGAGGGAAAAAAGATAGATTTACACCGGCGGCGATATGGGGTGGCGTGATGCCGGCGTTCCAGAGCGAAAGAGATAAAATGAGGTAGTCAACATGAGAGCGATGGGATGGGCAGAACACCACAGGGCTGTGGCGTCCCGCATTAGCCGCTCTCTCTAAGCCCTTTTTGTCGAGCGCAATTCCATCGTAGATGCGGTGGAATACCCAGTTCAAAATTCCACCAACAAAATATAGCATCCGTGGTGTATAGTTTGCCGCAATTTCCTTTAGGTAGTGAGAAGCTTTTTTCTCAATGGCATGCAAAGGAAGGCCCGTCTTCTCAGCCTCCATTTTGAGCATTTCCTGGATGTTTTGATCGCGATGAATGTGCCGGGAGATGACATCAAATTGGGGTAAGGGCGGACCGGCAACAACTCGCTCCTCGTCGCTGAATGTTCGATTCAGATCGTGCTGTAGCCGTCGCGACAATTTTTCAGGTGTACTTTGTTCGTGCTCAGCTAAATATTCTTGCAGGTTGATGGCTGCCCCGACGCGGACCAAGGATTTACGGAAACTGGTAAGTGGAAGAACGAGTTTCTTGAACATGGTGGGTTGATGTCGATCACCAAGTATTCTTGTTTTTAAGGTTTGGGCCTCGGCTCCACCGTGGTCTTTACTGGTAACAACGTGTGGCACCAAGATGATAGGTCTTTCCAGCTTTTGCTGGAGGTCCAAGAGAATACGCAGGTAGTTTTCTTGCTTATGTTTTCGTGGTCTGCGGTAAAGTCCCCGCGGCGGGTCGAGCAAGATAAGGCTTGGATGTTCTTGCAGAGTATTTTGTGCCAGCAGCGATTCTTTAACTGAGTGCGGCTCTTGGGAGAGAATTTGTTTCCAGTTTTGTTCGACGATGCTGTGTCGTTGCTTCCACATGCGCCAGATAGAGCGCAGAGGCTGCCAAAGAAGTAGATTCGTGCCGCCAATAAATCGGGCTAAGGGCAGACCCAGCTGCAGGAGAATGTAATTGAAATAAAGCACGAGCCAGAAGGACTGGTTTCTGGCGGCATAGATGATAATCGCATCCTTGTTTAATTCTTTAATTTCTTCTGCGGCCTCTGGAGGATATTCAATTTGGCCAAAGGCTTGTTTAAAGAGAAAGCGCATGAATGGCCCGTAACGACCGTGCATGGCTGGAGAAGATAAGTCCAAATGGGACGCGGTGTCTAAGCGTTCGCGTTGCTCTGGTTCCTGGCGAGTCATATTGTCGTTAGATTAACGCCGATTCGCTTCGCGAAGACGATGGGTTAGAACCTTAATAATGCCTTGAGCAATTTCGCTTTTTTCAGCCAGGATTTCGGCAAAATCCTCACGCTGTAGGCGCAAGAGTGTTAATTCACTTAGAACCGTAACGCTTGCGGAGCGCGGCTCAGCATCCAGGATTGACATTTCACCAAAACATTCTTCCGCACCCAGCTCGGCAATAACGTGCTCACCTGAATGGATACGTACATTGCCGGTGACTATGAGATACATCGAATCGCCCTGATCGCCTTCCTTAAAAATGACATCATTTGCTGCAAATGTGATCTCGTCTGTAATCTGAGCAATATAGGAGAGTTCTTCACCTGGAATGGTCTTGAAGAGGTCGACGTTCTTAAGGAAGAGTACTTTTTCAATGGTGCTGATCACAGTATTTATCTACTTTCCTTCACAGAAGTAATTGCTTGCAACATTACCGAAGTGTGCCTGGATGTCAAAGCTCAAAGCGTGAAATTGCTCTTAATATTCGCTATCTAGGTGTTGATTCAGGCTTTTTATTTTGTCTACACTAAGAGGGGGAGAGAGACTTTTTTGATGACCAGGCAAACAAATTTTACCCATGCAATCGGGCTTGCTGGCATATCTGCTTTAAGGAAAAAATACCAAGCCATGCTCGACTTGCGCAGCAAGCGGGAAGCTTGGCAGCAAGTAGGACTTTTGCGCGTGCCAGATGAGGCATTGGCTGCACGACAAAAGCAGAGTCAGGATTTGGCGCAAGAGTTTCCCGGCGTGTTGCGGCAGGTTGATGCACTCGAGCTTGGGGCAATTCAGGAACGTTTGGATTTGCTTGAGGGCTTGGTGCAAGAAGGGGTTGAGCGACCAGAAGCTTTGCCGACATGGGCGCTTGTTGAATGGGATTACCATAAGCTGCAAAAGGAAGCTCTCAGCTTTAAGGCCTGGAAGAGGAAGTTTGAGGTTCCTGAGCAGAAGACTGTCGACTATGTCACGTTTTTTGATTGGTGGGAGAATTCAAGTAAGCGCGCGACACCACTAGGATGCATGAGTGAAGCTCTGTTTTTAGAGTGGTGTTCACCGCCATCGGGCAGAAGCTCAATTCTAATTTGGCGAGTTTTATCAGAGCATTACGGGGTTTCAGAGGGGGGGCTCCGGCAGATGTTGTTTGCTTCTACTTAGTGTACTAAGAGCTTGGGAATCATG
>CAXGWX010000130.1:0-9613 GCA_964013445.1 uncultured Bdellovibrionales bacterium | reverse complement strand
ATTTGAAGCAGATGAATATTCCGCCACAACCCCGGATGACTCCACACACCTCATTTCCGCACTGAAGAAACTCTCAGTGGAAAACCTGGGAAACCTGACGCCCCATCCCTTTGTTGTGTTTTTGGAATACTCGCATCCACCGGTGCTACAAAGAATTGAGCGCCTACGGGAGATAGGGCCAAATCAGTCTATAACCTCGTAGCTATGTCCTGGAGCACATGGGTCCGCGACATATAAAAACAGAATCGTCGCTGCCACCAGAATAAAGGGCAAGAACAACCGACAAAGCGTTAAGTTAAAGGTTCTCGCGCCAAGCTCAAGCTTAAGTGACAAAAGGCAAATGACGCCAAGCCTTTAAAAGCGGAAAATACAGTCCTAAAGCGATCGGACGGTCTTCATACTGGCCCAAAAGCCGACCATACTCATTCAATTGCCCCGAATATCGTTCAACTTCCTTACTTACAAAAGCATCCACATCTGCCCCCCGATGCACACTTAGTTTGTAATCGATAACCCACCGCACATCTTCATCATCAACAAAAGTTCGGTCAATGACCACATGTCGAACCCTGCCGTTCAAAAGCCCCGCAAAGGCTTTTTCGTTATAAGCTCCCTCACGTTTCTGCAAAATCCAGCGCCCCTTGTCGTCTTCGATAACATTCGACAACGCCCTGTGGACATCTGCCACCGCACGTTCAAGCTCTTCGGCAACAACCCCTGAGTTGCAAAGTTTTTCAGAAAAATAAGCTTTGTGCTCTTCTAATCGTTTGCCGTCCCATTGTTCTAAGCCATCGTCCGCTATGATTTTGAGCATCTGGTGCGTTAAAACACCAACATGCCGTGCACGCTCACCTGCCCAGTCAAATTGGGGAAAGAGGGTCTCATCATCGAGAAGAATTTCCTCTCTTGGTATCTCCACAGATGCTGGCATCTCCGGCATTTCCCAAGCTAGCGTTCGGCGCTTTAGCAATCTGGATCTTGCCTCAACGGTCCGCCTTTCCTCATTTTCCGGTGGTTCTAAAACGTCATGCAAGTATTTTTCACGCAGAGGCTCCCACAAATGAGCAAGCAGAGAGGATGCTTCAGGTTTAGTTGGAGAATTCCCTTCTCCAGCAACCTTAAGGTCAGCAAAAAGATGCACCCGTTCCTTAGCTCGTGTCATTGCAACATAAAGCAAGCGGGCATTCTCAAAACGCTCTCTTTTTTTATTCACATCTTTCAAGTAATCATAAACCGGATCCGCCTCTTCGCCGTCCCCCATAGTACCTAAGAGTAATCCACTATGACGCCCTTCGCTTTTTTCAAGCCATAAAAGCAAATCGCTTTGCGCAGCCATTCCCTTGCGCTCCAGGCATGGCAAAATAACCGTATCAAACTCTAAGCCCTTAGCTTTATGAATGGTCATTATCTGTAGACTATCATCCGCCTGCGGATTCGGTTGCGCATAAAGGTTTTCAATCCTTTCAGCGAGAAGAGCAGTGTTTAGACTGTCATTCTGGTCACAACAATCACTGAGCAGGTCCAGATAAGCCATCGCATCGCTGAGTTCATCCTCATTACAAAGGCTAGGCCCTCCGAGCAAACACCAAGTTGTACGCACCAAAGCTTCCCAGGAAATTCGACCTCGAAAGCCTATCGCCTTTTGCAACACCTCAAAGGTTCCTTGCAATCTTGACGCCGCTTCCTCCGGCAGAGCTTTTTTCCAACCCTCTTGCTCCAGGAGCTGCCAAAGAGTCACTCCCTTTTCTTCAGCGCATAAGGTGTAGAGGTCACCTAGTTCTAAACCGCACCAAGGTGCTCGTAAGATGGCTAGCCAAGCAGGCCGATCCGCAAGATGAAAAAGTGCCCTTGTTAAAGCCCACAAATCCTGAACCGTTGGGCGCTGCGCAAGCAGATCGATATCTACCGCTTTATATGCAAATTTTGCACGTTGCATGGCGGGCAATATTTCTTTGAGATGCGCTCGCGACCGCACCAACACAGCAATCTTGTTTTCCGGATATGCTCGGCGCTCCTCCTTAATCAGTGCCACGAGGGCTGCAGCGGAACGACGTGCCTGCTCATGGGCATCAGGCTGAAGAATGTTTTGATGAACGACCACAGCGCTTTTTTCTGAACTGTCTTTATGCGCGTTCGACGCAGCAAAGGGAACCTTGCCGAGCAGGAGGTCTGCATCCCTCGGCAATACATCCTCAAAGACCTCGTTAACCCACTCCACCAAATTAGGTGTTGAACGAAAGTTTGTATTCAACCGAATTGTATCCAGCTGGACACTGCCTAAACCCTCCTCCTGAACCTTCAGGAACAATCCAACCTCCGCCTCTCTAAATCGATAAATAGATTGCATCGGGTCACCGACCAAAAACAGAGTCCTACCGTCGTTAAGTTCCCAACCATCAATCAAACGCTCGAGAAGACGAAACTGAGTAAATGAGGTATCCTGAAATTCATCAACAAGAATGTGTTGAATCTGATAGTCGAGAGACAGAGCCAAATCACTTGGACGCCCCTCGGCCCCCAGCGCGGTATCGGCAGCCAATGCGACCTCAACAAAATCGGTTTTACCTTCACTTGAAAAAACAACACGCAATTCAGCCAATGCATGACGAAGAAGCTCAAAGGTTGACTTGAGAACTGCCCACTGTTGTTCCCCATAGGAGCTTGGCGGAAGCCCACGCAAGCCGTTTAAAGCTTCAACAAAAGCCCGTTCCTCTAAGAGTACCTCATAAACCTCTTTAAACCGTGACTTTTGCGCTGTGCAGAGGTCCTGCTCTGACTCAGGCATGGTCTTGTCTGCTTTTGGGAACCCTTGTTTGACATTAACGACTTTTCTCGGCTCCCCATCCGAAGCCTTCAAAAAAAGCTCGACCATTGCCTTCCATGAGACAAAGGTTTCAGGATCTCGACTCGGCGTTGCTGCAAAGGAAGCAATATCTCCTTCCTGCCCAAGATCACGAAGATTTTGGCTGGCAAAGGCGACAAGTTCTGTCATCTCACTTCGCAATCTTGCTGGCCAGAGCGCCTCACACTTCTCAACCGCCTCTTGAGTTAGAAGTCGTAAACTCGTATCCAAAATATCCCGAAGTGTCTCTTCCTTATAGTCATGCCGCAACCACTGGTCACGCTTGCGCAACATCGTAACCAAAAGGTTTTCCAATTTACCCACATCGTTGTCCCGCTGCATCAACAGTACTTCGAGTGATTTGTTTTTATCCCGACCTAAACGCTGAAGACAGTATCGAGCCGCTTGGCGATAATATTCATCCGCATACTCCACCAATTCAATTTCAGTTCCAAAGCGAGATAACCAAGGCATTTGCCGTGACAGGTAGGCGCAAAAAGAGTCGATGGTCTGAACCCTTAGCCGCCCCGGATTATTGAGGATAGACCAACCAAGCTCCTTATCTCGAAGCATAACGGCCCGCGCCAGACTCCATGTCTTTTGCTCATGAGCTTCATTTGGCTCCGGCCCTAAACTATCCTCAATCGCAGACAATATTCGAGACCGCATTTCTGCTGCCGCCTTACGGGTAAAGGTAATCGCTAAGACCTCTTCGGGCTGCCCTACTCGAGCAAGCAATACCAGGAAGCGCTGGATTAGAAGCTCGGTTTTGCCTGCTCCTGCGGGGGCCTGGACGATAAAGGATTTTTCTGTATTCAAGGCCTTTAGGCGCTCTTGTGCATCACTGAGGATCATTCGTCCTCCAAGCGTAAAGGCCTGTCATGCACCCGGCAGAGCACCTCAAGGCCACAATAGCGACATGTCGATTGGTCTTTTTTCGGATCCACATCTGCCCGTCCATCAACAAAATCTTGTGCTAATTTTTCCTGCACAACCTTCCAATCCTCAAGAAGTTTACCCCAGTCGTTTGTTTCGAAAGCCCGCTCAGAGGGACGGCGCACCCCGGGAGCAAATCCATCCTTCCGCGCAACCCCGCTAAAGCCTAGATTCTTACCACGCTTAACCTGGGCGAAAGCAACGGCGGAAGTGCGGTCCTTGTGAGCAAGAGCATAAATGGGTAATTGAGGATCTTCCGGCCGTTCACTGAGCCACTTCCTTACGGAGACTTCGCCGGTCTTATAATCAATAATCATAAGCCCGCCCTCGGGAAGCTTGTCGATACGGTCTACAACCCCCTTCAACTGTAATTCCCCCACATCGATCTCCATTTCTTTTTCCAAAGAGTGAATCTCGAAGGGTTGCCGTTCAAGCTCCTTGTCGAGCCACTTATCAAGCAAGTGCTGTAAACGCTTTCGCTCCAAAGAAGCCAAATAGTCATTCAGACTGGCCGGTCGTGATGCATTGAATTTTTCTATCCCTTTATCCACTGCCCGGGAAATGGTTTCCTCCCTCTCCTCCTTTGACAACTTTTCGAGGACCGCAAAGCTTTTTAGTTCTTCCCATAAATTCTGCAACACCTCGTGCACAAGGGTACCTCTCTGGCTCGGACTCAACCCCGCCAAAGGCTCTTCTAAGACCCGTGCCCCCAAACGATGCTTGGCGAAAGCACGGAATGGGCAAGCCGCTTGGTCGAGGAGCAGAGAGGTTCCTCCTTTGACCACACCACCTTTCGGTACCTTCGGAGCTTGAGCATCCACAAGTGATTCGGTGACAGCACGACCACCCAAATAAGCAAAAACTCTGGCCGGGTCCTCTGTGTTTTCTTCTCCATTCACCGGATACTCCCTGATCAATGGACTAGGTCGTAATTCTCTGCCTTCGTCACTCGCCGCATAACTCAAAACAATGCGTTGCGCGCTGGAACAGAGCTCCGCCAAAACGCGTCTCGCATAGCTTTCGCTCTGGCCGTGATTTGAGTGAGGTAATGCCCCTTCCCGCTGCAAAGAGAGCGGCAAAAAGGGGTTAGGAGCCAAAGGCTGCGGCAGAACGTCTTCTTGCATATCCAGTAGCAGAAGCTCATCAAAAGTCTCCCCAACCGCTTCAAACATACCCATGATCTGTACCGGCTCACCCCGATTCGGCGGCTGCACAAGCTTTTTCTCGCAAAGGTCTTGCAAACGCCCCAAGGCTTCATAAATCGTCACATCTCCTGACACAGCTGATAGCTCAGAGAGTTCGGCCAAAACTTCCTGCCAAGCCTGCCAGGTAAGAGCCTCCTTTGAACCTCGTATGGAATTGGCAAAGCCCAGCGCATTTAATCGATCTGAAAACCACCCAGCCCACTCGTACAACTCAAGCTTAGCATCAAACTTGAGTTGCACACTGCCTTCATATTTGACCAGAAGTGCCTTTAGGCCTGCAAGCCCCGCATGCCGCTCAACTTCGCGCAGGATAAACTTCCATGAGAAATCAATCTCATCCATGCGGCGCAATTTTGCATTAAGCTCCGCCCTTGCTGCCGCCTCTTTTGAAGAGCCTTGCAGAAACGGCGATAAGAGGAGGGTGTCAATATCCATCAAACCCAGTCGTCCTGGCCCTAAACTCAAAACATTTAAGGCATCACGAATCATGGGTTGAGCAGATAAGGCCTCACCAAGGGATATATGAAAAACATCCGATGCATCTGCTTCAAAGTCTAAGACTGCGGTCGGGGTAAGAACCTCTCGAAATAGATTTTCTGTTTTTCTTCGAAGCGCACCCAAGCGCGGAAGAACAACTGCAATTTTTGCTTCTGGACGCTCCATGAGTATCTTACGGCAAGATGATGCGGCTGCCAAAAGCTCTGACTCTGTATCCAAACACCGAGACACCGAGACTCGTCCTGATGGCCTCTCTGGAAACTGTGTCCGAACCGAGAACCCCACCCTTCGCAGCTCTTCGAGCAGATGGCGCTGGGCAGGAGTAAAATCGATAAAGCCCGCAAAAATGATGGGCCCCAAAGTTGTCTTCGCCTCTGCAAGGGACTCCCTTAAAACGCCCACCAGACTTGCACCACTGAGCGCATTGCGGCTCCGTAATTCGTCATTAAAGGCATGGCTCCAGCGAACAAATAACCGACACTCTTTCGTCCACTGAAACTCTTCATTGCCCAGGTCCAGGTTAAAGTCATGAACAAGCCTCCAGGCATCCATGGCCTTGCGCGCCGTCGAGCCAACATCGAGCAGCACTTTATCCCCCGATGCTCTGATGATTGTCTGCCAGAGAAGCTCTTCTTGTCCCGAACTCAGCAAATGTTTTGGTGCTTTGTTTAGGTTTTGAATATCCTGCACACCTCTTCGAATCCAAGCGCTCCAAGGTAGAATATCCGCCGCCGCCCAAGCCTTGTCCCCTGCGTCGACGTGCATTTGGTCGAAATCATTTTGCATTGAGCGCGCCAAACGGTTCGTCGCCGTCACCAAGGTCGCTCCAGCGCACAATTCATTATAACATTCGCGGACAATCGGATTCATCGTATTAATCTATCTTAAAGCTTGCTCAGAAACATAAACTAACCATCTGACAATCCTTAGCCTAGGTCTGCCAGGTTGGCAAAAGAGAAAATCCTTTTCCCCTTGTCTTTATTAGTCCAAGTCTGTACAAGGGCTGAACCTCACGAAAGCTAGCCCTGCTTTCTAGCCTCGGAAAGAACAAAATAATGTTGAAACGCTGGCTTTTCCTTTGCGTTTTGAGCACCGCCATAAACTGTGCGGAGAACCCGGAACTATCTGAAAAGAATGATGAATTCCAAGGGCAAAGCGCCGCTCTCTGGTTCACCCAGGCGGTGGCTGGTGCCTTTAGTGCAAATCCGGACATCTACGAGCTTATCCCTCTGCGCCTCAAATCGAGCAGCAACCTTCTTCGCTTAGATGTGGAGATTAATGGGCAGAGCTATCCGAGCACCTACCTTGGACATGAAGGATGGCTGGCAAATATCAACATCGCTGATCTCAGCGACGGCTCATATACGGTTCGGGCAATCGCCGATAGTAAATCCGGCCCGCTCGAAAGCAGTGCTGAACTTCTGATTTCACGGCAAGGCAGCCAGCTTACAGACTTTGAGACTGTTGGCTTTGCCGGCGCGCCGACCCTGCACCGACGTAATCAAAAGCTGATGGTTACCTGGACAGACCGCTCCGCAACAAAAGCGGAAGCCTGGCTGCAGGAAATTGACGGCGCCGGTCGCTGGCTTGGAGAACCCATTTCACTCGTTAACGCCGAGCAGGAGACCTTATACGCGCGAACCGCATTTGGCGACGATAGTATCGGTATCCTCTATCAAGAAAATGGTGGTCCCTACCTCAACTACTTTAAAGTGGTCGACTTTGACGGCAAAGAAATCGTTCCAGCGATGGCCCTCGAGGAGCCTGGTTACCAAGGCTCCTACGGCGGTGACATCAAATTTTCCAATGGTCATTACTTTGTTATATGGCGCTCAAATAATGGCCCAGAGGACTCTTCCATCCACTGGATGAAATTTGCGACTGACACATTCACCAAAACTGGTCCGCTGAAAGTTGCCAGCGCAGGTCCAGGCACTGCTGTACAACCGGACGGCACATTTTTACCTATCAGCAAAATGTCTTTAGCAGTGCATGATGAGACCAGTCTTGTCTCCTTTGTTCGCAGCTACTGGCACCCCTGGCTGGCCATGAAGATTGATAAGGCCCAAGTCATTACGCTCTCAGCAACAGGGAACATCGAAGAAGAAATCTATAATGGCGGCAGTATAGCCCTTACCTATGCCCACGAATCTCGTATCTTTCACAATGGGGAAAACTTCATATCACTCTGGTCAGAAGTTGATCTTAATGCGCCACAAGACAACGGCGATGAGACTATCTTTAAAGCTGAACGCTATAGCAAATTCGGTCGACGCACCAATAACCTGAGCGGTCCGAGTACTCTCTTGCAGGCACCGGGCCACAGGGCCGAACCCTATTTGGTTAATCGTCCAGAGCAGCCAAGCATACTTGCGTGGACGGATAATCGTTCAACGAAAGAGGACCTGCTGGAAGGTCGTATAGAACTCTTTGCCGCACCTTTAAGCAGCCAACTCAATCTCGGTGAAGAAGTCGTGGTTCCTCACGCTAGATTTATTGAAGGCACTTCCCATTTGCAGGGACAAGCCCAAGACACCAATGTGCTTCTCACCTGGATAGATCAAAGACACGGTTCAGGTCTCTTCGACCCAAAACCGGAACTCTGGTTTGAAACCCTCTGGTACTAAAGAGGCAAAACGAAGGCATCCACATAGGGCTTTTCGCCTGTGGCACAGAGGTAAAACTGGTCGCGAGCAAAAGAGCCATTGAGCAGATCCGCTTCTTTAACCCAGGCGGTACGTCCACCGTCTGGATCCGACACCAAGAACTGGCGCCGCTGGCCATAGCCCTTAACCGCACTTAAGAGCAACCAATGGGCCGGCTCCTGCATGCCAAAGGGTACGTCGTGTCCGCTGCGCAGGGCTTTGGCCACCACATCGATGTGCTGCTTTGCCTCCCCCCGCGCAAAGCCATTGGGTGGCACGGTGATGCCGTAGGTTGCGCCGGTCAGAGGACCAATCGCTTCGTTTAAGGCCTGCACAAAGCCGGCGGTCGTCATCCCCGCATCTCTCGCGGCAGAACCACCGCGTAAAACGTTGATCTGCGCCCCCGAAGGAAAACCACCATAGCCTTCCCGGACTGCCCTAAGGGCTTTTTCTCCCGCACCATCCAGCTTTTGCCCACTTTCGCAATAGTCCAACACCGCCCTGCTTTCTATGTTTGTGAGCTGTCCATAACGACGCAGCCGTCCGAGGACATTTTTGAGTCTGGAACGGATAGAAGCTTGCTCTCTCCCCACCGCAATACCTTCAAAGCGTTCAAGTAAGGTCCTTTGAAAATCCGCCACCCCATCCCTATCACTGCTGCTATGGATGCCGCTCTGATGAATCGCAAAGGAGTTCAGAGGGTCTGCTTCTGCTAACATCATTTGAATCACCGTGGGTCCACAACTTGCGGTAAAGCGCTGAAAAAGACCGTCATTATTAGCATCCTGATCATTCCTGGTTCGGTCATGAATCACCCCGCGCCGATCCCAAAAGCCCAATGCATCAATGTCACTGCTGTTTTCCAACGGGTGCAAGTCCAGAACTGTCGCCCGCTTTTCCAGCTCGGCGGGACTTAAAGCTTTGAGACGCTGAGCAAAGTGCTGAAGCTCATCAAGGGCCTTAGATTCCTTTAAACGCCCTGCTCTTGCGGCAACGGCCCGCAACAAAAGACCTTGGGCAAAAGGCGTATCAACTTCCTGCAAAAGCTTTTCCAAAGTGTGATGCAGCGACTTCGGCCACTCCTGCATTGCCTTCTCGAGTCTTTTAACTTCCCGACGATTAACCAAGGGCTCAGCGCCGGTCAAAGTCGACGAACGGGGCAATTTTGCCACCGCCAGCAGCAGAGCCTGCAAACTCTTAGGCCTTGGCGCATTCGTCCCGGTATGCAGATCAAGACCATCGCCCAGGGTTGCAGGGTTTGTTGAGGGAATTGAGTCGATAGTTCCGTGCCTTGCAGGGTCGGGCCCTAAAGTGGCTGGAGAATTGGCGTGCACCGGCCTTGGCATAGCGAAACATTTTCCTTCCGGGGCACCTTTAAATTATCGTCGAAATCGCAAAAAAGTTACTTCTGAGCGGCAAATAATGTGCTTCAATAAGCGCAAAGCAGAGCCTCAAGAAGCCGTCGAACTACACTGTTTTTTAAGGAT
>CAXGWX010000129.1:0-9649 GCA_964013445.1 uncultured Bdellovibrionales bacterium | reverse complement strand
CCCGGGCACCAAAAAACAACACTGTCCTGTTACGGCGACATCAAAGGTATCTTCATGAACCCACTGCTCTTCACACTTGCCCTGCTTAGCACCGTAGGGGCCGCCGATGCGGATGTTTCTATTCCGTTCACGCGCCACACCTTAGAAAGTAATGGCCTGGAAATTATCTTAAGCGAAGACCACGCCCTACCGGTGGTGGCGGTCAATCTTTGGTACCACGCTGGCCCCATCAACGAAGAACCGGGCCGTACGGGTTTTGCCCATCTTTTTGAACACCTCATGTTTCAGGGCTCGAAGAACGTTGGCGACGATCAACATTTTAAAATATTGAGCAACGCCGGCGCCTCGCGCATCAACGGCACCACCTCCTTTGACCGCACCAATTATTTTGAAACCGTGCCGTCAAATCAGCTCGAGCTGGCGCTTTGGCTAGAGTCCGACCGTATGGGCTTTTTGCTCGAGACGCTGACCTTAGAAAAACTCGACAACCAACGGGAAGTCGTTAAAAACGAACGCCGCCAGTCGGTGGAAAACCGTCCCTATGGCCCCAGCGGTGAAAAGCTCTTTCAAACCATCTTTGAAAAAAGTCATCCCTACTATGGGCGCATCATCGGCTCGATGGATGACTTAAACGCCGCCTCTTTAGACGATGTGAAGAATTTCTACCAAAGCTACTATGCCCCATCGAATGCCACCATCGCCCTGGTCGGTGATTTTGACAGCGCCGAGGCACTCAAGCTCATCAAAAAATATTTTGGCGATCTGGAGCGCCGGGAAAAACCGGCCCCTAAGGAAATTAAAACGGCCCCCATCACCGCCGAGAAGCGCGTCACCGTCGAAGAACCGGTGCAGCTTGCCCGCATCAGCATGGCTTGGCATTCACCGGTCGCCTACAGCCAGGACGATGCGCTCTGTGATTTGGCCGCCTATATTTTAGGGCACGGCAAAAGCTCCAGGCTTTATCAACGGCTCGTCTACGAAAAACAAATTGCCCAATCCGTCAACGTCTACCAATACTCCCTGACCCTACAATCTCTTTTTGCCATCAATGTCACCGCCAAGGCAGGGGTCGAGATGGAGACCATCGAAAAAGAAATCGCCGCGGTCATCAATGAATTCAAAAACAAAGGACCAACGGATCGGGAAGTAAAAAGAGCCCGCAATCAGCTGCTCACCCAAATGGTCAGCGGACTGCAACAGGTTAACGGCCGGGCTGATTTGCTTAACCGCTACAATCAATTTACCGGCGATCCTGGATTTTTCGCCAAAGATCTGGGGCGCTACAAAAAAGCCAGCGCCAAAGATGTTCAGGAGCTGGTCAAGCGCCTCATCAAACCCGAAAGCCGGGTGGTTATCCTCACCGTACCTAAAGGAGAAGATGCATCATGAAAACCCTACGCACACTCTTAGTCCTCGCCCTCCTGCAAGCCTGCACCGCAACCCAAAGCAGCAAAGGCGAGGCGAACTTCCGTGCGACAGCACCAGCCCCAAGCGGTGATGTCAGCACCAAAGCCCCGGTGCCCGATAAGGAAGTACTGGCCAACGGTGCCACACTCTTAAGCCATCAAAAATCCATCCTACCAATCGTTCACTTTAGCCTGGTTCTTAAAAGCGGCTCGAGCAACGATCCTCTTGGCCAATCCGGTCTGGCCGGAATGACCGCCGAACTGCTGCGTACCGGCAGCAAAAGTCGTAACGCCAAAGAAATCAACGAGGCCATTGAATTTGCCGGCAGCTCCTTGAGCGTCAGTGTGGACAAGGAAACCACCACCTTGAGCTTCTCCTGTCTCAAGGAAAACTTTGCCAGCGTCCTCGAAGTTGTGGCGGAAATTATCCTACAACCAAGCTTCTCTAAAAAAGAACTCGAGCGCTTACGCACCCAACGCTTAGGCTCCCTTGCCCAAGCTCTCGATAACCCCAAAGCCCTGGTGGGCAGGGTCTTTCGGCGCCATCTTTTTGCGCAGCACCCCTATGTATCAAGTGCCTTAGGCGATGCCTCAGCCCTCAAAAAGTTCACGCTCAAAGACATCAAAAAGTTTTATAAGACATGGTATCGGCCTAACCTTGCGGGACTCATTCTTGTCGGCGATATCAGTGCCTCCGATCTCGATCAGCTTCGTCAAACCTTTAAGGGTTGGAAAGCCAATAAGACTGTCGCCTTAAGCCCGACTAAACCGCAAGATCCAGAGGTGAAACGCATTCTCGTCGATCGCTCTGGCGCGCCACAGTCGGCTCTGCGCATTGGCCATCTTGGAGTCGAGCGAGGTCATCCGGATTTTTACAATATTTTGATGTGCAATATGATCTTAGGCGGTCTTTTTAACAGCCGCATCAATATGAATTTGCGCGAAGACAAGGGCTATACCTACGGTGCCCGCACCTATTTTGATTTTCTCAAGCATAGTGGTGCATTTTTTGCCGCCACTTCGGTGCGAACCGATGCCACCGCCGCCTCGGTGAACGAAATTTTCTTAGAAATCGCCACCATGCATCGCAAAGGCATTAAGGCAGAAGAGCTGGAGCATGCTCGAAATGCCTATACCTTAAGTTTTCCCGGTTACTTTCAAACACTTGGCGGTATCGCACAAATGTTTGGCAAAATATTTGGTCACTCGCTACCTGTGGTCTACTATCGCACACTACCGGAGAAAATAAATGCGGTTCAGGTTGAAGATGTTAACCGTGTAGCGCGGGAGCAGCTCAAACCTGAAAATCTATCAACAGTCATTGTAGGTGACAAAGAAAAGATTTTAGAGGGCCTTGAGTCCTTAGGCAGAGGTGCATTTGAAATACGCTCTTTCGAACAGGCAAGCTCTGGATGAGCAATTTAGCGACAGGCTTTGGGCTTTCGCTACGCTCTTGGCCATTGCTCTTTTTGGCTCATCTGCTTGGGCCGCCGGCGTAGAGACACCTCGCTTTTCCTATGAACGTCTGATCAAAAGCCCTACCCTCAACAGCCCAGAAAAAACCGTCCTACGCTATATCCAAAAATGGGCAGCCGGGCATAAGGGTGTTTTCGCCTTTGACGCCCGACTCACCAAAACCGCATACAATCACGTCGGCAACCTGCCACTCACGGTCGATGGGGATTTAGATCTTCAACGCTTACATAATAAAGCCCACGCCTGGGGGCTAACCGACGGACAAATTGGCGCTATCTTTTTGAGCCTACCACCGGAAGAAAACCTTCAACCGCACCTCCGACAACAACTCGAAGAGCGCGTACGGCACACTGGTTTTAATCGTATCGGCTTGGCGGTAAAAAAAGACACCTACCAAACCCGCCTCTTGGTACTTTTTTCCCGCAATATGCTGGCCCTCGACACGATTGCGCCCCGCATGCTGGTAGGTAAACCGCACAAGCTCAATGGTCGGGTTCGCCCACTCTCGAAGAACGGCATGCAGGTCGAACCCTATCTCACCCTCGTGGTGCAGAATCCAGACGGCAGCATATCACGCACCCCCGCTGCCCTTAACAAGAGTCGTTTTTCCTTAGAGCTGCCCAAAGCCCTGCAACCAGGCAAGTCGATTATCGAAATCATGCTTGAGCGCGGTCGTGGACCAGAGATTGCCGCCCTCTTTCCGGTGCAGATGGTGCTTTCACCCAAGCACATCACAAATCCGCAAAAGCAAAAGAAACAAAATGCGGAACTCACGCCCCGCCAATTGGAAAACAAACTACGCAATTTAATTCTGGCGGAGCGACTCAATCTTGGTCTTGAGCTGCCCAGCAGCAGCCACGCCCTGGCCGCCGCCGCAAGAGCCCATGCCAAGGATATGGTCCGTGAAGGCTTCTTTGCCCACCACTCCCCTAAGCGCGGCAACTTGAGCAAGCGACTTAATCGCCGAGGCATCCCCTATAAACGTGCCCTTGAAAACATCGCCATCTCAGGCAACCTTGAGGATACCTTGAAACAGTGGCTCGAAAGCCCGGCCCACCGCGCCAATCTGCTTGACCCGAATATATCCACATTTGGCGTTGCGGTGGCGGAACAAAAGTCTGGCTCCAACACACAGTATTTCTCGGTCCTCATTCTTGCCGATCTTGAAGAAGATCAAACCATCGAAACCAGCGCCGTATCTCCTATCGAAGCCAATCAGCAAGGCGGCTAAGACACACCCGTTGCCCTGCCCCAACGGTCTTTTCATGCGGCGAGAATAAAGAATTGAACGATGCAGCAATATGCGATCACAGCAGAGAATCTAAGCAAGCGTTACGACGACTTTCTGGCGGTCGATCAAATCTCTTTCGCTATCCCCAAAGGCTCTTGCTTCGGCTTTCTCGGCCCTAACGGCGCTGGCAAGACAAGCACCATGCGAATGATTGGCTGCGTCACGCCCGTATCAGCAGGTACGCTTGAAGTTTTTGAATTGCCCACCAGCGAAAAAAACAGCCGCTCAATCAAAGAACGGCTAGGTGTGGTTCCACAGGAAGACTATTTAGAACAATACATCAGCTGCTACGAAAATTTGGAGCTCTATGGCCGTTATTTCGGCATCAAAGGCAACGACATCCAGAGTAAAATTAAGGAGCTCCTGGAGTTTGTTCACCTCGAGGCCAAAACCCATACGCAGGTGAGGTTTCTTTCCGGCGGTATGAAGCGACGTCTCCTGATAGCCCGCGCCCTCATCAACCATCCAGAGATGGTGCTTTTGGATGAACCAACAACCGGACTCGATCCCCAGGCGCGGCATCTTATCTGGGAAAAGATGCGCGAACTTAAAGCCGACAACCGCACACTAATTCTAACCACCCATTATATGGAAGAGGCGGAACAACTTTGCGATACCCTGGCATTTATGGACGACGGTAAAATTATCGCACTTGGCGCGCCTAAAGAGCTCATCAGCCAACATCTCGCACCCCAGGCCATCGAACTTGTCGTAGCAATGGAAGAACGGAATAAAATACTTGAACGTTTTGCGGATGCGGTTTCCTTGCACACCCATCTTGGACAGCGACTGGTGCTTTATAGCGACAAATCCGGCGAAATTATCAGCGCCCTTCAACAAAGTAACCCTGGCGTGGAGCTACGCTCACGACTGACCAACCTTGAAGATGTTTTCCTTAAACTCACTGGCCATCAATTACGGGAGAATGCATGAGCGCAACAAGCCAAGGACTTAGCTTCTCTCTGACTTCCGCCGTGCGGGTTTGGTTTCGCAGCGTCTATATCTATCGGCGCACCTGGCTGATCAATCTCCTACCAAACTTCTTTGAGCCGGTTATTTATCTTATTGGTATGGGCATTGGTCTCGGCGCCTATATTGGCCAACAAATGGAAGGCATGAATTACTTGCAATACATTGCCCCTGGATTGGTTGTCGCCAATGCCATGAACGGAGCCACCTTCGAAACCACCTACAATCTTTTCGTCAAGATTCATTTCGATAAAAAATATGACTCTATCATTTCCACCCCAATCAATATCGAAGACGCGATGCTTGGCGAGCTTTTCTGGGCAATGACCCGGGGAATGATCTACGGTGGCGTATTTGCTCTGGTGATCTATGCCTTTGGATTAATCTCTTTCACACAGATCCTACTGCTGCTCCCTGTGGTATTTTTAGCAAGCCTTTTATTCGGGTCTATCGGACTGCTTTTCACCGCCTATATTCAACTTATCGATCTATATTCCTTTTATTACACGCTCTTTTTAACACCGATGTATTTCTTCAGCGGCATCTTTTTTCCTGTCGAAGATATTCCCTGGGTCGGAGAAATAGCCTACCTCACTCCCCTTTTTCACGCGGTTAAGGTTGCCAAAGCCGTATCCTTTAACCAAATCGACTCCTCAATATTCGTACATCTTATCTATCTTCTTTTGGTTGGTATCGTGTTAGGTTATCTAGGAATTAAACGCATTAAGGCGCATTATATGCGCTAAGCAACAATGGCAGAAAACCAATCGAAACTCGGAAAGATCTATGGCTGGGCATTTTGGTCGGCCATTTTATTGCTCTATCTTCTCAGTGCTTCAAGACACCCCACCTATGGTGACTCTGGTGAACTCCTCGCCGCCAGCATTAAGCTGGCCGTGCCCCATCCGCCGGGCTTTCCACTCTACACCTTTTTAGCTCACCTCTTTTACCAAATTCTTCCTGGTCCAGATGCCTGGGTTGTCTCCGCCTTAAGTGCGGTCTGCTCACTTCTATGCTTGCAATCCTGCTTCCGTATCGTTTGTCTTATTTGCGGAGAGGCAAGAAACACTCTTTTGATCTACTTTTCAATCGGACTCCTGGCCCTATCAACAGTCTTTTGGAAATTCGCTGTACATGTGGAGGTTATTGCCCTCAACACTTTACTCTTTGCCCTTTGTACGGAATTTTGCATACGCACAGTCCAGGCAAAACAAGAGAACAAATTCTTTTACCTCCTTATCGCTGCGCTTTTCGGTTCTCTAGGAGTGGCCAATCACCACACCATTATCTTTGTCCTACCCCAGTCCCTACTTGCATTATACGTCGCCTGGCCTTGTCTGAATTTGAAACGGTGGCTCTACCTCATCGCCACATGTTTAAGCTTTGTGGTCGTTTATTTACTTTTTGTACTGGTGTCAGATCCAAACGAGATGATTTCGTGGCGAGCCCTGCGTGAACCCTATGACCTCATCCATGTTTTCCTGCGAAAAGATTACGGCACCTTTGCCCTGACAAACTTTGGTGGCGGAGAACGCTTTCCTTTGAGCTACTTTAAATTCTTTTTAACAACTGCCTGGAACAACATTCATATCCTGGTGCCAGCAGCCCTCGTGACTTTTTACTTCATCAAAAATCAAACCAGCGCAACACAACAGATCCTGCTGGCCCTTTGGCTCTCCCTGGGACTTTCAAGCATTGGCTTTTTTCTACTCTTTAATGCGCCCTTGCAGGGCTATCTGGCGGCAAACAATTTGAAGTTTTTTCCGCTCCCAGAGACAACCCTGACCATTCTCGGCGCCTGTGGCCTGAACTATATTCTACAAGATTTGAAACAAAGAAATATTCGAAGTCTTAATCCTGCTTTCGCTGCTCTCATCTGTCTGCTCATTCTCGCATCTACGTTGTTTCTTCGCTTGCCCTTGCTTAACGCTGCCGAAGAAAAGACTTTAGGCAACTTTTGTACCGATACGCTTCTGCCGCTCCCAAAAAATGCGATTGTCCTTGGCGGCAGCGACGATGTACTCTTTGCCTGCGGTCTTTATTTTATCCAAACCAAAAGTTATCGAAGCGATCTGCATCTCATGCATGCACCACCTGTTGAACGGGAAATGAAACGCTTGCAAATGCTTGCCAAAGCCAACTATCCCATGAAGCGGGATACCTTTCTAACCCTCAACATGTCTCGCCCCTGGCAATTCATCATGCAACTCCTTGATGCACTCCCTGGCGCGCAAATTTTCCTGCTCGACATAAGCCTCCAACCAAATAAACACTATTATGAGCTTCTGCAAAAATATAAATTTATTCCTTGGGGAGCAGCAGCAGAAATCGTGCCAATCGAAAAAGAAATAGACCTTAAAGCTTTAGAAAAGAAGAATTTACAAATTTATGCATCCTACACAAACAATGTTGCCAGAGCTCAGGCTCTTCATGAGTTTTTCCCAAATCATTACCATCACTCGATGCGCATTCAAGCAGTTCTTGCCAAAGGTTGGGCAGAACTTGCGAACCTGGCGCGCATGCAAGAAGATTATACTATGAGCTTTCGCGCGTTAGAGCGAGCACTGGAGATTGCGCCATGGATAAGCGAGTTTTATTTTGAGGCGGCAAAGCTACAAAGCATCCACCCTGAACTCCCCAAAGAACCATTAGATTACACTAAGCTCCTCGGTTATGCAGAAAGCTTAACTCCGGACTACAGTATCTACGCCCTGCCGCAATCCGCATTTAAGGAAATGGTGGAGAGCAAATTTAAAGAGAGCCCACCTTAAAGAAATTTATGGAGCAAAGCCTCTAAGCGGTCCTGTGCCTCCAGGATTTCACTCTGTTTTGAAAATGATTTTTGCTTATGTGGGTCCAGCTTATCAAATCCACTCAAGATCGGATGGGCAAAGAGTAGACCGCTTAAAAAAGCTTTGTCTGCCCGAGAGTCTGGCGCATCATCATCCTGTTGGAACCAAGCCGCAAACACTTCGTCCGAGAAAAGTTCCTGTGTTCTATCATTAAGCCCGCGCAGCAGCTGAAATCCATGGCGAAAGATGTGTTCCAAACTCGCCTTTAAAACAGTATTCTCACCGGCCGCCAGAAATTCCTCAGAATAGGAGTCCTCAAGCTGCATTTCCTCAGCCAGCATTGCTTCTAACCCCAGGGAAAGGGTATCGCGCACGGTGGTAGCAACTTCGCCAATATATTCTATATCCTGCGGGCTCTCGCCATAGGCAATGATCGCACAATTAATTAAGAGTCCAAGTTCGCGCTGAATATCTTCAAGAACCGCACCATCCTTAATACGCGCCAGGCATAGGGCAAAAAGAGATGCTTCCGTAAATGGCTGAGCGTAAAGAGCAGGCAAAGTAGAAACACTTTTACTTACACCACGCCGAACCGTCTCAGATAATTTTGCCGGCGCAACAAAGATACGCTGCGCTTCAGCTGCTGAGGGAAAGCCCAAATCCTCGAGTCGGCCATTACGAAAAGTGAATGCACTTTCTTCAAGCGGCGCCTTTAACTCCCATTTAACCGCCATCAGCAGTTGGTGGGCATCCGCAGCATCGTTTTTATAAATGCTGTTTAAGAGCAAAATAGGATCAACATTTCGTTCATTTTTGGGGGTAAAGCGGATCAAGAAGAGGTCGTCTGGGGTACGAACAAATACGTCATCCTCTTTTTGGTCATCCGGCTCCTCTTCGTTGCGCAGGTCATAAACCTCAAGCGTGTCCATCAAGAAAAGAATCTGCAGTTCTTCATCCAACCGGCAAAATGCTTCCGCAAGAAGGTTAACGTCTTGTTGGGCGTAAGAGGCTAACCACAAGTCGATATCATTTACGCTCGGTTTATTTTTTCGCCAGCAATCTAAATCTAAAAATGCCTGGATTTGCTCTTGGGAAGCTTGCCTTAAAAGTGCCTGTGAATTCCCAGGCCCCATTTCTTTGAAAATCAAAAAGGCCTCAACCGGCTCAAGGGCTGCAATTTCTTCTTTTGAATCAACAGAGCTTAAGAGGTTTTCTCCCCGACGACGCAAGGATCGAGACAGGTTCGACCGAAATGTAGAAAGGGTTACGACTTTTGCACCGGCACTCATAATAAACTTAAACCTTAGGACTCCAGCGCTTCAGCTGGAGGCTCCGTTGTATTTTCAGCAACCTCTTGAGCCGCCAATTCCACAACGCTTTCTTCCAGGTCAATGTCGTCCTCAGCAAGCGCTTGTTCCGCACTGCTCTTAAAATCGACAAGTCCCTTATCCTCTTCCTCGAGAATATCCTCAGGAGATGAAAGTTCTTCCGATGTTTCACTAAATGCTTCCCGCTCAGGAAGGCTTGGCTTGACCAATGTCGGAGGAACCACTTCTCCCTTTAATGCAGCCAGTTCGCTGATCGCATCATAGTAATCTCGGCCCAGCTGAGCGAGTTTATCTTCAGCCAGTTCCAATTTGTTCTTCGTCAATATATCAATTCGACGAAACCCTTCCATACGTCGGGCTGCTTGTCGCATATCACGCTTGTAGGCT
>CAXGWX010000128.1:0-9653 GCA_964013445.1 uncultured Bdellovibrionales bacterium | reverse complement strand
AAATCGCCCAGCGGGAAGGAAAAACCGCAGCGCAAATTATCTTTTCCTTTTCTCTACAGGTTGGCATGCAACCCTTAAGCGGTACCACCAATGCAAACCACATGCAGGAAGACCTGGAGACCACCGCCTTAAGACTGCCTGACGACGATATCAAACTTATCGAAAAACTCGGTCTCGAGGCTTAGCCTTACCCTTGCTCCCCTTAGGAAATAGAGCGATAAGACCCTATGATTTTGCGCCTTTTGAGTTTTTTAACACTCTTTTTTGTTGTCCCTGGCAGTGCCTACGCCAAGGACGTGGATGTGAAGAAAATCCTCGACCATGTTGATGACCTTTACCGCGGTAAATCTTCGCAGGGCATCATGCAGATGCATGTCAAAACCGAAAACTGGGAACGCAAACTTAAAATTGAATTTTGGAGTCAGGGGAAAGAAGATTCCTTAATGCGTATTCTCGCCCCTAAAAAAGAGAAAGGAACTGCAACCCTCAAATCAGGAAAAAACATCTGGAATTATCTGCCCAAGATAAAGAGGGTCATCAAAATCCCTTCTTCAATGATGGGTGGGTCCTGGATGGGCAGTCACTTCACCAACGACGATCTTGTTAAAGAAAGCAGAATGGCGGAAGACTATAATTTTGAATTAAGCTTTTCGGGCAAGCGCAAGAATAAAGAGGTGATTGAAATCTCCTGTATCCCCAAGGAAGATGCGGCGGTGGTTTGGGGCAAAGTACTGGTCCGAGTACAAACGAGTGATTGGTTGCCTATCGATATTGAATACTACGATGAAGAAATGAAACTTAACCGGGTGATGAACTTTGACAAATTCAAAAAAGTTGGCGCCAGAACCGTGCCGACAACAATGATTCTCCAACCCGTCGACAAACCGAATGAAAAAACGGTTGTCTCCTATGATGAAATCAACTTTGATCTGGAATTACCCAAGGACCTTTTTTCTCTGCGCAATTTACAACGATAAACCATGCCCCTGACTTTTAAAATCGCCACGCGCAACCTCTTACGCAACAAAAAGCGCACTCTGATCACCTTAAGCGCACTTATTTTTAATTGCGCCATGCTCATCGCCCTTTTTGCGATGATGCGCTACTGGATAGAGCAATCCATCACCAACATCACAAGTCTGGCCATCGGGCAGGTGCAAATCCATGCCCCCGAATATAGAGAGGACCGATCCCTCTACAAATCCATCGAAAATCCGGAAGAATATCTCGCCATCGCCAAAGCTGCAGAGGTCGCCGCAAGTCCTCGTGCCTATGGCTACGGGCTTGCATCTATTGATACCAAATCCGCCGGTGCCCAATATTGGGGCATCGAGCCAAGCAAAGAGCGTCAAACTTTTCGCTTTGCCGAATATATTCTCGAAGGGAAATTTCTCTCCGACAACTCGAAGCAAGAGGTCGTCATAGGGCGGAAACTCGCCCGCTCCCTAAACGCCAAGATAGGATCGGAACTCATCGCCGTTGTACAAGCCGCCGATGGCTCCATGGGCAATGAGATCTATCGCGTAGGTGGCATACTGCAAACCATCAGCGAAGAGATGGATCGTTCCGCGGTCATCATGCACCAAAACGACTTTCAAGAACTCTTTAGCTCAGCGGGGCGCATTCATGAAATAGCCTTAAACTCAAACAACAAATTGACCTCCACACAAGTCGCCGACGAGTTTAATGCGGCAGCAAAGAAAGTCGAAATCAAAACCTGGGAACAACTTTTGCCAACCCTGGCGGATATGCTGCGGGTGAGTCGCTCTGCCATGTATGTTTTTAGCTTCATCTTTTTTATCGCCGTGGGCTTCGGCGTTCTTAATACAATGCTGATGGCTACCCACGACCGGGTTCGCGAATACGGTATGCTCAAGGCCCTGGGCACCAAGCCCTGGCGCATTATCGTGGATGTTTGCTCTGAGGCATTTGTCTTGAGTGCATGTGCTGCCATTCTTGGAAGTCTGGCCGGTGTTTTTCTCTGTTTTCTTTTGGACACCTACGGCATTGATCTTTCATCCATGGGTGGCTCCATGCGCATGTCTGGCATCGCTTTTGATCCGGTCCTGCGCTCAGATCTAAAGCCGATCGATATTATTTTCACAATTATTGCCACCAGCGCCTGCTGTGTGCTGGCTTCCTTGTTTCCAGCCATCAAGGCGGCAAGACTTTCACCCATCAAAGCCATGCAGAAACACTAAATTCATGGAACGCTTTTTCACACTCATCAAATTGGCCTTACGGAATTTAGGGCGACAAAAACGGCGTACTTTTATTTCTGTCGGTGCGGTTGGCTTTGGTCTGGCCATTGCCCTTTTCTTTTTGACCTTAGGCGATGGCATCTATGCAAAACTCATGGAAGATGCGGTACGAACCAATGGCGGGAATTTTTCCTTTGAACATCCTGACTATCGGGATGCACCGGCCATCGATCTCTTTGTTTCAGATGTGGATACAAAGCGAGAACAGATTGCAAATCTACCGGAAGTTGAAACGACCAAACTCCTTGTTCTTGGGCAGGGTGTTATCAAAACCGCCCATGGTGCTACCGCCGTCGGCATTGCAGGCATCGAACCTGACATCGAAAAGCAATACTCTACGGTGGCAGAAAAAATAACCGATGGTGCTTATCTCGAAGACGCAGACAAAAACGCCATCGTCATTGGGCACCTTCTCGCCAAAAGGCTTAAAGTCAAGATTGGTAAAAAGGTTGTTCTAAGCACCAACAACCAACACGGCATGCTGGCGGAAGAGCTCTTTCGCGTCAAAGGAATTTTTAAACTGGGGGCCGATGAGGCGGACGGTTATCTTGTACAAATTCCCATCAAGCAAGCACGAGCCATCTTCGACCTGGATCAAAACAGCGCTACCCAATTAGGTATTCTCCTGAAAGACGCGGATGACCTTGATAAGGCACTGAAAAAATCTCAAGCGTTCACAACAAACAGGGCAACCTTGCGCACCTGGGAAGAAACCCTGCCCGATCTCTCCAACTATATTCGTACAGATCGGGGCTCGAATCAGGTCTTTCAAGGCATCATGATCATCATCTGCCTTTTCACCATCTTTAATACGATTCTTATGTCGGCCCTCGAGCGCACCCACGAGTTTAGTGTGCAGCTCGCCTTAGGCACCCCCCTTTATATGCTCAAAATACAGCTTGTACTTGAAGCCTTCTTTTTGGGCTTTTTCGGCGCCCTCTTCGGCTTTCTCGTTGGCGGCGGACTTGCCTGGTGGGTACAGGTACACGGATTCGATTTAAGACTTATCTATGAATTTGAAGGCGAACTTGAGGTTTCAGGTTTTGTCTTCGACACCATCATGCGGGCAAAAATTTCCAAAGAAGTGGTTCTTGTTCTCTGTGGAGGTGTCTGGCTGTCAACGATTCTTATGAGTCTCGTGCCTATTCAACGACTTAAAAACATTCCCATCGCAAAGGTTTTACGATGAATGCCAATACAACAACGATCATTGAAACGCAGGCCGCCTGTAAATTCTTTGGCGAAGGCGAAAGTCTCGTCAAAGCCGTTAATCATGTCGATCTCAAGATTGAAACCGGCGAATTCACCGCCATTGCCGGGCCCTCAGGCTCCGGCAAAAGCACACTGCTCAATATAATAAGTGGTCTGGATCATGTAACTTCTGGGAAAATTTATATGAATGGTGCAGAGGTCACCCAATATACGGACAAAGAGCTGGCCAATTTAAGACTCGAGCATATTGGCTTCGTCTTTCAAAACTACAATCTTCTTCCTGTCCTTACAGCTTATGAAAACGCCGAATACATTCTTATGCTCAGAGGCATGCCGGAAAATGAGCGGCGTGACAAAGTCATGGCTGTTTTAGAAAAATTGGGTATTGCGGATAAGGCAAACAACTTTCCCTCCCAACTCTCCGGCGGCCAGCAGCAACGTGTGGCCATCGCCCGGGCGATTGCGGCCAACCCAACGGTCGTTTTAGCTGATGAACCCACCGCCAACCTGGACTCAAAAACCGCCGCTTCACTGGTTGAATTGATGGCTGAGCTGAACGAAAAGGAGGGTATTACCTTTCTCTTTTCATCCCACGATCCAAGAATTCTGGATTGCTCAAAAAGAGTTCTTGTTCTCACCGACGGCGTGATTTCCGATGACCGCACGAATAACTAAAGCTTGCTGCATCTCGCTGCTCGCTCTTTGCTGCCTTGCGCCAAAGGCTGCCCATGCCTTGATAGGCGATGTGGATGATAGCTTTGGACTCGATGGTAATATCAAAGCCTTTACTTTTCTCTCTAAAAACCATGAGCACCCCATTTTCAATGCGGATAATACTTACGACGCCCAAGGGCTCCTGCATCTGCGTTTAATTGCCGCCGGAAAACCAACAAGCAATCTGAGCTATGAGATACATGGCCTAACCCAGATGGCTGTCATCGACGATACTGATCTCTCTGCAATTTTTGCCACAAATACATCAACCCAGCATTATTTGTTTTTCAACAACAACTGGGAGCTATACGCTGAGGATAAGGTTTCAGCGCTCCAGAGCCTTGAGCGAGCCAACCTGAAACTACGTCTGGAGGCGGCGGATATCATCTTAGGAAAACAGGCCATCACCTTTGGTAAGACCTACTTCTGGAATCCTTTAGATGTATTCTCACCCTTTGGTGCGATTCAATTCGATCGGGAATATAAGGCTGCCATAGATGGCCTGCGTGTCGATATCCCTTTAGGGGATTTCTCCGGGCTCAACCTTGTTGCCACCACCGATGAATTCGATAAGGCCTACGGCCTGCTGCGCTATTTTGGTAATATGGCGGACTGGGATCTGGCACTGCAAGGCGGCCTTATCCACAACGGTGTTCATCTTGGCGCCGGTGCCTCGGGCGAAATAGACAGCGTTGGAATGCGGCTTGAAGGCACCTATCTTTGGCCCGATAAAAGCTCAGCCTTAAAGGCACACTTCAGTGCGGTTTTGGGTTTAGGTTATGTTATTAACGAAAACACACAGGTTCAATTTGAACAACTCTACAACGGCGGCGCCCCGAACAACCTACTTATGGGCCTGACGCTCTTTAGTGCCGGCGATTTGCTACAGGCATCAGAACATGTCAGTGGCTGCAGCTTAAGTCACCAAATCAGCGCCCTGGTACAAAGCTCCTTAACGCTCCTCTGGACTTGGGAAAAGCTTTCAGCACTACTCTACCCAAGCTTGGTCATCTCCTTGAGCGATGAAATCGATCTTTTAACCGGCGCCATGGTGAGCATGGGCGAAAAGGCAAGCGGTAATGACCTGCTCGACATCAATATTGGCTCTGAATTCGGCAACTATCCCCATAGCTTTTATATGCAACTCAAAGCCTATTTTTAAACACTCTTGCATGGCATTGCCCTCCTGCCCGTGGCAGACTAACCCACATGCACAAAGATCTGATTCTTAATCGCAAAGAACTTTATATTTTCATGACCAGCGTCCTGCTCATGATGCTGATGGCGCCACAAAATGGCTGGGCAGACGGACAAGAACAAGAACAAGAACAAGAACAAGAACAAGAACAAGAACAAGAACAAGACAAGACTCAAATCTCACGAATTGAATTGGTTTCGGGAGATATTCTTTTTGGTGAAGTTATCGAAGAAAATGAAATGCATGTGAAGATACAGCTCCGGGGTGCGGGAACCATGACCTTGGAGCGTTCCACCATCATTTCCATCAGCAAAGATCAAAAGGCGCGCGTTGATGAATATGGGCAAATATATCATGGCGATCCCAACAGAACCCGTTATGTCTATGGGCCCTCGGCTTTTCAGCTAAAAAAAGGCGAAGGCTATGTATCACAAAAAGAGCTCTTCTTCAGCTCTGCTGCCTACGGTGTCACAGACAATGTATCTATACTCGTTGGCTCCGCCATCCCACTCCTCTTTGCAAGCGATGGCTTTAATCTTATTACCGCAATCAAAGCTGGCGGCCCGGTTTATGGGGACAAGCTCCATCTCGCCACCGGGTTTGAGAGCTTTTTCTTGGGCGGCGGAGATGTGGCGTTAGGCTTTGTCTTTGGCTCGGCCACCTACGGTGATCCGGAGACGCATGGCACACTAAGCTTAGGCTATCCTTTTGCTCTATCCGCAAATGATAATGAGCTCGGCCCCGCCATCGCCACCCTGAGCTTCAACAAAAGGCTCACAAAGAGCTTTGCACTGCTTACGGAAAATTGGTTTCTGAGTATTTCAAACGATAACGACAACAAAGAGCTCATGTATTTCTCCAGCCTCTGCGGGCGCTTTATCGGCCAACAATTTGCCTTTGATCTGGGCCTTATATTCTTTAAAGGCTCGTCAGTACCTATCCCCTGGCTGGATGTGACCTATAACTGGTTCTAGAAAAGCCACCATACCCTAGGAACCCTCTTGCCAACCCCCATGGCTTTGAATGTTCTGAATCAAAACATTGTCCGCATTTTCCGCGTTGTAGGTATAATCTTCAGCCGGGTCAAAAACGCTGCTGGGATCTTTTTCATCAATCATCGCCCAGTTTAAACGCCAGTCACCTTCAGAGCGAACCTTGGCATCCCGCGAATCGGAGCCGACCCGATGCACAACCGCCTTTTTATTTGAGCCCGCATCATAGACGTTGTTCTCTGAAAAACACTGCCCCTTATAAGAACAACCCAAACCATAATCGCCCCAGGAATCGTAATAATTGTTGAAGGCATGGACACGCCCAAAACGCAAACGAGGATGACGCTGCTTCGTACCTTTGAACCAATTATGGTGTAAGGTCACGCGAATATTCTCATCCATCGTGTCATTCACCGACGCCCCAATAAGCATAACCTTGTCGTGATTGGAAAATTTCGACCAGGAGACGGTAATGTCTGTTGAACCTTCTTTGATATCCACCAACCCATCATGATAATTCGAAAACGAGCAATGATGGATCCAAACATCCCTTGAGCTGTTGCGCACTCTAATCGCATCGTTGTCATCACTTGAATCACCTTTCTTAAAAATAAGATTTGTGACGATAATGTTCGAGCGATTGGAAATATCCAGACCCTTATTAAAAATTCGAATCTTCTGATCGCGGCCATCAATGGTCTTGTTCGACTTCATTTGAATATCTGAATTCAAATAGAGGTCACCACTTAAGGCAAATTGAATCCACTTCTTACCCGATGCTTCGGCGCAGGCCCGTAGACTTCCAGAGCCGGCATTGTTCAAATTGGTGACCGTACAAAGGGACCCACCAAGGCCGCCAGTGGTCCCTTGCCCATAGCCCACAAGCGCATCAAATAAGCTGCTGCTGTTATAAGGGAGCTCACATACGCCGGAGACACAGGAGGCACCTCCATCGCAAGCACCACAGGAGCCACCGCAACCATTATCGCCACAGCTTTTGTTCTCGCATGAGGGTGTGCAATCGCCTGGGTCGACGCATACACAATAGTCGGAAAAATGGCCCGTGCTGCAACTTAACTCTGGCCGACTCAAATCCGCTGCACAGGCTCCGTCCATATTCTCCCAAGCCTCAGAGCAAATCATGCCTGCGGCTGCACAAAACTCAACACAACCGGCCCCATCCTCAAAGACCCCCACACACATACCCGGCCCAGAGGCACAGAGTGACCATGAGTCATGCTCGCTTATCGCCGAGCAGTCTGCGCTTTTCGGCTCGTCATCATCATCGTCATCATCATCGTCATCATCATCGTCATCATCATCGTCCCCCACAGTGAGTACGACATTTGCCTGAGGCTCGCATTGACTTAACGCTTCCCCCCCCTCCACATCCACGCAGGGGTCGAGATCACCACGGCACGTCGTCACAAAAATAAAAAGTAAAAACAAAAAAACACTGGCTAAAGGTATACGCATCATCTGCTCCTAATGATTATTCCCAACCGGCCCGGGCTTTGATTTTATTGATAAGATTGTTGCCGGCATTTTCCGCATTGTAGTGATAGTATTGGGAGGGCTTAAAAACACTGCTGCTGTTTTTTTCGTTGAAGACAGCACCGTTGCGAAACTCGTCGCCTTTCGAGCTTACCTTTGCATCTTTGGTGTCTGAGCCGACCTTATAGACCGCAGCCTTCTTATTTGAGCCCGCATCATAGACGTTGTTTTCTGAAAAACATTGACCCTTATAGGAACAACCCAGACCATAATCGCCCCAGGAATCATAATAGTTGTTAAAGGCGTGGACTTTGCCATAACGCAGACGGGGATGGCGCTGCTTTGTCTCCTTAAACCAATTATGGTGCAAAGTGACACGGATATGTTTATCCATCGTATCATTCACCGACGCTCCTATAAGCATGACCTTGTCGTGGTCATAAAATTTGGACCAGGATACGGTGATATCCGTCGAACCTTCCTTAATATCCACCAGCCCATCATTATAATCCGAAAAGGAGCAATGATGAATCCAAACATCCTGTGAACCGTTACGAATTCTGATGGCGTCGTTATCATGGCCTGAATCGCCTTTCTTAAAAATAAGATTTGTCACGATAATGTTCGACTGATTGGAGATATTCAAACCCTTATTATAGATTTGAATCTTCCGATTGCGGCCATCAATGGTCTTGTTTGATTTGACCTGAATGTCAGACTTCAAATAAATATTGCCGCTCACCGCAAATTGAATCCACTTCTTACCCGAGGATTCAGCACACGCCCGCAAACTCCCCGAACCTGAATTTTTCAAATTCGTCACCTTACACAGAGAGCCACCAAGGCCACCGGTACTGCCCTGCCCATAACCCACAAGTTCATCCAGGAGGCTGCTGTCCTGATAAAGGGATTGGCACTTTCCTGAAACACAAGAGCCGCCGGAGTCACAAGTACCGCAGGAACCGCCACAACCATCATCACCACAGCTCCTCCCATCACAGGATGGCACACACTCTTGCGCATCGACACAAACGCAGTAGTCGGAAAAATGCCCTGTTCCCCCACTGCAACTTAAGCGCGGTTTATTCAAATTAGGAGCACATACTCCATCGAGATTGTCCCAAACCTCGGCGCAGACCATGCCAATAGAGGCGCAAAACTCACCGCAGCCAACAGAGTCATAAAAAACGCCAGAGCAGCTGTCTTCGCTTTCATCGCATAGTTCCCAATTCGAATTCTTTTCAATCTTTGAACATTGGGATTCTTCTGACGCGCTCTCACAAGACTCCCCATCACCCCCACAGACGCCATTGCAATCTAAGACGTTGCCATCGCAATCACACTCACCTTCTGGAATATCGTGACAACCGCATTCATAAATTTCTCCTGATCCGCCACACACACCACATTCGTCGATATATGCAGAACCATCACAGACACCGAAGCAATCTTCAACCGCATCGCCGCCGCAATCATCATTACAATCAAAGACTGTCAAACCATTACAAATACCGGCGCAATCTCGCACCGCATCGCCGCCACAATCCCCAGCGCAGTCTACAACTGTCAAACCATTACAAACACCTGCGCAGTCTTCCATAGCATTGCCGCCACAATCCCCAGCGCAGTCTACAACTGTCAAACCGTTACAAACACCTGCGCAGTCTTCCATAGCATTGCCGCCACAATCCCCAGCGCAGTCAACAACCGCATTACCACCACAAATGCCGAAACAATCTTCCACAGCGTTACCACCGCAGACACCAAAACAATCTTCCACAG
>CAXGWX010000127.1:0-9688 GCA_964013445.1 uncultured Bdellovibrionales bacterium | reverse complement strand
TTTGCCATAAGCGTTGTTGCCCCAGCATTTCACTTTGCCATTGTCAAAAAGGGCGCAACTCGCAGAATCGGCGAGGCTGAGCGCTGTGGCAATGAGGCCCTCGCCAACATCAACCAGCAACTCACCCGGTTCGTTGCTCGAGCTACCGGCAAGGCCAAGTTGGCCATCGCTGTTATTGCCCCAACACTGAATCTTTCCGCCTTCAAGCACGACGCAAATATGGCCTCTGTCGTTATTGTATCTATAACCCATATCGATGGCCGTGACGGTGGCACCGCCGGGAAACTCATGGAAGGTCATATCGTCGCCAAAGACACTGTTTTCTCCCTCACCCCAACACAGGACTTGTCCCGCACTACTCAGGCCACAGGTCGTATAACCTGCGGCAGCAATGGCGCTGAAATGGATGTCGGTGGGTAAGTTCATAAAATCGAGATTGTCACCACTTTCGTTGGTGCTATCGCCAATGAACCAACGGTCGAAACCGGCACCAAGCCAGGGCAGAAAACCCCAACATTTGATTTTACCATTTCCATCGAGCGCACAGGAATGGGACATGCCCCCACTGATTTGACTGATGCCTGGGCAAGTGCTCTGGGCAATATCAGGACAGCCAGGAAACGGGTCACCTTCACCTTCACCTTCTCCTTCACCTTCACCTTCACCTTCTCCTTCACCACTCTGTGTATCGCGCGGTGGCGGTTCGTTTTCTTGAGCGTTGTTGTTTTGGCCTTTGCAGGAAAAAATGGCCAGGGCGAGTACGATGATGAAGAAATCCAAGCGCATTGTTGTCCTCCTGACGCGTCGCATGCTTGATTTGGCTGACGTCAAAAGGCTAGTCGAAAGTAGGCAAGGCTGCAAGGAAATATAGAGTGCGCGCGCCATCTCCCCATGGCATCATCAAGAAAGGTGCACTTGATTGTTAGGGCTTTCGGGCTCTTGATGTTCGTGTTTGAATCATGCATTAGGATAGGTCTATGTGGTGGAGTCTCCTCATCTTAAGCGCCGTGCCGGTGGATAACTGTGGTGATGTGCCGACAACCGGGCGCTGCGTTGATGAATATAATGCGGAATACTGCGATGGCGATGGCGAATTGGTGCAGGAGGATTGTGGCAACAAGCCCTGTGTGTCTTATACGAAAAACAGCATCCCCTACGAGAGTTGCTACCCTTGTCCGGACAACGCCTATCTGACCACTTCGGGCCACTGTTACTGCATCCCAACCTATGTGGCTACGGACGAGGGCTGCGTGCGCCTGGAGCCGGCGGAAGAGGAGGGAGATGGAATTGCAGGTGATGGCTATATTGACCCTTGTCCCTGCGATACAACTTGGGATTGTGATAAAGCGTGCGATTGCGATCCGGAATGCTCGGCAGGCTCAGATAAATCAAAGTTTGGTTGTGCCAGCGCCAGGCAGGAGACAAGCGCCATGGCTTTGTTGCTGCTCTTCTTAGGGCTTGGTTTGATCCGCGCTATTGAATAACGCCGCCGCCAAGACAGTAATCGCCTTCATAAAAAATTGCCGACTGCCCCGGGGTAATGCCCGCGTCTTTTTGATCTAAGGTTAATTGGGTTCGACCATCGTCCAGCCCTTTGAGGCTGCAAGCAAACATATCCGGACCGTGCCTGATTTTACAGTGCAGGTGGGGGGAAGCTGGAGCGTCAGAGATCCAATGAGGCTCTTGCACAAAGAACTCGCGACGGGCGTGCTCCATATAAGAACTCTTATGGGAGATGTAGAGGGTGTTGGTTTCTAAATTTTTATCGACCACAAACCAGGGGCCTCCATGCAGACCAATGCCTTGGCGTTGGCCAATGGTATAAAACCAAACGCCTTGATGTTGACCCCATACCTTATCGGTTTCAATCTCAACAATATCGCCGGTCTTTTCTCCGAGATGAAAGCGGACAAAATCGGGGAATTTGATTTTACCTAAAAAGCAAATGCCCTGTGAGTCTTTGCGCTTCGCCGCAGGAAGTTCAAAGTCCGCAGCCAATTGCCGGACCTCATTTTTCTGCAGATGACCAATGGGGAAGAGGGCGCGCCTGAGTTGAGTTTGATTAAGGTTGGATAAAAAGTAGGTTTGATCCTTGATCGGATCCGGAGCCCGCTTCAGCAAAAAGCTATCATCTTTTTCTTCAATTTGGGCGTAATGGCCAGTGGCAACTTTGTCGAAAGAGTCATCGATTTGGTCGTAAAAGGCGCCAAATTTTACCCGCTCATTGCAGAGAATATCCGGGCTTGGGGTGCGCCCGGCTTTGAGTTCCGCAACCGCATGACTAACGACTTTCTCGCGGTAGGCGCCTTGTAAGGGGACAATGGTTAAGGGGACATCGAGGCGGTCGCAGGTCTCACGAACATAGGTCAGATCTTCTTCCCAGGGGCATTCGCCAATGCTGGCCAATTCATCCTCCAGCCAGATCTTCAGATAGAAGGCGTGCAGCTCGTGCTTGTCTTCTTCTTTGAGAAGACGCAGGGCCAGGGAGCTGTCGACCCCACCTGAAGCTAATACGGCGATTTTCATGGGCCCTATGTAGAAAAAAAAACGCAGCGGGTCGATAGTTAAAACCATCTTTGTTGCTTACGAGGAAAAATAGTGGATTTGCCCTGCTGCGGGCCTTTGGCCACTTCTCTTTTCTTTTTGGTGGCGCATTTACCCTCGCTTTTTGTCAGCATTTTTCCTATATTTTGGGGTCATGGCCCCTTATGCATCAAAATATATTCCCGGTAATGCGGAAGCAGATGGCAATCGCGAGTCCATGCTTGCGTTGATTGAGACTTTCCGCTCTTACGAATCAAAGGTTCGAGCAAACTCCCAGAGCAAGGCAACCCGTTTTCATGAGCGCGGACAGCTCTTGCCGCGAGAGCGTATCAACCTACTGCTGGACCCGGGACGACCCTATCTTGAACTGTCTTCCTTGGCCGGTCTCAAAATGCACGATGATGATGGTGCAGATAGCGCCATGGGCGGTGGCAGCATTGCGGGCATTGGTTATGTCTCAGGCGTACGCTGCTTGGTGGTGGCCAACGACAGTGCCATCAAGGGTGGTTCGATTTCTCCAATGGGCCTGCGTAAGACTTTAAGGGCCCAGGAGATAGCTCTTGAGAATAAATTACCAGTAGTGAGCTTGGTCGAAAGTGGTGGTGCTAATTTGGAGCATCAGTCAGAGATTTTTGTCGATGGCGGAAAAATCTTTTGTAATATGGCCAGGCTTTCGGCTGCAGGTATCCCGCAAGTCACCGTGGTGCACGGCTCATCGACTGCCGGTGGGGCATACTTGCCGGGACTTTCCGATTATGTGGTGGTGGTGCGAAACAAAGCAAAAATATTTTTAGCTGGCCCACCATTACTCAAGGCAGCAACCGGTGAAGTGGCCACCGACGAAGAACTCGGTGGCGCGCATATGCATGCGACAGTGGCCGGGACGGCAGAGTATTTGGCGGAGGATGATGCCCATGGTGTGCAGATTGCCCGACAAATTATGTCCCATCTGCATTGGCCAGATTATCAGGAACCGAACGACTTTGCTGAGCCACTTTATTCCGGAGATGATTTGGTTGGGCTTGTGCCAACCGATTACCGTAAACCCTACGATGTGCGCGAGGTGATGGCCCGGTTGGTGGATGGCTCGGACTTTCTCGATTTTAAAAACAACTACGGTATCCCGATAGTTTGTGCCCATGGTTCGATTGGTGGTCATAAAGTTGGACTGATTGGTAACAACGGTCCGATTGATGTGGATGCTTCGGTGAAAGCGGCTCAGTTTATCCAGCTCTGTTGCCAGACCGATATGCCGATTATCTATTTGCAGAACATTACCGGTTATATGGTTGGTGTTGAGGCGGAGCGCGGTGGCATCGTCAAGCACGGTGCGAAGATGATTCAAGCGGTGGCGAACGCTTCCGTGCCGCAATTGACGGTGGTACTTGGTGGCTCCTTTGGTGCCGGTAACTATGGCATGTGTGGCAGAGGTTTCGACCCACGCTTTATCTTTTCCTGGCCAAACGCTCGTACGGCAGTCATGGGTGGCGAACAGGCGGCGAAGGTGATGGAGATTATCACCACCGCAAAATTAGAGCGCAAGGGCATGAGCCCGGATCCAGAATTCCTCAAAGGCATGAGCGATCACATCATCAACCAGGTGGATAAACAATCCACCGCGACTTTTTCGACCGCCAGGCTTTGGGATGATGGAATTATTGACCCTCGTGATACGCGCAAAGTGTTGGCGTATTGTTTGTCTATTTGTCGTGACGCGCAAGAGCGGGAATTACACCCGAACTCTTTTGGCGTTGGCCGGATGTAGTACGAAGGAAAGCAGGTAATAAAAATGCAACGTGTATTAATCGCTAACCGGGGAGAAATTGCCTTAAGGGTGATGAAGGCAGCGCGTGCTCTTGGTTATGAGACTGTGGCGGTCTACAGCGATGCGGATGCGGCGAGTATGCATGTTGAGGCTGCGGACCAAGCTTATCGTATCGGCGGGGCGGCGGTGGCTGACTCTTATTTAAATATGGACGCAGTACTGGCGGCGGCCAAAGCGACGAATGCGGATGCGGTGCATCCGGGCTATGGTTTCTTGGCAGAAAACGCCGACTTTGTGCGCGCTTGTAAGAAAGCGGGGCTGAATTTTGTCGGCCCAGATGCAGATGCGATGGAGGCTTTAGGCAATAAGCGACAGGCACGACTTAAAATGAACAAGGAGGGGGTTCCTTGTTTGCCAGGCTACGAGGGTGATGCGCAAGATGCTAAGGCGCTGATGAAAGCTGCCCAAGGCATCGGTTTTCCATTGATGGTCAAAGCGGCTGCCGGTGGTGGTGGCCGTGGGATGCGTTTGGTGGCGCAAGAGAGTGACCTTGAAGCTGCGCTGCGTGGGGCTCGTTCCGAGGCTCAGGATGCGTTTGGCAGTGATGAGCTGATTCTTGAAAAAGCAGCGACCAGCGTAAAGCATATTGAAATTCAAGTGCTGGCCGATGGTCATGGTGAAGTGCTCTATATTGGTGAGCGGGATTGTTCGAGCCAGCGTCGTTATCAAAAAGTGATTGAAGAGGCACCGTCCCCGAGCGTTGACGAAAAGCTACGACAAGCCATGGGAGAAGCGGCGGTTAAGGTGGCCAAGAGTGTTGGCTACGTTGGTGCAGGAACGGTTGAGTTTTTACTCGATGGTGATGGCAACTTTTATTTTCTTGAGATGAATACGCGGATTCAGGTGGAACATCCGGTTTCTGAGATGATCACCGGCATCGATTTGGTCGCCTGGCAGTTAAGGATTGCGGCGGGTGAAAAATTATCCATCCAACAAAAGGACGTGGGCCTTTGTGGGCATGCGATTGAGGCCAGGCTTTATGCGGAAGATCCGGATCAGAATTTTATCCCGCAAAGTGGTCCGCTACATCGTTTAAGCTTGCCGGAAGATTTGGGGCTTCGCCTCGAGTGCGCCTTGCAAAGTGGTGATGAGGTTACACCCTATTATGACCCGATGATTGCCAAAGTCATTGCCTATGGAGCGAATCGGGATGAGGCCTTGCGTAAGCTCGACCGCGCTTTAGGCCAGACGCAAGTTTTTGGTATCAAGACCAATAAGGACTATTTGCGCCGCATTCTTCAGCACGCGGATTTTGCCGCCGGTGGTGTGACTACCGACTGGCTTGAAGCTCAGGATTTTATGGCCAACGCTCTGCCAAACGAATTGGTCTGGGCGCTGGCGGCGCTGGTGCATGTGAACTTGCATTCCGGTAATGATGGCTGGAGCAACGCGCTTTGGTTGCAGTCGGCAGCAGCTTTGGAACACGGCGGCGAAAAGAAAACACTCTGGGTCGAGCAGGACAAAGAAGCTTTTAGAGTACATGTTGATGAGGGCACTCATTTTGAATTCGCTGGTGTCTCTAAGGATGGAGAACAGCTTTTTTGTCGTCATGAAGGCAAGCGGTTGGAGCTTTCTTTCCTGGAGGCGGATGGTGAAGTGTGGCTCAGTTATGAGGGGCAGACCTATTGTTTCGGGCTGATTTCGAATGCGGCGGCAGCGGAAGAAGGTGAAGAGGATAACCGGCTACAGGCACCCATGAATGGTCGGGTGGTGGCGGTGCCCCTTGCATCAGGGGCGGAAGTCGAAGCCGGAGCGACGGTGGTGGTGGTTGAGGCGATGAAGATGGAGCACGAAATTCAGGCACCAAAGGCGGGTAAAGTTTCTGAGATTTTGGTGGAGGTTGGTCAGCAGGTTGCGGCCCGGGAAATTTTAGCCATACTCGAACTTGATGAGGGCTCTTCTGAGCACGCGGCATAAACGAAGAGGAAGCCATGAGTGATAAAGCGATTCTAACTTGCGCCTTAACCGGCGTGCTCACCAACCCACAAAAACATCCGGTGCCCGTGACTCCAGAGCAATTGGCCGCTTCGGCCAAAGAGGCCTTTGATGCGGGGGCCAGTATTGTGCACGTGCATTTTCGCATGCAGCAAGAAGGTCTCGGCCATTTGCCCTCCTGGGAACCGGAAGTGGCCCGTGCCTGCAACGATGCGATCCGTGATGCCTGTCCGGGTATTATTTTTAATATGACCACCGGTGTGATTGGTGAAGATGTCTCCGGACCGATTGCCTGCATGAAAGAGATTGAGCCGGAAATTGCTGCCTGCAACGCGGGCTCTTTAAATTATCTGAAAACAAGAAGCGATGGTTCCTGGGCTTGGCCACCGATGGTTTTTGATAATCCGGTGAGCAAGATCCAGGAAATGCTCGATGCGATGGCTCAGACAAATTCAAAGCCGGAGTTTGAGTGCTTTGATGTGGGTATCGTGCGTTCGATTGAACTTTTTGTACAGGCAGGGATGGCGAGCCATCCAGAGTATAATTTTGTCATGGGGGTCGCTTCTGGGATGCCCTGCGATACGGATTTACTCGAACTGCTGGTGCGCTATCGTTTGCCGGAGAGCCCCTGGCAGGTCACCGCCATTGGTCGTCAGGAAATATGGCCCATTCATCAAAAAACGGCGGAGTTGGGCGGGCATTTGCGCACCGGGGTCGAGGATACGTTTTATTTGCCCGATGGGGAAAAAACCTCTGGAAATGGGCAGCTTATTGAAGCTCTGGCCCAATGCGCACGCAATTCGGGGCGCGAAATTGCCAGCCCGGAAGAGGCGCGGGGCATGCTTGGGCTGAAGGCTTAGGCCAAAGGCTTTTCTGGTATATTTTAGTGGATATCTCTGTTAGGCTTTGGGCCGTGGTCCTTTAATCTTATTGCCCCGGATTGAGACAGGAGCCTTATGATGGCTGGAGAATCCCCTTCGTTCAAACGTTTTAGTTTGCTTGCACTGGTGTTGGTGCTGGTGCTTTTTGGGTTAAGCAATATTGATGAATTGACCGGTCAGGCGACCGGTGGCACGGGCGGCGGCTGTGGTGGTGGGCTGGATGAGGTTGCACTCACACAGCTCTCCGAGGATGAGGCTGCGGCGCAATTGCTGAGTTGCGCAGCTCAAGAACAAAATACCAGTGTCTGTACGTTGATCTTGCCGCAAATTGAGGGCTACGCCTTTCAGAGCAAAATAGGGCTGCCGAAGGGCAGCGTTGTAAAGCAGATCTCCTGCTTTGATGATGCGGGCAATAACCCGTGTGCGCAAAAGGTTGCGAAACTCTCTTCAGGACATACCCTTGTTGCCAACATCCATCGTGATCGCTTTAGCCTTTTGTCTTTTGCCTTCGATAAGGCGCGACCTTTAAACCAAAACAGTCTCATCGAGGTGGAATTTTCCAGCCCGGGCGAAAAGGCTTTTGCGCCAGGTGATTTTAAGCTCCTTGATTTCGATGTGGTCGATGCGAAAGGGAATTCCCTTTATCGCTTCGGGGTGAAAAATGCGTTGAGTGAAGAGGGAGCAGAAGTGGTGGCCTATCGTGATGGGGAGGAACCACCGAATATTTGTCTTTTTCCACCAGCAGAGAGTTCCGGGATTGGGGCCATCCAGGGCCTGATTGACGCCATTTTTTCTGGGGCTGGTCAAGTGGCCATGGCCTGCCAGAACGTTGTCAATAGCGCCAAGGGCGATGCGGGCAATGGCCTCAATCTTTTCGATGTGCTTGGGCTGATCAATCTTTCTAAGAACAAAACGCCGACCGGCCAGGACCTCCCGATGCCTGCGACGGAGACGGATAAAAATAATGCGAGTAAGTATCATTGCACCGATTCAGCGCAGAATTGTCTCATTGGCTGTGCCTCAAGCTATAAGACCGAGTGGGCAGGGGCTTGTGCCTCTGATGCTCAGGGTGACTTTTGTTGCGCGCATACGCCTCGAGATGATGCAGCCGGGATGCCCGCAGATGCTGCAGGAGCAGGGACGCCCACAGGGGATGATTCAGGGATGCCTGCAGGGGGGGATGGTGCAATGCCTCCGGGAAGTGGTGGTGCCGGGATGGATGGAGACGAATTACCTTCGGGGGATGCTCAATGTCTTGATGTTCCAGGGGGCACCGTTTGCGGCGCAAACAAGTGCTGCACGGCTGTAGAAGAGTGTATGGTTTCCACATTGGGAATGCCCGACGAATGTGTGAAAAAGCCGGTATTTGGTTCTGGGGATGCATGCGCTGATGATTCGGGGGAGGGGTGTGGGGATACCATTCCGGGGGCGCCACCAAAGCCGGGGGGGGATACGCCGTGTCTACGAAAAAATGAAACCTGCGAGGGGGGGGATTGCTGTACAGTGAGACCAAGTTTGGTCTGCCGATATGTACAGCATCCGGAAAAGGAAGATGGCAACTATTGTGTTGAGAAAGAGTGTGCAAAAAGGGCTCAGCTTTGCCATCCGGCAACGAAGCCATGCTGTCTGCCCAGCTCGGACGAGGAGCCGGAACTCTATTGTAAACCGGACCAATCCGGGAGGGCGAAATGTGTTGTCGTTCCAGACGATGATAATGATATCCACCCCGATACCTGTTTTGGAATGCGACAGTGTCGTCGTGCCGGGGGTAAGAAGTGGTGTTGCGAACTTAACCAAAGTTGCGGCGAGTGGGCCTCGGGCGATAGTGAAGAAGCCCGAAGGAAAAAGTGTCGTTCAGATATTTGTGATGAAGGGGAGCAACGCTGTGACCCTGATCAGGATAAGAATAAGGATGATGCAAATGTGTGCTGTAAGTCTAACGAGCAGTGTAACTGGAATAAAGAAAGCGATAAATATAAATGTGTTCCCCGCAATGCGGACCCACGCTGTATAAATCCGGATCGGGATGGTGACCATTATTGTAAAACCGTTGATGGTGTCGATAAATGTTGTATGATAAACGAAATTTGCGTACCCGATCCCAATGTTGAAGCCACTTGTTTTCCGACGGCCGTCAAGTTGTGTAAGGATGGTCCAGCTGAGCAAAAAGCTTACCTGTGCCCGAGTATGAATCCTGCGGCCATTTGCTGTGGCGATGGTCTTGGAGGGGATGCTCCAGTCTGTTGTGAGGATTATCAGCGCTGTGATAAATCGGGGCAGATGCCAAAATGTGTGACGCCGAACAATTAAGGTGTGCTTAAGGGATATCCGATATCCGTGCGAGCCATGCGAACCGTAAGTGAGACTTAAGTTTTTTGCGGGATTAGGAGCAAAAAACTTTTAGTCGAATAGGTGAGTGGCCACAAAGGCGCGTCGAAGACTAGTCGATACAAGGTGAGTGTCCTAATTCCGATGACCGATAACCGATAACCGACGTCCGAGG
>CAXGWX010000126.1:0-9730 GCA_964013445.1 uncultured Bdellovibrionales bacterium | reverse complement strand
GCATCATCCACCGCTTCTTTACTATTGAAGAGCAGGTTGCTCAGATCAAGAGCACCTTGGAGCAAACGAAATATGTTGGCGCAGCCATTGGTGCCACCCATAAAGACCAGGAGCGTATTGATGCGTTGGTCGAGGCCGGCTGCCGTATCCTCGATATCGATTTGGCTCATGGGCACTGTCAAATTATGCAGGAATCGATTGCATGGATTAAGGATAAATATCCCCATGTGCATATTATGGCAGGGGCTGTGGCCACGGCGGATGCGGTTAATGACCTTGCTCAATGGGGCGCGCACAGTATCCGGGTTGGAGTTGGCAATGGGTCCATGTGTGCAACTCGTATTCAAACAGGGGTGGGGATTCCGCTCTTTTCAGCTTTGCAGTCTTGCTCCAAAGCCGCCAGAAATCATGGCGTAAAAATTATTGCGGATGGTGGCTGTCGTACACCCGGCGATGTGGCTAAGGCTTTTGCTGCCGGCGCTGATGCAATTATTATAGGTAGTCTTTTTGCTGGAACGAAGGAAACACCGGGAAGCATTAAGAAGACGGGCCTTTTTCCTGATCAAAAACTTTTTAAGCAGTATCGTGGCTCCGCTTCGATTGACTCAAAGATTGCCCGAGGTGAAGAAGGCAAGAACGTCGAAGGAACTTCAACCTTGGTGCCCTACCGCGGCAAGGTGAAGCGTCTCGTTTCTGAAATTGAAGACGGTGTGCGTTCGGCCATGAGTTACGTTGGCGCTTTTTCGATGGCAGACTTTCAGGAGAAATCAACATTCGTGAATGTTACCTCTGCGGGAATTCGTGAAGCTTTTCCGCATGGCTTGCTAAAGAGCTAGGTCGCTAAGAATTTAAGCCCAGGGGTTCAAGGCGGTTGGCAAAGACGATCTCGACCTTTTTGCTCGGATCGCCTTGGTATTTCTGGCTGGGTTTGGCGAGCTCTTCGCACCAGAGGATGATTTCGTCCAGATTGAGGCCGGCGCATAAGGCTTCGTTACGTTTTGTTCTGATGTCCTGCAAATGCCTGCCCGCTTGTCGCGCCAGGGATTGACCAGCCTCTTGATAGTTCTGCCGTATTTTAATCCCGACAGCTGCAAGTTTGATAAGGCCTTTGAGTAGATCTGCTTCCAGTCCTTCACGGCCGAGCGCATTCCAAACATTTTCCCAAGCCTCATGGGCTTCCCAGTAATAGCCCGCATTGAAGAGATTCACGCCATGCAAGTAACCGGTGCATTCTTGCCAAGCGTCGAAATTCAGCGGTTGGGCCTTTGGTTCAGCCTTCCCATAGGAGTGCCCGTCCGGATCACGGGTAGGGTGTGGCCAATGGCCGGGGACAAAAGCGTAGGGAGGATAGGTTGGCGATGACATGGCTAAGAGACTAAGCCAATGGGGCAGTGGTTGCCAGAGGAAATGCCTCTTGGAGATTGTGACCGCGGAATGTGGATTTGTAGGTGACAGTGGATGAGACTTAGGGCTAGAGTGCAAAGAGCCGGAGCGAATTTGATTCGAGAAATTCAAAAAGTCATACCGACCCGACGACAGCTGGAAGGCGGTGGTTTTCCTGTGCGTCGCCCATTTCCCATGAGCGAAGTTCCTGACCCATTTTTATTGCTTGATGAAATGGGCCCTGTGGATTGGCCGCCGAATAAGGCCCTGGGGGCGCCACCCCACCCCCACCGTGGTTTTGAAACCGTCACCTATTTGTTGCAGGGGAATATGCAGCACGCGGATTCAGCGGGGAACTCTGGCGACTTGAATCCGGGGGACGTGCAATGGATGACCGCTGGCTCCGGAGTCATTCATTCTGAGTTGCCGCATCCAGATTTTCTTAGTGCCGGTGGCACCTCCCATGGGTTTCAGATTTGGGTGAACTTACCGAGCAAAGATAAAATGATGGCACCGCGCTACCAGGATATTCCGAAAGCAGAAATTCCGGTGGCTCAGAGCGAAGACGGTTTAACCTGGGTGAAGGTGATTGCTGGAGCTTGTCTGGGGGTGAGCGCGGTTATCGATACGGTGCAACCGGTGCATTATCTACATTTTAAAATGGAGCCGGGTGCCAAACATACCCAAGATGTGCCTGAATCTTTTAACGGTCTTATTTATTGTTTTGCCGGCGAAGTTTTGGCCGGAAGTAAGGAGAAATTACTTAAGGCCGGGAGTGTGGGGATTTTAGGGAGCGGGGAATCCATAGAGCTGAGTGTGGGTGAAGATGCGGATTTGGATGCGGAGTTTTTATTGTTGGCAGGGCTACCAACCAACGAACCAATTGCTCGCTGGGGACCCTTTGTGATGAATACGCAGGAAGAAATCATGCGGGCGGTTGATGACTATGAGCATGGCCGGTTGGTACGTGCGCCTTAGGAGAAAAATATGCCCTTGTTAAAAATCTTAACGAACCAATCGGTCGCCGATGAGGCAAAAGTATTGGCCGATGCCACGGAGGTCGTTTCGACAATGCTGGGGAAATCAGCATCTTATGTGCAGATTATTCTCGAGATGGAGCAGAAAATGTCCTTTGCTGGAAGCTTGGAGCCGTGCGCCTATATGGAGCTCCATTCTTTAGGTTTAGACGAGAGTCAGACCGAGAGCATGAGCGCATCCCTTTGTGCTTTTGTCGAGGGTACTTTAGGGGTCGCAGCAAATCGGACCTATATTCAATTCCAGGGGCCAGCCCGCCATCTCTGGGGATGGAACTCCAAAACTTTTGCCTAAGAATTTTCTTAGTCCTTGTTTTTACAGACCTATTTAGCGATCGGTGGCGATCTGATGCACTGCGTCCAGAATGCGGGCCTTACAAGAGCCTTGATTAACAGCATAAATTGCCAGTCTCAGACAGAGCCACGGCCCAGGCGCTCATGGGCAAACTTGCAAATCAGCAATTCATTGGGGTGATTTAAGCGGCCACCCTTGAGTGTGTTTTTGCGCAAAACCATAAGTTATTAAAATTATTTGGTTTATTTTTTCTGTAAATCTGGCTTTCCACCTTAAGTGGGCACTTTGGCGTTAGGGCGACAAAGAAGAAAAGACAGCCGTGCCTATTTTGAAGGTCGTTGCCGAGCGGTTTTGCTAAAATAATGGGGTTAAATAACAAACTATCCTAATGGTCATAGGGGTTTGACGGCTTTGACAAGCAAAGTCGAAAGACCCAATGGCAGAATTGGAGACAGTGATGAAGAAAATAGTACTTATTATTGCGGGAATTTGTCTTTTAGCGTTACCTGCTTGGGCTGGCACACCTGGTGCGGGCACAAATGTTGTTGGCGCATCTGGAAATATAAGCATCGAACCGGGTGCATTTAAGAACATCAATCTGGCAGGGAGCTACGGTACCTTTATTCAGGACGGTATCATGCTTGGGGGTGGTGCAGGCATCGGCATCAATGACGGTCAGGATACGGCTGTGAGTCTGGCGGCCAACGCTTCTTACTGGATGGATATGGGCGGCATGTCTCTATTCATCGGTGCGAATATTGGATTACCGGTCAGTCCTGATTTTGATGCTACTCTTGGCATCGATATTGGTATTGCTCACTGGTTGGCAGACAATTATGCGATTACACTAACGGATCAGACCGATCTGGGAAGTGTGAAGAGCTTTGATGCTGACAATTTAACGAACTCCTTGGTTTTAGGGGTAGCCACCTTCTATTAAACATTGCCCTTAGTTACCTCTAAAGAAAGGCGCGGGTGGTGCCCCCGCCATCCGCGCTTTTTCTTTCTTCGAGTCTTTTATACGCGACTCTTGCTTAACGCGTTCTCAAAAATTGTTCAGGTAGAGATTCAATAAATTTGTACTGGTCTGCGAAGTTCATCTTTTCCGCGCTGGGGAGATGCAGGAAAATCAGTGGCAGCGAGAGTTGCTTTGCCTGCACAGTGAGGAGTGAACGAAAATAGGTTTCGTTGCACACATAGGCGCCCGCGTCTTCGGAAGTTTTGGCGTAAGGAAATGAATCCAGATTCAAGTTCTCTAATGGGGTACTGGTCATGAGCTCATGGGGGCCATCAGGAATAATCAGCGCATCCTCTATCTTGCGGCCTGCATTATCGGCGACCCGCATATGCAAACGATTCTTGGCCTTCGTTTCAATATGAATTTGCGTACATGTTTCGCAAAGCCCACATTGAATGATGGCGTCAAATGCATTGGGCTTTTGCTTGAGCATATTTGCGATTTGTGAGCTGCCTTGTTCATCAACGTTAAGGATTTCGGCCTGCCAATGGAGTTCGTAAGTGCAGTCCTTGTTCTTAAAGCTTGTGATCTTACCGGCAAAGGCATTGGCAATATCTTGTGAAATATTCGTTTGGTGTTCAGCGAAAGGTTCGAAGCCGGTGATGAGAATGGATTTCTTGATTTTTGCCATGTGCTATTTTTTTGCCGCATGCACTTCGTGCGGGTCGAGGGCATCACGTAGGCCATCACCAAAAAAGTTGACGCAAACAACAGCAACAAGAATGAAGAGTCCTGGCCAAAAAGCCAGGAGTGGTGAGTCCTGTAGGTAATCAAGGGCGTTGCGTAGCATATTGCCCCAAGAAGCGGTGGGGGGTTTTACACCAAGGCCTAAAAACGAAAGCACGGATTCGTAAAGAATTACACCACCAACTTCGAGGGTGGCGGCAACGATGATAGGGGCCATCGCATTCGGGATAATGTGGGTGGTGATGATGTGCTTGGAAGGGGCACCGAGCATTTTTGCCGCATCAATATATTCCATCTCGCGAATTTGCAGAGCGGAGGCTCGCACCAGACGAGCAACGGTCATCCATGAGAAAAAGACAACAATGATAATCAACTGCACAACCGACGCCATGGTACCAGAGGCCAGAGTTTCGGAGCCCAGCAATTTAATGAGCCCAGCCAGGGGCAAAGCGCAAACCAGGGCGCTTAAGGCGCTGCTTAAAAGGGTGGGTATGATTTTTGCCCGTTTGTTGGACACAAATTGGCCGACACAAGCCATCATGAAAATTACCGCAGCCAAAATAAAGAGCACATTCCATGTGCCCTCGGCCTGGGAGATTTTGCGTAAATCGAGAGCGGCAAATACAATCATGAGTGGCAGTACGGGGACACTCAGCATCGCATCCGTAAAGCGCATCAAAAGGGAGTCCACCCAGCCACCAAAATATCCAGCGATAACACCAATGGTTGTGCCAATGAGGGCAGCGGTAAGGGCAGAGATAAGGCCGACCGTAAGGGAGATGCGTCCTCCGTACATGAGCCGTAAGAAAACATCCCGACCCAGTTCATCGGTCCCAAAGGGGTGTTCCAGGGACATTCCCTCATAGCGCTTATAGAGATCGATAAAGTCCGGATCCCAACCCATGAGCGGGGCGATGAGGGGCACCCCGTAGCAGAGCAGCAGTAAAAAGCTGAGGCCGCCCGAAGCCCAGAGCGCCAGTCGGTGTTTCTTAAAGCGACGCCAGACCATGGCTTTTAATGTTTCAGTCGCTGCCATTTATCCCTCTCCCAGGCGAACACGTGGATCGATGGCTGCATAGAGCATATCCGCGATAAGATTTCCGACCATGACCAGGCTTGCTGAAATGAGGAAGCCAACGATGGCAACGTAGTAGTCCGAAGTGATGATTGCTTCGTAGATTAGAGAGCCCATGCCGGGCCAGGCAAAAACAGTTTCTGTGATAAGGGCGCCACCAAAAAGGGTGGGAATACTTAAGGCTAAGATGGTTACGACCGGAATGAGTGCGTTGCGCAATGCGTGGACAAAAAGAATACGGGTTTCGCTTACGCCTTTAGCACGAGCGGTACGAATATAGTCTTGCTTGATGACTTCCAGCATGGATGCGCGCATATAGCGTAGCCAGCGTCCCACGTAGGCGATGCTGAGGACAGTCACAGGCAGTACAGTATACCAAATTTTATCGGCAAGAGTATCGACCCCGGGAGTTTGCATTCCTGAGACCGGAAACCAACCCAGCCACACCGCAAAGATATGGATAAGCATCAGTCCGAACCAATGGACAGGCAGCGATATACCTAAGAAAGCACCGAGGTTAACGCTGTGATCGAGGGTTGAATATTGCTTTACGGCAGCGGCCATTCCTAAGGGCAGAGCAATTAATATGGAGAAGAGCAGGGCAGGAAACATCAGTCTTAAGGTGTTGATGATGCGTTCAGCGATGAGACTCGAAACTTTCTCTTGCCGCAAAGACCAGCCTAAATTCCCCCAAAGTAAGCCGCCTCGCCAAGAGCCGGAGCGGACTAAGCCCATGGTTTGCCAGGGGACAACTTGTTGCGGGTGCACCGAATCCAGGGCAATCCAGCCGGCCATCGGAGTTTTAAGATCGGTAATTTTTTTTGTGTGCTCTCTAAGCAAGATCAGCATCTCTTGGGTGTGCTTCTCCTGGGCTAGATTGATGTCTTTTTCGCTAAGCTTATCCTTATCACTTGGCAGGGTCGGTTCGAGTCTTATCCTGCCTGACTCAGGGTAGAGCCGCAGGGTACCTAGCTCCCCCGCTTTGCCTTGCACGCTTAGCTCCCAAGGTTCCTTTTCGGACTTCTGTGTGGCGCCAAGTTCCTTCATGGTGGCCAAGGGGATATGGTAAAAGGCGCCAAGTGAAGTATTGAGCGGATAGTATTCGTCATTTTCAACAAGAGGATAAAAGAACTGTGCCTGCGCCGGGGGTTTTCCGAGATTTACCTGCCGTTTAACGATGCGAAGGACCTTATCATAGTGACGCAATTCCTGATCGTCAGCGACGAAACGAATTTCGTCGAATTGCCCCCTTAAGACCATGGAAGAGTCTTGTGCTTGCCACTTTTCATTTTTGAGCTGCTTAAGACTTTCTTCACTCAAGCGACCGTTTAAGATGCGGCCATCCTGTAGGTATATTTCATCTTCACCACCGGTCGTGTCTTCATAGCCCCATAGCCAACGCCAATATTGGATATGGACAGGCTGGTCCAAGCCACGAAGTTTCTTTAGCCGCGCGACATCTTCCGGGCGAATGTTAGGGTTGCCGCTCATCAGCATGTCTTCCATGCTCCCTGGCATGACTTGCAGCAGTGAAAATAATACGAAGCTCAAAAGAACGACCAGTAGGATAGAGGCAAGACTTCGGCGTAAGAGATAAGCAAACACGATCTAATCCTCCAGGAACCACTCATGGGAGTTCCAGGTTGTGGGAATAAGCGTGCCCGTCGGGCGCCAGTTTTTAAGCCGTTTACTCACAACACTGCTGTTAACACGAAAATAAAGTGGGATAGCAGGCAACTCTTGCGCAAATATTTCCTGCACTCTTTTTAAGGTTTCTGTTCGCTCCTTTTTATCCAGTTGTTTCTCGCCGAGAATAGCCAATTCCGTAAGTTCGGGGTGATTAAGTCCCGGGTAGTTCTGACCCTGCCAATTGTTGTCTTTGGTGGGGATTTTGTCGCCTCGGTAGAGGGTGTCGCCGGCCGCAATCGGAGACAGGAGCCAGGCATACATGGCCATATGTTTGAATTTTCGCTTGTGGGTGGTTTGCCCAAAAAATACCGGCGGCGGCTCATTCTTAACTTCAACATCGATACCGATGCGCCCCCAATCTTGCTGCAGGACCTGTTGCACCAGTTCACGTAACTTGTTTTCAGCAGTGGTGCCAAATTCAAGCTGAAGTCTGCGCCCATTCTTATAACGGTAGCCGCCTTTGCCTATCTCCCAGCCCGCCTCGTCAAGCAGCTCGCCTGCCCGTTTGAGATCAAAGGGATATTGGGCAATACTTTGATGATAGCCGTAGTGTAGCGCCGGTAAATAGGAGTGGGCGACCTTGACCTTATTTTCAAAGAGGGCTTCGGCTAAAAGCTCGCGATTGGCCCCGTGAATGAGTGCTTTACGCACCCGAACATCCTCCAGTGGATTACCTTCTTCGCCATGAAGTTCACTGTCCTGATCCTGGCGCAGGTCGATATGCTCCCATACTAAGCCTGGCCTGTAGTGAAAATTCCAACGCTCGGGAAAGCGCTTTTCTAATTTAATAACATCATCCACATTCAGTCCGATCTCCGAAGTGAGATCGATATCGCCCGCTTCCAGGGCTGCTTTAAGGGAGTTGGTGTTCTGGATGAATCGGTAAGTCAGTTTTTTGAGACGCATATTGCGGTAATCCCAAAAGTGCTCGTTCGGAACTAAAATAATATGGCTTCCTCGTCGGTACTCCTGAATCTTCCATGGGCCCCAGCCGACAGGTTTGTGCCCATACCAATGCTCCTTTATTTTTCCCGGATTATAAGCAAAAGCGTCTGCTAAAATATGTTTAGGCAAAATCGTTAAACCACCAGCTTGATTGTAAGCGTAAAGCTCCTTCCAAAATATATCGAAGCGCTTTGTGGAAAGGCTACCGTCACTATTTTTTGCCGGCCCAATCCAGGCAATTTTGTCCTCCATGGAGCGATCGATAATTGAAAGATCCGGGCTCATCATGAAGTTGTAGCCAAAGACGACATCATCGATGCTTACAGGCACGCCGTCACTCCAGTGTGCATCTTCTCGCACTTCCCAATGGGTGACCATCATTGCTTTGACTTCTTTCCCATTCATATCTTTAACCCAAAGCCCACAACGCTCGCCCTCTTTTTCCGGCGGATATTGCTCGCAGAGGTTTTCCATACCGCCGTTCTCTAAGCTGGGGATTTGCAAATCAGCATCGGGAGTCTTTCGGTAGCCCGCCAGGAAAGGGCGAAGCTGCCACTCATCGTCTGTGACGGTCATTGCGGTTTGGCTGTTCAGCCCAAGAAGAGTTTTAATTTCGCTTCCTGCCATCATAGAGCCTAAAGCTGGCCATAAGGTGTCCGGCTCTTGATTTAGCCCTATGGTTAGTTCAAATTTGTTTTTCGTATTTGTGGTCGGTGTGGTTGTGCAGGCGGTCAGGAGCAGAGAGCAAAGCATATGCGAAGAGTGCTTGCGTAGCAGTCTTTTGGCGTCAGATCGCTTTTGCTGAATTTTAGAAGTCATTTACAGGATGCTGAACATTGAAATGATATTTTTGTCAAGCACAAGAGTATGATTACTCGAAATCTGTGTTGAAAATAGGAAGAACGACGCCTTGACGATTGTATTCAAGCCCTTGCGGGGCTAGAAGAAGAGCCTGTAATTAAGAGGAGTTTATGGCTAAAATTATTCTCATTGCTTCGAGTGAAACCGCTTATGGCGTACAACGCCATCTGATGGAGGAGTACGCGGTACATTTGCGCGATTTGGGGCATGAAGCGATTGTTCTTACCTTTGATACGGACAGCACGCTGGGGCCTATAGCCGAGGAGTTGGGGGCACAAGATACTGATTTAGTATTGTCCTTCAACAGTATTCTTCTCGATCTATGTATCAGTGGAACGACCGAGAATATTTTTTCTCATTTGAACATTCCATATTGTTCTTATCTTTTGGACCATCCAGCCTATCATTTGCAACGCTTGAATCATGTTTACGACAGTTTGACGGTTGCTTGTGTAGACGCTTCTCATGTTCCATTTGTTGAGAAGGTTTTTTCCCATAAGGCCTTCTATTTGCCGCATGCGGCCTGCAGCGTGAAAGATGAAGAGATACCTTTGCTTGAAAGGCCGATGAAAATATTCTTTGCAGGCACTTATGTGGACCCGTTAACTCATTTGGAATCATTCAAACACTTAGGGGGGCGCACTCAGGATATTATAGGAGCGATGCTGGAACGAGCAGAAAAATTGCCTGCAGAACCCCTGATGGACATCATTTTAGAGGAGATGCAGGCCTATGTTGAGGAT
>CAXGWX010000125.1:0-9737 GCA_964013445.1 uncultured Bdellovibrionales bacterium | reverse complement strand
TTGCATCGAGGCATTCCTCACCTTCGCTTTTGTATTCCGGAGCAGCCTCAGGCTGCCCACACTTAGACGTTGCCTCATCGCAATATCCAGAAGCACATTCGGAGCCGAAGTTATAGGGGTCACAGGTTTCGCCATCGGTCAGCAAGGCCACACAGATGCCTTCTTCACAGCCTAAGCCGGTCTCGCAGCCTCGGTATGAGGAGCAAGCGGCACCAACTTGTGCAGGCTTGAGGCAGCGTGCACCGCCTTCTGTCCAAGGTGCGGCGCTGGCACAACTTGTTTCGGTGGGGCAATCCCAGTCAAAGTGACAGATGTCACCTTCGTTTTGTCCTGCCTGATAGAAGCGTTCACAGGCGTTTTGTTGTAGGAGGTTCCATTCGCTGCTTTTGGCCAGGAGTCTCCCTGAGACGGTCTGCCGCAGCTCTCTTGATGAATCAAGGCAGTTGCGAGCCATGGCTATGTCGATGCGAACCCGCTCTTGGGTGATCGAGTCATGCAGATCTTCTGCCCAAACCCGGGCGGATGTTCCTGGTCGACATCGATTGTCAATCTCGTCCTGAGTGTAGTCGAGACCCGTTCCAACAAAACCGTCGACACAGAGATTGGAGTTGTCGTTTTTCGACAGGTAGATGATGCAGAGCTCCTCGACACTAAGAGGTTGCAATTCTTCCTGAGGATTTAAGTCCTCGTTATTGGGATTTAAGAGATCGCTAGAGCAACCGCTAAAGCAGAGCAGAAAGCCGAGAACACTAATATATTTTTGCATGGGTTAAGGTTCCTTTCAGGCACCCGAACACAAGGACGGCTCCCAAACCATGGGTTGGCCCTGTGTCGACTCCAGAAGATAGGTCGTATTACGTGTTTGAACGCAAAAAGATCCTTCTTTTTCTCCTGGGAAAATAGTCTTGATGACTGATGTCAGACAGCCTTCTGGTCCTAAAACCGCCAGTCGCACACCTGGCCGGAGCATGTCCCAGAAAATCTTACCGGTGAAAATATTCCCGGAATTTCCTAAATCAATCAACTTTATCATGGGGCATTTCTCCTTTAATTCCATAGACTTCGACCCTCCAGACGCATCGTGAGTCTTGTTCTTAAATCAATACTTTGGGGAACTCTTTTAGAATCGTTGTTCTTGTATAGCTCTTATCGTGGTTTGAACAACGGGGTTGCTAAATAATGCGGATCTTTAGGGTAAAAATAGCTTTGTATTTTTAAGCTTTTTCGGCAGATATTCTTCAATCACAAAGTTTAGCCCGTGCTTAGAAAGGGCCTGTTGCTCCGCTCTGACACCCATTTTTATCATTTGCTCGAGGGCTTTACTCCAGGGCTTATGGCTCTGGAAAAAGGGATCGTTTTTTAGGGCGTCCTTAGCCCTTTTGATGTCAATATCGGAAAGCTTGTGGGTGGCATCTTTAAGTTTCCAGTCGATAATATCTTGTGGAGTCATGCCTAGAAACTTCGCATTAGGTACACAGAAAAAGCGATTGATATGGGCAGCATTTCCGGAGCCAACTTTCAGCGTACGGTAAATATTAGAGATTCCGTAGGGGTCACAATCTGTAAAGGCGTAAACCGGAAGCTTACATTCTTCGGAAAGACGGCGAATAAAGCGTCGACAGGCACGAGAGGGTACACCGCTCATGGAGACAAGAATTGATTTCGATTTGCGCCAAAAGTTATGACTTTGTAGGCGTTGAAACATACCGTGGGTTTCAATGGCCAGGATAAATTTTGCTTTGGTTTTAAACTGTAGGTGTTCGACCCAGGATGGCACGGAGTAAGCGCCGGAACCGAACTTTGTACAGTCGATTTCAATGGTTTTACCCGTATCGAGGTCCTGATCGATAACCACAAGATCTCCGGCGACTGCTCCGCCGTGTTCCTGCGGAACGAAGCGTAATTCTTCACGGGTTAGATTCTGCGAAGCAAAAAGGGCTTCAATGTCATCCATGACTGTATCGGATTCAACCTGTTCATCGAATTTTGCTTCTTGCCAGTTCTTAGATTGGTAATAGGCGTCTCGTTTGGTGGCAAAGTCATTTTGTGTAATTAGCTCTTTTGAAAGCGCCATCATTTTCAAGCTCTGAGCAAAAGTTTTTACAGTGTTTACGGTTAAGGTGCGCACTTTGGTGCTTTTGCCTATTTCAAAATAACCCTTCCTTTGATCATATTTTACGTTTGAGAGCGAACGTACGGGTAAGGATAAATCTGGCTTTTTGTTTTTCTGAATCGAATTATAGATCATTGTAGCAACGCCATCGATGGCTTTATTTGTTGCTTTGTCCTTTTTTTCCTGAGCTTTGGAACGTTTTTTTCCGGCCATAATTGAGCTCCTGCTTAGAGTTTGCGTGAACGTTCGAGGATCCCCGTAAGCTTATCTACGGTATGATCGCGCTTTTTATCGGTTAGGCTGAGAATGTCCTGCAGTGCAAGACCAATATGTGGAATATATTTTTCAATATAGCGTTGTTTTTTTGCCGCGTCTGCAATGCGTCGTTTTCGCGAAATATACCTGCCGAGGCGCCGACCACATTCCTGCAAGGCAAATTTCAGCTCGGTGATAATTTCATCGTAATGGGCAACCGCCTCCTTTGCCTCCGATGTAAAGGGAACCCATACACTGGCAATATGAATGAGAATGATCATTGGCCCGGTTGGTAAAGCACCGCGGGACTGCTGTACATTATAGCTCTTCCAGTTGGTGCGATTTACTGCTTGAGTTAGTGCGCATGCACCTTGCTGATAGAGAAGGGGAACGCGGTTGGCAAATCGATGGACAGCAGCAAGACTTTCGCCATCGAGTTCTCCACCATAGGCCACCGCGGCTTCAATTTGAAACGGATTTCCGCGGTAAACTTTTGGGCTTCGACTCACTGCCGTAATAAAACAGGGATGTCCAAACACGTCGATGAGGCCTGCCTTGATGGGTTCGTTCGATTTTTCCTCGTCGTCGAGTCGCTCGGTGGAAATGGCCGCCAGCGCTTCGGTGACCTGTGTTTCCACTTGTTCAAGCTGCTCACTCTGGTCCACCTTTTTCTCTGTGTTTTCTTGTTGGCGTCTCGTTTTGGCTTCAATATTGGCAAAATGCTGCTGCACCAAAAGAGCCTTTAAGCCCTCAAGCATTGCTGTTTCACCGATGGGGGCGAGGCAGTTGGTTGGTGGCGCCATGATTTTTGTTTCACCAATGGCCCTGTAGAGCTTTTCCGATTCACTGCGGCCAATCTTACGGAGACTTGTGTTGTTGGAGATGCTCGCGTTTTCACAGATTTGTTTGGCAACCGGCTCTGTTACGCGGGAGAATTCTTTTTTCAGAAAACTACCAACAGAGCGACTGTCTGAGTCACTCATCATCCGCATAAGCATACCAAGTTCGATGCCGTGGGGATGGGGTTTTATTTCTTTCGATTCAGGCGGTAGTTCGGAGCTTACTTTAGGGTAAACAAGAGGGGCTTTATTTGGCCGCCAATAGGTTAGGTGCACGTGAGGGTTCGCAAATGCAACTTGCTGAATAAATTCATCAACTGACCGTCGCCCGCCCTTATAGGTTGCTTCCATTTCTATTCGCACCGAGGTACCAGAGGGTTTTTCCATCCAGTGCTCGGAATTATCGATTGCGTCGTGACTAATCAGGGGCTTATTTTTCTTTGTATCTATCGTCAGGTGATAGTGATGAGCCTGTGAGCGCTTGCCTGTTTTGGATGTTACAACGACGGGCTTTCCAGTGGTGAGCTGGCCGTACATTCCGGCAGCAGAGATACCTATACCCTGCTGGCCACGGGATTGACGAAGACGATGAAACTTTGAGCCGTAGAGCAGCTTGCCAAAAACCTTGGGAATTTGTTGTTTAATGATTCCGGGCCCATTGTCTTCAACTTCCATGGCGTATCTGGTTTCACTGATTTGCTCCAGACGAATATCAATAACAGGGAGTATGCCAGCTTCTTCACAAGCATCTAAAGCATTGTCGACAGCTTCCTTGACGGAAGTCAGCAGAGCCCGTGATGCGTTATCAAACCCCAGCAGGTGGCGATTTTTTGTAAAGAATTCACTAACGGAAATATCCCGATGCTGAGTACTTAACTCCTCAGCGGAAACTTTTCCGCGTTTTTTTCCAGTGGTTTTTTTTGCAGGGGCCGTGGTTTTGCTCGCAGTGGTTTTTTTCTTGCCCTGGGCTTTTTTATCTGGCGCTTCAAATAAAGAAGGCTGTTTGGATTTTTTGGTCTTCTTCGCCTTTTTTACTTTCTTTTTTGTTTTACTTGTTTTTGCCAAAACAGACCTCTTTTTTTCGATTGTTCAGCAGGATTAATCAAGCAGCATGGCAAAGTCAACTTTCAGATTTAATTTATACTTATGAGCGCAAAAATGAGGCGCGTACTCTTGGTGTGTCGATGAATCTATGCTAGGCCAAGGCTTTTGGAGGGCTTATGTCGGCGCAAATTCCCTTGGACAACATTCTGGCGATAGAGCATCTTTTATCCGATGACGAAAAATTAGCTCGTGATACGTTGCGCGACTGGATTCGTGAACGTTATCGTCCGCTTCTTAATGAAGCCCATCGTAATGGGACATTCCCTGTCGAAATCATACCAGAGATAGCTGAGCTGGGTGTCTTTGGGGCCAATATTGAAGGGTACGATTGTGCTGGTATGAACAATGTCTCCTACGGCTTGGTCATGCAGGAGCTTGAGCGTGGTGATTCTGGACTCCGCTCTTTAGTCAGTGTGCAAGGTGCCTTGGTGATGTATCCAATATTTGCTTTTGGCAGTGAAGAGCAGCGCCAAAAATACCTCCCCAAACTTGCGCGCGGGGAGTTGATTGGTTGTTTTGGTTTGACTGAGCCCATGGCCGGCTCCGATCCTGGTTCTATGCGAACGACGGCGCGAAAAGATGGTGATGCGTACGTGCTTGACGGGGTCAAGGCGTGGATAACCAGCTCGCCGATTGCAGATGTAGCTGTGGTTTGGGCGAAATGCGTTGATGAAGACAATAAGATACGCGGCTTTATTGTGGAGCGGGATTTCGGCGGAGTCTCAACCCCAGATATCGAGGGCAAGTTTTCCTTAAGAGCCTCACCCACCGGAGAAATTCATCTTAATGAATGCCGAGTGCCCTTGGACAATATTCTTGAGGGTTCAGGCGGCTTGAAGTCGCCATTGAGTTGCCTAACCCAAGCCCGTTACGGCATTGGCTGGGGGGTTATTGGTGCTGCAACAGATTGTTACCAGACTGTTTTAGATTATGGTTTGGAGCGAATTCAATTTGATCAACCTATCGCATCTTTTCAGCTCTATCAGAATAATCTTGCTGAGATGGCGACAAAGATAATCAATATGAGTCTTCTCGCATTGCATTATGGGCGGCTGAAGGATTCAGGATCTTTGTCACCGATTCAGGTGAGCATGCTCAAACGATATAATGTCGGTTCGGCTCGCAAGATAGCATCGGATGCAAGGGCAATGCTTGGCGGGATTGGTATTACGGATGCTTATTCGGTGATGCGTCATATGATGAATCTTGAAAGCGTTTATACTTATGAAGGAACACACGAAATTCATACCTTAGCGATTGGTCGTGCGCTCACAGGCATTAGTGCGTTTGACTAGGAGATATTTAGAGCATGCATGAAAATAGATTAGCGCGTTCTGTACAAAGGTTGTCGTCTATATTGCTGCGTATCGAGCGGCAAGTTGCAGCTAAGCACGATTTCTCTGTTCCTCAATATCGACTACTTATGTCGATGTTGGATCATGATGGAGATCTTCATGTTGGTGAGCTCGCAGAAGATCAAGGTGTGGCCATTTCAACGATGACCCGCAATGTCAACTTGCTGGAGAGCAAAGGGCTTTTAGCGAAGACAGCGGGGCTGAAAGACAAGCGAACGGTTCGGGTATGTTTGAGCGAGGAAGGCATGGCAAGTGCGTCCGGACTTAAGGGAGATACTGAGAATTTTTTCCGCAAAGCTTTTGTACAGTTTCACCCGAGTGACAGACTTGAGCGGTCTGTTGCTTTGGAGCGTATTAGTCTCGCTCTTGAAAAAACGCAGACAGTGCAGGTGCGCAAGTAGGTTATGGGCCGCTTAAGTTTATCTGTCGGGCTAAGTCTTGTTTGCCTGCTCTGCTCAATATCTTTAAGGGCAGAAACGCAGATTTGCCCGGAAGCAAAAGACTTGCCACAATTTACACTTAATGTTGTTGAAAACGCAGATTTTTCCCTCTACGATCCATGGCAGATCACATACGATGGCGTGCCCATGTCAGATATGCAAATGACACTTTTCTCAAAAGATGATTCTGTTTATGAAAAAGTGCATAAAGATATGCGGAACAGAGGTCGTGAAGTGTTTTTTGGGATGGTTACAGGGGCTCTGGGAACAGCGGTTTCGAGTATGGGATGGGTTCTTTACGGACAGGATCAGGTCTCATCGACCCTAAGTTTGTCTATGGCTTTGAGTGGTATTGTTATGTCGTTGGCGGGAACGATTTTTGTTTCAGAAAGTATACAGGTGCCGCTACAGCCATACTTAGCTCCTACTCCAAAGCATCGATTTACGCGGGAGGAGGCAAGGGAAATGGTTGTTAGGGCCAACAAGCGATTAAATCAAACAATCTGCGCTGCGAGTCAGAAGAACTCAGCTGAGGGTTCTCAAGAGCCCGTTCCTGAAAGAGTAAGGGACGCCCAGTAAGCTGGGTGCGGGTACCGTTTTCGCACATATTGTTTTGCTGCGTGAAAAGCGTCCTCGAGAGTCATCGCTCTTGCTTGTCGGTAAAAATGTTTCATGAAGATGGACGTTCCTAAGTCTGACACCCTGCTTAGGGTACCGATAACTGTGCGACTGCCGGAGATAAAAAAAGCATCTCTAAGACTTAGATGTTTGTCCGAAATTTTTGGGGAGGCAAAGCTCTGACAGGCGCTTAAGGTTACCAAGGGTGGGGTCTTTACGCTGTTTAAAATGGTTTTGACGTCAAGTAGCTTTTGCTTTGTTGCTCTGTTCCCAAGTAATATTGCTCGACCTAATATGTCTTTGACTTCAGTGTTTGAGTGAGCGGCAATATGCAGAGCGTCGATGCCTTTGCCTTGCAAAAGTTTCTTTGTATTAATTTCTCTGGAAATATTGAAATCTGTGCCGATGGATAAAGCTTCGAGTTCAGCGAAGGGAAGATCTTGGGCGTAAGCGAAGGCCCGTATGTTTTTAAGCTTAATGCTTTTGTTTTGGTTTTGGGCGAAGTGACTAATAAATGTGGCATGGGGAGCGGTGCTGAGCTTCCAGTAATCCAGTAGAACGGCATTTTCTAATGGCAGTGCGTCAAACGGGATAAACTCGAGACTTGAATGGGGTAATAAGATAAGCCGCTGCTTATTTTTCCACTCATTTGGTTTCGGCAATGGGATTGTGTTTTGTAGCCATGCGAGTTCTTCCTCCACAGGGGCAAAAGCGTTAAGCTTCTCTTGAAGTTTTTCTATTGTATTGTCAAAGAGCTCTCTGTTTAACTTCCTGGACAGTATGACGGCAGATTCTTTATCAAAGATCAGCGCATATATCTCCTTTCGGCCAACATAATAGGAGGCAACGAGGCTACTCGTATCGAGTGTTTTGCGAAAATCATCAAAGCTTACGGTTTCCTTGAGAATGGCGTGAGCAATCAAGGGAGCTCTTCGCCGCAGTTTAGCTTTAGCTTTCTCTTGCCCTACTCCCTCCTTAAAGACAGCCTTTAAGAGTCCTAAACGTCTGCCATTAAGGTTTTCGTTCGACAGACCTTTAAAAAGATCAAAGTGTTTTTGAATTCTGGCCAGCTCCATAATCTCAAAAGCGTATGCTTGATCCTGACTCTCAATAGCCAGCTTAATGGCTTGTGCGTAGAGGTCGGCTCGAACAAACTGTCCTGAGCCACTATCGCCTCGACGGGTGAGTGTTTGGGCAATCTCAATTGCTCTATTGTAATACTGCCTTGCTTTGTCCAGATTCCCCATCTTTTGTTGAATTCGGCCTTGGCCAAAAAGAGCGAGCCAGCTCGCTTCGGGAGTACTGAGCTCAAGGGCTTTAATCGTAGCGTCTTGATAGAGTGCGAGACTTTTTGATAGTGACTTTTCCTCTTTTAAACGAGCCAGAGCGAGCAATGTTTGTAATTCATTGTAATTGTTTTTGATGCTCCGGCTTAACTCGAGTGCATCTTCGAGAGTTCTTTCGGCAAGGTGATTGTCTCCCCGAAGAAAAAAGTTAATACCAAGATTTCTCAAGTCGTAGGCTTTTCCTTCAGGGCTTCCTAGTTTTTTATCTATAGTTAATGCTTTGACAAACACTTTTTCTGCTCGTTCTAATTCACCTTTTTGTCGATAGACAATACCGAGATTATTAAGCTGGGCTGCTTCTTCACTTAATCTTTTTGTGTTTTGAGACAAGGACAGAGACGATTGAATGAACTGCTCTGCTTCACCGAGTTGACCCTGGTTCAAGGCAATCAGACCACCGAGACTCAGGGCCTGAATTTTAAGAAAATTGTCCGAGTTGTTCACCGCATTCGCCAATGCTTTTCTCTGAGAGATCTTGGCTAATCTGTACTTGCCTTGATACCAGTAGTTTTTGGCACCTTCGAGTTCGGCCTCAACTAAAAGCTTCTTTTGTACTTTATTTTCGCCGCCCAGAATAGAATTCAAATAGCTAAACGCCTTTTCGTAGTCTCCACGTTGTCGATAGGTTCGTGCCAGATCGAGAAGAAGGAGATGTTGTTGCTTGTCCTCTTGATTTTTTTCCGCCAGCACGAGTGCATCGTTAAAGTATATAATTGCCTGGTTGTAGTTATTGAAACCGCTTTCGTAGACTAAGCCCAAGAGTCGTTTAATTTTGATCTCTTCCTTTGGCTGTATTTCAGGATTGATGGAGAGGGCTTGGTGATATGAATTTTCAGCCTCTGAATAGAGAAAGAGGCGACGTTGTGTTGTCCCTAGATACATTAGGCATTCACTGGCTACGCGATTGTTCTCCTGCTTGAGTGAGAGTAGTACACATTGAGTAAATTGTTCAGCGGCTCTTTTAAATTTTTCGGTGTGGAGGTATATGCGCCCCAAGGCAAGTGTTTGCTCTGTTGCTTGTTGGTCTTGCCCTTGCCCTTTATAGGTTTGAATGATGCTTTCCTGAAGGGCAATCGCTTGTGGATATTCTTTGAGTAAAAGATGAATTTCTGCAAGATATTTGCGATTATCCTGGCTAAGTTTAGGAAGGAGTTGGGGGAGGCGAGCGCTTAAAGGATCCTTAGATGCCTGTAACCGAGAAAGTGAAGCAGGCTGCCGCAAAAAATCAATCGAATTAATCAATGCATAAAAAGAGTCTTTAGCGTGTCGCCAACCGTCCTCTGTCTGTCTTTTTTGAGCTTGTTTAAATGCCAGAGCAGCTGTTCGGGCACCGTTTAAGAAGTTTTTACGGGTATAATCGATTTCCTCATTCTGACTAAGCCCGGCATAGCCCAGGAAATTGTAGCTCTTGTTTTCTCCTATGTTTTTTAATCGGTGAAGCTTTTGCGCGATGTTTTCATCGGCCGATTCGGTGTTTAATTGCGCGTAGTGTTCGTCACTCAATTTAGTGCCGAACACAATGCTTGGTATTCCAGCCAAGAGAAAGTGAAGCCCTAAGGTGAGCTTCTCTTCCTGTATTGGGTTTTCAAAATTCAAATGGGCCAAATTGGCTTGAATGTTTTTCTCTCCGATGGATTTTAAGTTGATTGGTATTTTGTTGTCGCCCG
>CAXGWX010000124.1:0-9822 GCA_964013445.1 uncultured Bdellovibrionales bacterium | reverse complement strand
GCTAAACCAGGAGAGTTCCGGTAAGTTCTCATCGTCGTCGTCATCGTCGTCGTCGTCGTCTTGATTGGGCGCTGGCGTATTTTGCTTAGACTCTTGCTGATTGCCCTCATGATCATCCGATTGTTCGGACTGGCAGGCACCGAACACTGAGAACGAAAAAAGACATAAAAGCATCAATAAGAGTCGTACCATGGCAGCACCTTCCTGTTTCAACCCTATCTCTAAAATAGATCTATGGCCAGAAGAAGGCCGCCTTGGCTCAAGAGTCCTATGGGCAAAGCTTATTGTTCATGCTAGGCGTTTTAAAATGCGCCTCTGCGAAATCCATATCTATCCTCTTAAATCCGGCGCCGGTATCGCTCTTAAAGAATCCTTTCTTGAAACAAGAGGCCTACAAGGCGATCGACGCTGGCTCGTTGTCGATGCAAATGGCCGATTTTTAAGTGCCCGCACCCATCCAAGAATGCTCTTGATTAAAGCCATTCCCGATGAAAAGGGACTATCTTTAAACGCGCCTGGTATGAGCCAAATCCACGTGCCTCGGCACACTGTTGAACAAACCTTAGGTTCGGTTTCCATCTGGAAAGATAATTGCAACGCCCTCTACCTTGCTCAAGATGCAGACAGCTGGTTATCGGAGTTTTTGGGCACCCCATCTCATTTGGTTTATATGTCCGATGACATTGAACGCCCGGTCAGCAAAACCAATGCTCGTCCTGGAGACATTGTCAGTTTTGCCGATGCCTACCCACTCTTGCTGACCTCCAAGGCATCCCTTGCGGATTTGAACAAACGCTTGGTAAAGCCAATTGAGATGCAACGTTTTCGCGCAAACTTGGTTATCGACGGAATCGAGGCTTTTGCCGAGGATAAATGGCAACGCCTTCGTATTGGGGAAGTAGAATTTGAATGCGCCAGCCCGTGTACCCGCTGTGTTTTAACCACCATTGATCCACTTACCGCCAACAAAGATCCGCAAGGCGAGCCCCTTAAGACACTAAAAACCTATCGCCAAAACGACGAAGGAGTCCTCTTTGGGATCAATCTCATCCCTCGCAGCCGCGGGAACATACGCGTTGGTGATTTGCTGGAGGTGCTTGCTTAAGACCATTGCCGGCAAGATGGTCAAACCCCGCTCTTGCCCACGCTCTTCTTCTCCCATACAACCCTGTATTAGCTTTAGGAGAAACCCAGCCATGAAACGTATTCTAATTCTTTCCTTGTTGATGACACTTGCCTGTGGCTCTGACAGCTCGAAACATTTTACGACCTATATCGATGTGAATAATTTGCGCATCTTTGCCCGGGATGGGGTAAGCACAACCTTTCTCAACAATGTCGGTAAAGCCTACGAAGCCATCTTTAGTGAGGGTGCGGATATCGATTCCACCATGCGCTCAACTTATCTTACGACTTGCAAAGATCAGCACGTTTTTCAACTTGTTGGATTGGTCGGGCCGGAAAATTACCCGGACTCCATCGATGAACGCCCCGCAAGCCCTTATGAACACAACGCCACCGACTATATATGGGAAATGAACGAAGGGGGCGCCGAGCAGATTGGGGAAGTTCTCGAGCATTTGCTGCACACCATCACTGCCGTAGGGCTTTATCTGGCCTATCCGGATATTTGGGACTACACCAAATCATCATCGCCGTTATCCCTGGCCATGCAAGAAGCCATCGACAGTGGTATCTATGATATATCCAGTTACGATGAGCTTAAGGGCGATACGGAAGGCTATCAAAAAACCTTAGCCACCGAGTATGTGTACTGGTTGATTCTGGCGGAATGGGATTATTTTGTCACCGCCGGAAAAAAGGAAGAAGGAATGACTGGTAACGGCGAGTTCAGCATTGGTACATCTGCAGAGATTGCCAGCCAACTGCCTATCGGTCACCAGTTCTATGAAGACCATGTGAAAAAGGTCTTAAGCATACCCGATACGGCAACAATCACTGCGCTTTTTCCTTGATCGTTCACACTCTCAGACGCACATGATGGCTCTTCGGGCTGTCCCTCAAACAAAGTCCAAACCCCTTGCGAAGCAAAAAAACATAGAGTAGAGATTTGCCTGCGATACAGCGAGAACCCCAGAGGCAACCCGTGACCGAAGAAAATAAACCATCATCAAAGTACAAAAGCTCACTCACCTTGGGCGTTTTCTTTATTGTCTGTGCTCTACTTTTTTATGTGCAAAAAGATGTGCGTGCACAAATGCAAGAAATTGAAGCCGAACTGGCAGCAGAGCAACAACAAGCCCAAGCAGGTCAACAACCGGCTGAGCAACCTCGAACCGGAATAGAGTGTCCCCGCTCCAAATTTGAAGGTGCAGGATATTATAGTCAATATTACGAAGATTATATTCTGGATTTTGTTTTTGCGGATGTGGAAAAAGGCACCTATATCGACGTTGGCGCCGCAGAACCCAAAAAGATGAGCCTGACCCATAAATTCTATGAACGAGGTTGGCGCGGCATCAATATCGATCCAATGCCCTCCTATGTTGAGATGTACCAACAAGAACGGCCCGATGACCTATTCTTAAACATTGGAATATCTAATGAAGCAGGCTCTCTAAGCTTCTACGATTGTGGAGTTGGCTGCGGCTACAGTACCTTTGATGGGGACAATCTGGACACCATAAAAAAAGAGACCGGTCTTTCCTTTGTTGAACGAAAGGTACCAGTCATCACCTTAAAAACCGTTCTCGAAGAGCACCCACAAGAGCAAATTCATTTTGTCAACGTCGATGTAGAAGGCTGGGAGAAACAAGTCATCGAAAGTTTCGATTTTAGTCTTGTTCGCCCCGAAGTCTTTGTTGTTGAAAGCACCATTCCAAACACCGAGACTCCAAACTTCGATATTTGGGAAAACATTCTGCTTGAGAACAACTATGTCCTCGCCATGACCGATTTTCTTAACCGCTACTATATCAATGCACAAAGTTCGGGATTGGTTGAGTACCTAAGGCGCTTTAGTTATGTCGACATGTGTGTCCGGCAGAGTAAAATAGGCAACGACGTCTACCCTACAACCGTCGGCACACTAATGAACCGCCGCAAGCCCAGAGTCAGCCGTGAGGAATACGATGGGGGCTACTGCGAATGGATTGTGGACACAAAAAACTAGTTCATGTCCGATTTTTTGCTCTCCGCACACCGGGCAAAAGAAAATACAAAACAAGACAAAAGGCCAAGGTGCCTAAACTGACAGCTGCATCATAGGGTTTGTTCAATGCGGCTAAAACAAGAAACACTGCTGTCAGACAGATAAATAGAATTGTCGGCAAAAGTCGCAGCAAAGAAATTCGATCCCTAATTTTGTACAGCTTAAATAGGGTACTTACGGTTAGGAGAGTCGACAGGGAAAGAGTCATTCCTAAATAAGAGAGCAGATCTCTTAATTGGGTCAGCCAAATCAGCGCTAAGACCAGCAGCAACTGCAGGGTTGCCGCCTTTAAAGGCGCACGCTTCGTTGCACAAAAAAGCTTCGGCAACACCCCATCCTCCGCCATTTTCACGCACACCCGCGGCCCTGCCATAAAAAGTGAAGAAATCGAGGTAAAAAGCGCCACAACAATTATCGCCCGCAAAACCGCTGCAAAATGCTCTCCGCCAATGGCCAGGGCCGCGCGCAGCGCAACATCCGGATATCCTTTCACCGCGCTTACTGGCGGTGCGTAAACAAAGGCCGCATTCAAAACAATATAAAAGACTGTGGTGATTAAGGTTCCAAGCAGCAAAGCGCGCGGGATATTCCTTTCAGGATGCTCCGCTTCTTCCGCAACATAAACTGCCGCATTAAAACCACTGTAGCTAAAAGATATCCACATTAAGGAGGTCGCTAAAACGATCCAGGAAAAGGGAGTCTCTGGTGTCACCAGTGCTTCGCTCACAACTGAAACATCACCGAAGGCCATAAAGACAAAGACCACCAAAGCCGAGAGTTTTAAAATAACCAAACCATTTTGTAGAGTCGACCCGGTGTGCATATGCAGTGCGTGCAAACCCCAGCCAATCACAACAACCACCGAAGCCAGCACTCCAGCGTGAAGTTCTAAAACATTCGCACCGGCATAAACTTCCAGCGTCATCGCCGCATAAGCTGTCGCTCCAGAGAACCCCACCACAATCGAAAGCAGGCCGCCAACAAATCCAGCTGCCGGATGTAAATTTCGACGTAAAAAGATATATTCGCCCCCGGACTCCCTGACTTGCCTGGCCAACAAACCATAGCTCCAGGCCCCACAAAGAGCGATAACTCCGCCCAAACACCAAGCGAGCACCACCCGTAAGGGAGAACCCAGGTCCTGGAGAGCAAAGCCTGAGGTTGTAAACACGCCAGCCCCCAACATGTTGGCAACCACAAGAAAAGTTAATGTTGGCAGACCAAATCCTTTAACCTTATTGCTCACTCTTTATCGACTTCCTTTCGGTTCCGATCTTTTGCTTAGACTTCCCCATAAGCACAAAATGACAACAAGTCATACCTATGCCCAAATCGATCAAAAATCTCTCGAAAACGTAATCCTTTTAGCAAGCCCAGCCAAGGCTGGATTAGGTAGAAGACAAAAAGGACTCCACACTAACTCTTGCCATCGACTGCCGCCCGGCGCTATGCATACGCCAATGATTCTCGTAAGGAGTTATAAAATGTCCCAGTTTAGCAATCGGTTTTTTATCATAAGCGCTCTTTGTTTTACCGCCATTCTCGGCTGCAATAAAGATTCAGATGAAAATGGCGATAGCCAATTCCAAGGAAATCAATGGGAAACAAAAATTGCTCCGGAATATAATTTGCGCCCACTTCTATCTACCAGTGATTTAGACACTCTACGCGCCCATATGACATCCCTGGCGGCAACTCCACTTGGACTCACCATGACGTCCGCTTTAGATGGAGAACTTGAAAACAAATGCACACCCATTTCTCAAGCCTGCGCGGGCTGCCCCGCCTTTTCCATGCCAGAAGATACATCTTCTTGGTGGTCCTTTGATAAATCTTATTTTGGGAGCGAGGTCGCCGCCGAAGGCATCGAGGCGAGCCACATCTCATCTACTTTTGAGGCGCTACGCACCAATGTCCCATGTCTTTACCAGGATATGGGTTTCACGGAGGCGGATTTAGCTGGCCTGCTTTTTGAAATTCACCTCGCCGGTGCAGAGGAAAACCAGTTGGCATCATCAAGCTATTATGAGGCCCCCTACTTCTATTTGCGCTTGATGGCTTACTCCGGTCTTGATTTCGATATGGCGAAGAGCCTGATGGAATCAGAAACCAGTAATCAAACGGCAACAGAAGACAATCCACGACTTAAACAAGTTCTGCAGGTTTTAAGCTATCTCACAAGCATAGAAAACACCCCTGATAGCCTTAGTGCCATTGAAATTAGCCAGGTCGAAGGAGAAACCGAGCCGCAAGTCATCGTCAAAGCAGAATTTGTCGGCTGGGGCTGGTGTGGAGCCCCGATGACCGAGCCCAACTGTCAGGACCGCAATTCTGTTCACGTGGTGGAAAACAATGAGATAAGCACACAAGAGGTCGAAATTGCAGTCGGTGATCTGGTTCGCACCAAAGTCGACCTTGCAGACATTTCAAAAGAAGGTCAATCTTGTATGCTGATGGGCGAAGTGCTCGCAGTCAATGATAACGGCGAAGACGAAACCACCTACGATCTTAAAGTGATCGCTGAGACACCTAACTACATCGAAATGCTGGAAAGCTGCCAAAACCTGGATGGCAGCGACTTAAACCACGACGACCAAATCACCTTACCTTTAAGCGACTTACAATATCTCAATTGCGTCGACCAAGACCCAAGCGTTATTCCTGACGATGTCGAGACGGTACAACTTGATGATAAACATTGGTCCGCCCCTGAATTCGTAATCGCCGAAGGCACCTATCAATGGGATGATTTTCTTGCTCGCATGCTGCTCATGGCAAATAAATGCAAGCTCAATCAATTGATCGAATGCTCAGGCTTCACCAAGCTCGACTTAGACCTCGGCGGTCTCAGCTCTCTGTGCTATTCAAAGTGGGCGAACCGTGACGCCTTGCCTTATCAATACAATCGTTGTGGTGTCGAATTCTGTGACTGTGAAGCAAATCCCTATCAGAATACTGAAACAGGCAACGCCGATTGCCTCTACGAAAGCGTTCTCTGGGATGACCCTGATCTTGCCGACCCCGTAACTGTTGATGATATAAACGGAGCCCAATAAATATCCTGTTCATCTGCCATTGCTCTTTATTGAACGAAAAAGGGGAATCATCAGAGAGCCGAAAGGTCTTAGGAGGAAGCATGAGACGAATCAATCTATTTTTCACAATATTCACAACAACATTTCTGCTCAGCACCAGTCTTTATTCTGCCAAGCACCATGACTCACACAACATTCAAGAGCGGAGTATTACGGTTACGGGTCGTGCCACAACACATGTGGCGCCAGATATTATCCTTTGGCAGATAAGCGCCACCACCATGCATCAAAACTTGAGTCAGGCCAAAGGCGCCAATGACAAACAGATTAAGGCCATTATTAAAATGGCAAAGAAGTTCAAAATAAAAGACAAAGACATTCAAACCGGCCGTCTGGACATCACCAAAGAATATCATCATGAAAAATACGGCAACCGGGGCAAATTCAAGCACTTTGAATTAACACGGCAAGTCACCTTAAAGCAGAAAAACTTAAAGAAGTTCGACCAATTTCTAAGCGCCCTGGTCAAAAATACGGACATCAACGTAAATTATAGCCTCTCCGTTTCCAATCTTGAGGAACTCAAAGCAGAGACGCGGCTTAAGGCTGTTGTGGCTGGACGCGATAAAGCACGCGCTTTACTCAAGCAACTGGACGAAAAACTTGGGCCGGTCCTTACCCTCTCCGAAAACCCCACATCCCATTACAAGCGACTGGAATCGATGGCCAATGTATCTTTTATGCGCAGCCCTCAAAGTGGTGGCGGAAGTGGAGGCAGCGGTAGCACTTTTGCTGCCGGCAGCATAGAAGTCAAAGCCTCGGTGCACATCACCTTTGCCATCGAATAGGGGCGGCCTCTTTAAAGTCATCCCCTCTAAAAGCAATCAGCGGCCCCTGGACAAAAACAATGCTGGCTTTCTCTTTCTTTGTTTTCTTCTTTTGCAGGGGCTCTAAAGGTATGTGAGCTATTTCTTGCGTAAAAAACCATTGGGGTTTTGGGTCATAAAGAATTTCTCACGGGAATGGTCTATTTCAAAGTCACTATGCTTTTGCAAATAGAGATTAATGGCTTCCATAGGCCCCGGCCCATGTTCTGGCTTCACCGGGTGACCATTAACATTAGAATCTTCAACAATCATATAAGATCCGGAACTAACCATAGCCCCATAAATCTCCATCTCTTTGAACACGTGGTCACAACTATGATCTGAATCCAGAATCACCATCACTTTCTTTTTGTCTGCAATCGCCTCTCTGACCTGGCTTACAATTGTTTCCTCAGTCGACGAACCATTCAGGTAAGTTATCAGGGGATGACTAGGCAATTCGGGCCATGATTCAATATCAATGCTCAGCACCTGACCATTATTACCAAGAAGATCCATCAGAAAGGCCAAGTAGAGTGCGGAGCCTCCCTTATGCGTGCCTGTTTCAACAATAATGTCGGGTTGAATCTCAACAATCATTTCCTGATAAATCCAGAGATCGAGAGGACACTTGAGCAGTGGAAAACCCATCCAAGTGGTGTTGAACCAGGTTTGCTCAGCTGAATTGTAGTAGAGCTGATGGAAAAGACGCACAACTGTCTGCGGATCAATATTAACAACTTTATTGGATGAATCTAGCTCTGACATAAGGTTCTTCTCCCGAGGATGTAACTTATACCACTCTTAGAATGAGCACCAGTAAAGAAAAGCCCCCCATCCAAACACAAGATGAATAAGCTCGCTAAGGCTTTAGGACCAGCTTCTTGGCAAAATCTTCGACGAAAAACTTCTTCCCTTTTTGTAAAACCTTATGACCTTCAGACTCTAACATATCCTGATGGCATTCGATGCCACCGGGGAATTTTGCATTCAACTCACCATTCTTTTTCAAGCAGCGCCAATAGGGTGTGATTCGTTTTTTGCCCTGCTCTCTGTCTTCTTCCGCAGCGGCAGCCACAATATTAATAAAGAGTCCAGCAGTCATCGGGCAACAAATATCCGCCCCATGCTTGGCAGCCATCAAGGCACGCACCTCATCCAAAGTAATGAGTCGTCCTTTTTTCACCGTTTTTAGTAGTGCATCAAATTCTTCAGGATGAGCAATCACCATTTTGCCGCCGCCCCAGATGGTAGGCGCCGGTTTGATCTTAGGCAAATCCTTATTGCCTTCTAATTTTTCCCGGGCGGGTTTTTTCATCACCGCATCCTTGCATAGCGATTTATGAATTCAAAACGATTCTTTCCTATGCTTAAAGCTTATCAGCCTTTCCCGTCATAGGCACAAAGGCCACCGGGAAAACCTTTTCCATATGAAAACCATCCTTGTGACGCCGATAAATCTGCAACCACTGCTGGCCTTTTTCTCCTACCGGAATAATCAAGCGCCCCTCTGGTGCCAATTGGTCGAGCAAGGGCTTAGGCACCTTCGTTGGTGCCGCCGTCACCACTATCGCCGCAAAAGGCGCTTCTTTAGGCCAGCCCTTATAGCCATCACCGATGCGTACCTCTACATTTTTTACACCCAAGCGCTGGAGATCTTTTTTTGCTCGTTGCCCAAGCTCGGAAACAATTTCAATACTAAAAACCTTTGCCCCCATCTTGGCCAAAATCGCCGCCTGGTAGCCCGAGCCTGTACCAATCTCCAAAACTTTGTCGCCTTTTTTAATCGCCACCGCTTCGCTCATAAAGGCAACAATATAAGGCTGAGAAATAGTTTGCTCATAACCGATAGGCAAAGCCCGATCATCGTAGGCATAAGCACGATAGACTTTGGGGACAAGTTCGTGACGGGGAAACTCCCTCATCGCATCGAGCACACGCGCATCTTGAACGCCCCGGGCCGCAATCAAATCCACCATGGCCTGCCGCTGCGCACCCCACTGCTCTCCTGCCATAAGTGTCATTGTCAAAAGCAACCACATCGCATTCAGAAATCAATCTTAAAGCGGAGAATTGGACTAAAGCAAGGCCTCATCGCGCATCAAACTATTTTCTCGTTTTCTGATTACCAGTCAGGGCTTCGACAAGGGTACCTAACTCCTCATAGGAGCGATTGAGTTTCTCCGCCAGGGCATCGTAACGGTGATGTTGCTCCAGGCGGGGGCTAATCCGTGCCGCCCGCAAATGGCAACACTCGCTTTTAAACTTATCAAGAAGGTCCATCGCATGTTGGGTGGCCCGGTCGAGCTTTTCTAACGTAAGCTTGCTGGGATATGCTCTTAGTGGCTCGTTTTCGGCCTTTGCTTCCTCCTCTAACATCTTTATTCCTTTCGACAGCCCGGCCAGATCCATGATCTCCGTGGCTTTGCGTCCCGACTTCGCAGCCGGTTTGCCGTTTCGTGGTAACCCTCCGACTTCTATTTATAAGGGAGGTTTTGATTTTTTGATGTGACCCACATCACAGACTTATCTAAGTGCAGAACAACAACTCATCTTAAAATAGAGCTGTATTAAATATGCGGGTTGGCTTTGCTTTATCCCCCTGATTGGAGAACTTTCGTTACGCTCAGGGCCCACTCAAAGCACTCCCCTTATCCCAAGCCATTAAAATTATCATATAATATTAATATGTTAAGATTTTAGGATGATATTCTTGAGCTTGCCTAATCCACTTTTTTCCCGTATCATA
>CAXGWX010000123.1:0-9857 GCA_964013445.1 uncultured Bdellovibrionales bacterium | reverse complement strand
TGCGCCGGAGCGACCGGTCGCAAGCGTTTGGGCTCGCAATGCCAGCATTGCGCGGGTTTCTTTTCGTGAGAGAGGATTACCGACACCTGCCGCATGGGATAAGATGAGGTTCTCCTGCAGGGCACAGAGTTGCTCGTGGGGGATATTCGTTTCGGCCAAAGCGCCAAAGCCTGTAGTCACTCCATAAACAGGTTGCCCCCCGGTGAGCTTTGTTTCGACCAACTCTCGTGCAGCCGCAATTCGTTCCTTCGCATCTGTCGAGAGTGCAACTTTTTGTCCCGCCGCAACAGCAACAACCTTATCCAGGGTCAAATTGTTATCACCGATATGAATTTGTTCAGCCATAAATTTTCATTAAGCCTAAGGGCTCCTTGGGGTCAATAGTATAAATATTGGCCAGATTATGACCTGACAAGACCAGAGGCTTATGGCATAGAGGGGCCATGATCGACCTGCATAACCATATTCTCCCAGGGGTGGATGATGGCTCAGCAGATATGGAAAGTTCGCTGCAAATGGGCCATATCCTTTCGGAATTGGGCTTTCGGTCGATTGCAGCCTCTCCCCATTTAGGGGTTGGCCCCGGTGGCGATGTGTCTCCAGCTACCGCAACCCGGGTACGGGAGGAATTGGGCGAAGCTTTTAGAGCCGAAGGTATCGAATTAGAACTCCTGCCGAATTCAGAGCATCATGTGACTTTTGAACTCTTTGAGCGAATAGAGAAGAGTGGGGTGGTTTCAGTTGGAGGGGAGAGCAGGTGGCTCTTGGTAGAACTCCCATGGATGCGGATTACCAATGTTTTCGAAATTCTTTTTCGTATCAGAGTCAAGGGGTTTAAATTGCTTTTGGCGCACCCGGAGCGTTACAAGTATTTGAGCGTCGAGGATGCGGCTGAGTTGGTGCGTCAGGGGGTGCGCTTGCAGCTGGATATTGGTTCCTTTGTTGGGCTCTATGGTACAAAGGCCTTGGATAAAGCCAAAGCTTATATGGATGCGGATCTGGGTCATGTTTTTGCTACCGATCTGCATTCTCCGGACCAGGCCAAAGATTGGTTGCATGAGGCAATGAGCCTTGTCGAGAAGAATTGGGGGCAGGATGTTTTGACAAGGGGGCTCGTGGATAATCCGAGGAGTATTGTTGCTGACATGTCGGCAGAAGAGATCCTCTCCGTCGGAGGTGGGGAATGAAAAAATGGATCCGGTTCGTTTTTGCGTGTCTCATAAGCGCGGTTTTACTTTGGTTTGCCTTTAAGGACATTAAATGGGCCGAGGCGCTGGACCAGATGCGCACCGCGAATCACCAGCTTACTTTTCTCTCTTTCGCGTTGGTTGTGCTGATTAACATTATAAAGATTCAGCGTTGGCACCTTCTTCTGCGCCCCTTCGTTGAAATAGGTCGAAGAGATTTGTATCGGATAGGTGGATTGGGTTTTCTTCTTGTGATGTTGTTGCCCCTACGTCTTGGGGAGTTTTCCCGGCCCTATTTACTTAAGAAAGAAAAGGGAGCTTCGTTTAGTAGTGTTATGGCAACAATTGCTTTGGAGCGAGCCTTCGACGGTTTGTTTGTTACTTTGATGTTCTTTGCTGTGACTAATTTGCTGCTCACGTCTTATAGTCTACCAGGAGGACTCACGACGGCGGCCTATCTAGCCTTCGCTCTGTTCCTTGGAGTTTTTCTTTTCCTTGTTGCTGCCTTTGTTGCTGAAGAAAAACTGATGAATTTGATTCGAGCGACCTTAGGGAGAGTGCATAAGAGCTTTGCCGAAAAAATTGTCGACTTAGGGACTAAGTTCGTTAAGGGGTTACGTTTGTTGCCTGATATTGGGACATTGAGTTTTTATCTTTTTTGGACCGCAGCCTACTGGCTTTTAAATGGGGTAAGTGTGTTTGCTCTGACTGAGGCTTTTGGCTTTGAGTTGCCTCTGGTAGCAAGCCTTTTAGTCGTCTGCGTATTGGTTATTGGCATCATGATTCCGGCGGGACCTGGATTTCTTGGAACTTTTCAAGGGGCAATTATTTTGGGTCTAAGTATTTTTGGTGTGGAGCAGACCGCAGCAGCAGCTTTTGTTCTTGTTTACTACCCTCTGACTTTGTTGGCGAATGTCCTTCTTGCTCTGCCTTATTTTATTACTTCCGGACTTGATGTGCGGGGTGTGATTGGCCAACAAGAAGAGAGTTAACGTAATACGTGTAATAATTTGCCGAGAACAATATCCAGAGCGACTTCGTTGTTGCCACCTTCGGGGATAATTAGGTCCGAATAGGCTTTGCTCGGTTCTACAAATTGCATGTGCATTGGGCGTACGGTCTTGTAGTATTGCTCTCGGACTTGCTGAAATGTCCGGCCTCTACTTTCCATGTCACGTCGAATGCGCCGCATGACTCGGATGTCTGAGGCGGTGTCGACGAAAATTTTAACGTCAAGGCTTTCACGAATGGCTTTCTCGACGAAGACGAGAATGCCTTCGACTATAATAATAGGTTTTGGCTCTATCGTCCGTGTCTCAACTTTTCGGGCATGATTCACAAAATCATAGATTGGTATATCGACAGCCTCTCCGGCGTGGAGCGTTTTGAGATGCCTGGCTAAAAGCTCGGTTTCGAGCGAATCAGGGTGGTCATAATTAACGAGCTGCCGTTCTTCAAAAGATAGGTCCTTTTGCTCTCTATAATAGGCATCGTGGTCGATGACACCGACCGCATGTTCGGGTAATCCTTCGGCTATTTTCTGAGCGACCGTACTTTTACCGGAACCGGTACCGCCGGCAATACCAATAAAAAATGGGGTGATTCTTTCTTCGCTCATGGGCTCCGCCTACCATGTAATAGACTAAAGATCTTGAGTTTTTACGCTCGCGGGCTTCTGTGCCGATCGTGCCGTCGGTTGCTCAGTAAAATCTTCGAATTGCAGCACCTCGAAAATAATGCTTGAGGATTTCTTGGTAGCTTTGGCCGCTTTCTGCGCGACCGATAGCACCCAATTGGCAAAGACCAACCCCATGTCCCCAGCCTGCTCCTATAAACTCCAGGGATTCTATCTCTTTTTTCTTGTTATAGGTGCTTTGCAAGTAGAATGCGGTTGAGGGGAGGTTGTTAAAGCGTTTTCGGATCTGCAGAGAATCGTCAATGTGTTGGCTTGCGTTGGTGCCCTGAATCTCAAGGGAAGAGACGCGGCCTCCTGGACCTCTTTCGCGCACCTGCACCGCAAGAATCTTGCCCAGTCGATTCCTTGAATTTGCAAATAGCTGGTTTAATTCTTTTGCGCTGAAGTGTTTTTTCCAGCGTAGTTTCTCGGCTTGGCTGTATTTTGAACGAGCACAATAGGACAGGGCAGGGTTGCTGACCCAAGCTTTTACTTCCGATTCGCTGAGGCCAGATTTAAGCTCTTGAGATGCAAAGGTAGAGGCGATTGGATAATCGGCTTGAGCTTTGTGTAAAACTGCCTCGGCGATGCCGGGCCATACCGCCTGAGCAGCTTCGCTGTAACCACCGCAGGTTGAGGAGTAAAGAGCATTGAGGATGCGTCCCTGGTGATAGAGGTAAAGGCCTCTTGTTTGAGCAATAGCACCATTGGATTTTAGGTTGGCCACCCCCATGCCACTGAAGACCTGGCAATGTTGTTGCGCGCAAATATCCCAAGGGTCAAGTTCATGTTTATGCCCAAGAGCTGCCATAATATGTGAGCGGGCCGCAATCGCTTGGGCCTTAAGGGCTTCCGAATGGGCTTTGGGGTACATTTCTGCAGGTAAAATCCCTTGTAGCAGGGATTCGATAGAGAGAAGGTTGGTCGCATTGAGCGTATTGTTTTGGGCGACGGATACAATGATTTTGCCCTGGTAGGTGCGATTTTCAAATCCATGCCATGCATACCCTCGCCCGTATTCGATGTTAAAAATCTCAATAGGTTCGGATCCATTTAAGGCATATATCTCTGCGAGTTCTTGAGCTGTCGCTGCGAAACCATTTTGGCTGGCGATAAAAATATTCCCCATCGCTAAGTTTTTCAGCACAGGGGCTATGGATGTTTTCGCTTGGTACTTTTTTCTTAAGCGCAATTGGAGATTTTTCGCTTCGGCCTTGGAGGTCGTTGGTAGAATCAGGTGCCGCATGCGTTGATCCAGCCCTGTAGGGAATGAGTCAAAAGCCACTCCGCTGTAATATTCCTTTACGTTGCTAAAACCACGTTTCTGCCAGAGGTTGAGCGCAGCTTGCACTTTTCCGATGGCTTCTTCTGGGAATGTTGCCAAAAGAACATTGTATTGGAGGTTTTTTGGCTGGGTTGTTTGTGCTGTCATGCTAATGCTCGTCTGGGCCGGAATATGTGACTCCTTTTCCACACCGTTGGCGCGATAGCGAATAACAAGGGGTGAGTTGCTTTGCAGCCGGAGTCTTGGTTTACGTTCGACAATACCGATGCGTATCAAAGGCTCCACACTTAGATTGTGGACCTTTGGATTGCTGTACAGGTCTTTTAGTGTTAACGGGGGGCTAGATGGGGCGGCAAGGGCTATTTGTGGTGTGCTCAAAGTGATGAGTATGAGTAACCAAAGTGGCATGCCCGCACTATAAAACGAAATAAGGCGGACTTCCAAAAGCCATTTTCGTAAAGTTTATGATAAAATAAGGTAGGAATTGACGTTATGGCAAAAAGAGATATTTCAAAGGCTTATGATATCTACTCTGTAAACCTCGATGCAGATAAATGCCAGCGTTTTGCCCGGGCAGTTGTAGACCAAAACGAAGTTTATTTTTCGGGGGAACTTTGGGTTCCGCCGATGCTCTTGGCAACAGAATCTCTGCAGGGAATATTGCAGATACTCCAGGATCCGGATGTTCTCAGTGAGGCAGGAGATATAGGAAGAATGCTGCATGCGGAGGAGCGTGTGGTTTGGCATAGTGTGGCGCGACAAGGGGATGTGGTTGATATTGAGCCGATGCTTACATCCATTGAGGATAAGGGCAGCGGCAATTTGCTCGAGCTGGATGCAAATGTGGTCACTCAATCAGGTGAGCCACTGGCAAAAGTGACGACCTCACTGTTTTTTAGACACCCTAAACCAAGCAAAATTGACCGTGGTGGGGCGAAGGTTGTTGTTGATATGTCTGCGGCTGAAAATGTGGAGGAGTGGGTGGTGCCTGCTGATCAGACCCAAACCTATGCGGAAGCTTCAGGTGACTATAATCCGATACATTTGGATGAAAATTTTGCCAAAATGGTGGGGCTGGACGGGCGAATCCTGCACGGTATGTGTACTTTGAGTTTTGCCCAGAGAAGTCTTTTAAAGCATTTCGGCAACAATCAGCCAGGAAATCTCCATGAACTCTATGCCCAGTTCTCCCGTCCCGTTTATCTGGGCGATGCGCTTACCTGCAAAGGCCTAAGGGTTAGTGAAGAAAAACCACTAACCCATCGTTTTGAAGTTGTTAATCAGCATGGAAAAGCGGTGATCAAAAATGGCACACTTCGCATGAAAAGCAATTGACCTGCAGGGTTGGCTGCCGTAAAGAGCTATCGTCCCCAGAAAACAAAGCTATTTTGCCAAAGGTTTGAATCAATGCCTCTGCCAACACCCTTTTACGCTCGAACCGCCGCTCTGTGTGAAAGCCACCGCTGGAAAGATTGGGCCGGCTATCACGCAGTTTCTTCCTATGATACTTGCCATGAGCAGGAATATTTGGCCTTTCGTTACGGTGCGGGACTTATCGATGTAACCCCTTTGTTCAAATATGACGTTGTTGGCGCAGATGCGGCGAAGTTTTTGTCCTTTGCGACCGTTAAGAATATTTCGAAATTAAAACCAGGGCGCATGACCTATTGCTGCTGGTGTGATGCGGATGGAAAAGTCCTTGATGATGGCACGATTGCACATTTAAGCGAAGGTCATTTTCGGGTTACATCAGCGGACCCATCCTTTGCATGGTTTGCATCTTTGGCGCAGGGCTTTGCTGTCGAGGTCAAAGATTTAACCGATACCATCGGCGCACTTTCTCTACAGGGCCCGAAGAGTCGTGAGGTGCTACGCGATGCTTTGTCTTTCGATATTGATGAACTGAAGTTTTTCGGTGTGCGGGATGCAAGTTATGCCGGGGTGCCAATTCGTCTATCGCGAACCGGCTATACAGGGGACTTGGGTTATGAAATCTGGGTGGAAAACTCCCATGCCCTTACTCTTTGGGATGCCCTGCTTAGTGAGGGCAAGCAGCACGGGTTAGAACCAGCAGGTTTAGATGCGATGGATGTGACCCGTATCGAAGCAGGATTTATTCTCCTCGGTGTGGATTATCGCTCAGCCAGAACATGCTTGGTGGAGGCGCAAAAAAGTTCACCTTTCGAAATTGGCTTGGACTGGTGTGTGCAACTCAATCGTGACCCGTTTATGGGGCAAGAGGCACTCCTTAAAGAAAAAGCGGAAGGTTCCAAGTGGGCGATGGTTGGTTTGGATATCGACTGGGACGCCTTAGAAGCCCTTTATGCCGAATATGGTTTGCCGCCGCAGATCTGCTCCTCACCGTGGCGCGGTGGAATCCCGCTTTACCGGGACGGGGTGCATATTGGTCAGGCAACCAGTGGATCCTGGGCACCAATTTTAAAGAAGAATCTTGCTATAGGACAGATTCATAAATCCGAAGCCCATTTGGGTAATGTTATTGAAATTGAGCACACCGTTGAGTTTCAGCGTCGCAGACTGCCTGCCCGCATCGTTAAGACACCATTTTTTGACCCACCAAGGAAGAGAAGCTGATGAAAACGAACGAATACGACGCAATTATTGTTGGTGGTGGCCATAACGGTTTGATTTGTGCCGCTTATTTGGCGAAAGCAGGGCGCAAGGTGTTGGTGCTGGAGCGCCGTCATGTTCTTGGTGGAGCGGCGGTTAGCGAAGAGGTTTTTCCGGGTTTTACTTTTTCTGTATGCTCCTATGTTGTCAGTCTATTACGGCCAACAATTATTAGAGATTTAGAACTGCCGAAGCACGGTTTAGATGTTTTGCCCCTGGAGTGCTCGTTTTTACCTCTGCCGAACGGAGATTCCTTGGCGCGCTGGGGGGATGCGGCACGAACCAGGCGGGAGATTGCTCGTTTTAGCGCTAAGGATGCGGAGGTCTACCCCTATTTTGGCAAGTCCATGGTGGAGATGTCTCGTTTTGTAAAGCCGATTATCGATGAGCCTGCGCCGGACATCCGTTCTTTGAAACCCAGCGAATTGCGACAGATCTTTGGTTTAGGTAAGCGTTTTGCGGATCTAGGAGAAGACGGTCTGAGCTTAAAAATGAAACTTCTGACCATGAGCGCAACGGATTTTCTCGATGAATGGTTTGAGTCCGATGTTTTGAAAGCCCCCATGAGTGTCAGCGGAATTATTGGAACAATGCTGGGAGTCCGCTCTCCAGGTACGGCGTATGTTTTATTGCATCACTATATGGGTGAGATTGATGGAGCTTTTCGGTCCTGGGGCTTTGCCCGAGGTGGAACCGGTGAGGTTTCGATGGCTTGTGCCAGGGCGGCTATGTCTTATGGGGCAGAGATTAAGACAGAAGCCTCTGTCGAAGCTGTCTTACAGAAGGATGGTGTGGCCAGTGGCGTGGTGCTTGAGAATGGTGATGAGTATCATGCGAAGGTTGTCGCTTCCGGTTTAGATCCACACCGAACTTTCCTGAAGATGGTGGGTGAAAAGCATTTGCCCGGGGATTTTGTCGGAGAGATTAAGCGGTACCGAATGCGCGGCTCATCGGGGAAAGTGAATCTGGCGCTGGATGCGGTTCCGGAGTTTGCTTGTCGTCCTGGTGATGGGCCCCATATTCGTGGTGATATCGCTATTGCTCCAAGTATTGAGTACCTGGAGAAGGCTTACGACGATGCGAAATATGGGGATTTCTCAAAGCGCCCCTATATCAATATTGTCATTCCTTCCTTAAGCGATCCGACTGTGGCGCCTCCAGGCAAACATGTGATGTCCTGTTTCGTTCAGTATGCGCCTTATGACATCACAGAAGGGCCAGACTTCTGGCCGAATAAACGTGACGCATTTGGTGATGCGGTTATTGATACCATCAGTGAATATGTTCCTAATTTGAAGGATATCATTTTACACAAGCAAGTGCTTACGCCTTGGGATTTAGAGCAAACCTTCGGTTTGACCAAGGGCAATATCTTTCATGGGGAGTTGAGTCTGGAACAACTTCTTTTTATGAGGCCGACGAGTAAGTGGGCGCGTTATCGTACTCCGATTAAAAATTTGTGGCTCTGTGGCTCTGGTGCTCATCCAGGCGGCGGACTTATGGGAGCACCGGGACAGCTTGCTGCCCGCACGATGTTAGAAGAGGGGGCCGTTTAAAATGGAGCGTTATGATGCGGTCGTCCTTGGCGGTGGTCTTAATGGGCTAAGTGCAGCTTTGTCGCTGCGGAGTGCGGGCTTAAAGACTTTGGTTATCGAAAAGAATGCCGAGCTTGGTGGTTTGGCTGCTCCAGTCGAATTTGCGGATAATTTTATCGCCCCTGGCCTTTTACCTGACCGAGGTTGGGTGCGCCCTGCTGTTTTAGACCGCTTGGGTCTTTCGGGAGAAGTTGGCTTGCGCGATGATGCTCGAACCCTTCTTTGTCCGCAGCAGGACAGTGTTATAGCCTTTTCTGCGGACCTCCAAAAGACTCAAGAATCCATAGCCCTGATGAGTAAAAGTGATGCGGCTCATTATGGTCGCTATAGGGATTTCCTGGCGCGCCAGAAAGGTTTTCTGGAACCTATTCTAAATGATGTTCCACCATCTTTTGGAGAGGATGCGGGGGCTTCAGATCTTTGGTCACTCTTTTCTACAGCTGTTTCGCTGCGGCGAATGGCGCACGATGATATGTTTGCGGTTTTAAGAACCTTGCCGATGTGTTTGCGGGACTTCCTTGGTGACTGGTTTGATACTCCGAGCTTGCAGGCCGGCATAGCCTTGCCTGCTCTTTTTGGTTCCTATGTTGGGCCATGGGCGCCGAGTACAAGTTCTCTTTTGCTCTTGGGGGAAGCGGCAGCCAATAAGGAACTGGCAAGTTCACCACGTAAGTTGGTAAAGGCCCTCGAAGCGAAATGTTTAGAGTCGGGCGTAGCGGTGAAGAGGTCCTGTGTCACGGAGCGGATATTACTTGAAGCCGGTAAAGTTTCGGGTGTGCGGACCAGTGATGGAGAGATTGTTGCGACAACAAAAGTTTTAAGCACACTCGATCCGAAGACAACAGTCATCGATTTGCTCGAACCGGGTCATGCCCCTTATCGTATGCGGGAAGGCATCGGTCATGTTCGAAGCAGAGGAGTTGTCTCTGTTGTATGTTTTGCGCTTGATGGAGAATTAAGGTTCTCGGGTTCGGATAAAGCTGCGGAACGGTTTTGTGTGGCGGAAGACCTGGAGACCATAGAAAAAAGTTTCGATGCACCAAAGTATAAAACATTGCCGGAGCGCATTGTCTTAGAGGGAGCTATCCCTTCCCGTGTGGATAGTGGATTAGCGCCAGATGGCAAAGAAGTTGTGATGGTTTGGGCCCATGGCGCTGGTCAGGAGATTCGTGGTGGTTGGAGCACGGAGACTCGCAGAGATCTCGTTGCACGGGTGAAGTCGAGGATCACAGAATATGCGCCGAATTTCACGGAGCAAGTCCAGGCAGAGCAGCTTTTTACCCCAGAAGACATAGAGCGAGCTTATGGCATAAAGGGTGGTCATTTGATGCATGCGGAACCGGCTTTGGACCAATTCTGGAGTTTCAGGCCGACAATTCATTGCTCTCGTTATCAAACTCCTGTAGATGGACTGTTCTTGGGGGGCGCCGGGTCGCATCCTGGGGGTGGCCTTACTCTGGCCCCGGGAGCGCTTGCCGCTAAAG
>CAXGWX010000122.1:0-9891 GCA_964013445.1 uncultured Bdellovibrionales bacterium | reverse complement strand
GAAGATACGGTTGAACAGGCATTGAAGGAAGGTTTTGATGCGGTTTGTTTTTCTGCGGACAAACTTTTGGGGGGACCGCAAGCCGGAGTCATTGTTGGTAAGAGTGCTGTTATTGATAAGCTGAAAAAACATCCTTTGGCTAGAGCGTTGCGCTGCGACAAAGTGCAGTTGGCCGGTGTCTGCGCGACACTTGATCTCTATGCGCGCGGCGAAGCGAAGACGAAGATACCCATTTGGCAAATGATGCTGCAATCCCCGGAAGAGTTACGGGCCCGTGCAGCCTATTGGCGAGACCAGCTTGGCCGAGGGGAGCTTGTTGATACCCCCGATGCGGTAGGTGGTGGTTCCTTGCCTGGCGAGGAGTTGCCGGGGGTCGCCTTGGCGATTGATGTTGCAGGACCTGAAGAATTTCTTGAAACCTTGCGCACCGGCGAGCCTGCCATCGTTGGTCATATCCGGGAAGACAGGGTGTTGTTTCATCCTCGAACCGTGTCGAAAGAAAATGATGACCTTTTTGTTGCCGGCTTGAAGACGGCTCTGGATGCATGATGCGAAGAGTTGTAATTGGCACAGCCGGACATATTGATCACGGTAAGACCACCCTTGTTAAATCTTTAACGGGAGTCGAAACAGACAGGCTCAGCGAGGAAAAGCGTCGAGGTATTACCATCGAGCTTGGCTTTGCACCGTGGAAACTCAGCGAATCTTTGGAAGCGAGTATCGTTGATGTTCCCGGACACGAGAAGTTGGTGCGTACTATGGTGGCTGGTGCGGCGGGCATGGACGTGGCGATGGTGGTGGTGGCGGCAGACGATGGTGTGATGCCCCAGACCCGGGAGCACTTAGATATTTTACGCCTTCTCGATGTGCAAAACATTGTCGTTGCCGTGACCAAAGCAGACTTGGTTGATGAAGAGCTTTACCTCTTGGTTGAAGATGATGTGCAGAGTGTGTTGACGGAAAAAGGTTTCTCCGGTGTGAGGACAATTAAAACATCGAGTGAAACGGGTCTGGGATTAAACGAGCTGAAGGCCGAAGTGATTCAGCTTTGCGGCGCAGCAAAGGAAAAATCTCAGAGACCTTTTCTTATGCCCATTGACCGCGCTTTTCTGCGTGAAGGACACGGAACGGTAGTGACCGGCACTCCCTTACGAGGAATATTGAAAAATGGTGATCGGCTGGCCGGGTTTGGTGCGGGAGGTCGATTTGTTGAGGAACTGAAAGTTCGGGGATTGCAAAACGTAGGACAATCTCTTGATGAGGTCTACGCAAACATGCGCTCGGCGATTAATATTAGTGGTAAAGATGCGCACTCCCTTAAGCGGGGCATGAATTTGTTTAAAACGGGGGAGTACGACTCAACACGGCACTTGGTGGTTTCTGTGCAGGCCCTCGATACGGTTGATGAATTAAGCCAGCAGACTTTTGCTCTCCATTTAGGAACAGGAAGTTTAGAAGCAGAGCTTGTTTTGTGTTCGGCAAAATCTCTTGCGGCGGGAGACTCTGGAGGTGCACTCCTGCGCTTAAGTGAATCTATTGTCGCCTTTGCAGGGCAACGTTTTGTTTTGCGCAAACCGGGTTCAACCGGTCAAGCGACGGTTGCGGGCGGATGGGTTATTGACCCTCTTCCTTTGCGGGGCAAGGGGGCGTTGACCAGGGCGACAGAACTTTGTGCGGCACAGGGGGATGATGAAAAAAATCTTCTTCTTCTTTTAGGGCAATCGAGAGCATCAGGAGTGAGCAGTGCACGACTACGGCAGCGCATGCAGGTCGAAGATTTATCCGGGTTTCTAAGTAAACAGAAAGAAGCAGGGCTTATTTCTCCCTGGCCCGATGGGCAGGAGCGCTGGATTTTGAGTGAAGTTCAAAAGAGCATTTTGGAAAAAGCCATCACGATTCTACAAAACTATTTGCAAGAAGAGCCGCTCTCACAAGGTTTAAAGGAGGCTGAGTGGGTTGCCCGCTTACCTACGCCGGAGCAGGAGTTATTGCAGGCAGTGCTGAAAGCAGAAGATGTTTCGGGGCGGGCCGTACGTGATGGTGCTTTCTGGCGCCTAAAGGGCGAAGGAAGTGAAATCAGTGCGCAGGCCACAGCGCAGCTCGAAAAAATTCTTAAGATTTATGAGCAGGCTCAGAACACTCCTCCCTTAGAGTCTGAGATTGTTGCGGAGGCGGGAATTTCCGTAAAAGAATTTCGCACATCCGTGGATTATCTGGTGGCTAAGGAAAAGTTGATTAAGGTGAAGAGTGGTCTTTACTATAATGTTGATTGTCTCTCCCTCTTGAGCGAGCGAGTTCTTTCTTACTTGCGGCAAAAGGACGAGATGGCTGCAGCTGATTTTAAGGAGTTGGCTGGTGGTATCTCGAGGAAATGGGCCATTCCCTTACTTGAATATTTTGACGCACAAGGCATGACAGTGCGTGTCGGCAATGCACGCAAGCTTCACCCGAAAATGCGTAACTAAGGTGCGAACTCTGCAGTTTTGATATAGGGTATCGATGTGAGAACGAGCGGATCAGGACAAGGGAAATGTGCATGGCTTCTCGCCTTTGCGCTGGTTGCTTTTTCTCCAGGAATTTCCTTGGGTGACACACGGATTCTGCTTTTGCCGGAGGAAGCGGTTCCTGTCGCATCTTCGCAGGCCATTCAAGAAGAATTAAGAGGCAATGGTTTCACACTTGTTCTGCCAGAAAAGATTAACGAATTAGTTATTACTCCGGAGATGCAGTCCCGGAAGCAGCGTTTGTTCGATGTGCAGAACATTTTGGAGGCGGCCGAAGGCTTCTTTTTAGATTTTGACTTCTCGGCGGCGGAAGAAAATTATGTGCGGGCTCGCAATGTTTGTGAGACTTTTGCAGAAGACCCTGCGCTCTTTACGATTTTACTAAAGACCTATATTCGACTTGCAGAAGTCTATGACCAACAAGGACGGGATGACTTTCGGGATTTGGAGTTGCGAAAAGCTCTGGTTTTGCAGCCAAAGATGGTCCTGGACAAGGCTGAGTTTGCACCAGAATTTTTGGCGAATATTGAGCGGGTTCGTTCCGGACTTGTTTCTGCTGGCTACGGCACCTTGAATGTCCAAAGTCTACCGGAGGGAGCCAAGGTGAGTTTGAATGGGTTTCCTTTGTGCAATACGCCTTGCCTGCTGCAGAATATTTTATCTGGTGCCCATTACCTTCGGATTAAAGCGCATGGCTATCGTGCCCATTGGCAACGTTTTGATATGGCAGGGGGGGCGGTTTTGCCGATCAGCGTTCGTTTGCCCGAGAAGACCGGGATAGATTTAGATGGTCACTCTGTTGATGAACTTATATTGGCGGACAAGGATAAAGTGCGGGAACCTTTGTTGGCGCTTGGTCAGGGCTATGAACTTGATTTTGTTGTCCGCATTGTTTCTGAACGTATACAGATTTTGCAAATGTCGTCTGGGCAGTGGCAAGAGGACCTGCCCCTCAGTGAGGTTGCAGGAGGTAAGGCTTTAGTCCAGCGTTTGAATTTTAAACCGGTGGCAGAGCCGAAGAAGGTTGAGAGTGTGGCATGGTACAGCCGCTGGCAAGTCCAGGTTGGTGTCGGTATGGGGATATTGGCTGCAGGTTTAGGCACCTATTATCTCTTGCAGGAGCCTACGGATGTCATTCACGGTAGTGTACACCCTTAACTTTTTAGAACTTTAATTCTTTCCAATCGCCGGAGAGAAACTTCACCGAAGTGGCGGTTAGAAGTATGCCGACGTAGAGACCGGGCCCCATATAGATTCCACTTAAGCCGAGGTCAAAAACGATACCAAAGAGATAAGCAACCGGACTCATGACCAGCAAGTGCAGACAAAGCTCGACGTACATGACGAACTTCGCGTGACCAATCCCGTAAAGCATTTGTGCGAGGATAACGGCCATTGCAATAAATCCCTGGAAGAGGGCCATGGTTTGTAGCGTGGGGGTCGCAATAGAAATAATTTGCGGATCACTGTTGACCAGCCCAAGAATTTCTTCAGGAAAGATATAGAGAACGACGCCGTAAGCCCATGCCAGATAAGCGCCTATCTTTACCGCATTCCACGCATAGAGTTCGGCGAGCTTTGGCTTTTTAGCGCCAAGGCTTTGTCCGACCATGGCTGCGGTGGCAGAGCCAAAAGCTAAAGCAGTCATGAATGTTAGCATGGCCACGGTGACAAGAACTTGATTGGCTGTAGCGATGACCGGGTTGCCTGGTACAGCGTAAGCATCGTTGACGCGCCCAACAACCCAGTAGAATGCTTCGAAACCAATCATAACAACAATTGTCGCCACACCGTTGGGTACAGACAGTCTCAAAATTTCGCTGAGGATATTTTTTTGAATTCGTTTAAAGGAATAGTAGTTATAGCGCTGGCGCAAGCTTTTCTGCATGCTCCAGGCCATCAGAATAAATAAACCGGTATAGGCTGAAATGACTGAGGCAATGGCTGCGCCGGGAGCTCCCATTTGTTCGAGACCAAGTGCGGGGCTACCAAAAATGAAAATGTAATTAAGTACTACATTTAATATATTCATTATAATAGCGGCGACCATGAACATATAGGTTCGCCCAGTACCGTCGAAGAAACTCTTATAGGAAAAGGTGCAAACCATCGCACCAATACCTAAGAAGCGTAAGTTGATATAGTCGACAGCGGTTTGGGCGACAACCGCGTCGGCGTAAAGTTTAAAGAGGATAGGCTCAGCGATGAGTAAGGCGATGAAGGTTGCCAGGATGCTGCCGATGACTGCAATCAGCAGTGAATTGATTAAGGTTGCGCCCGCTTCTTGATCTTGCCCTTCGCCTGCCCGCCTTGATGTGATGGCTTGCGTACCAACCCAAAGGGAACTCAAGCAACCGCCAACCAACCACATGATAGGCAAAGAGAGGCCGATGGCTGCCTGTCCCGGATTGGCCAGCTCTTTGGGCAGCTGTCCGACCATGACTGTATCCAGGATGTTAATCGCTGTTTGGGTAAGCATACCGAGGACAACGGGCATGGCCATTTTGGATATTTCCCGGCAAAGAATTGGATCAAGCCCGAGCTTGGCCAGTCCTCGCGGGGTGTCCGGAGTGTCAATTTGCAGAAAGCTGGCGCTTTCTATGTCTTCTTGATTCAGGGCTGGGGCTTCCATTGCGCCGCGCAAGTTACCTTAATATATAGAGTAAACACAAGACCTGCCGGTCATTCTTCGCAGCAAGCCGATCTAAAAGGGTAAGCGCATTCCTTGTCGCCGGGAAAAATCAATGTTGAAGCCGAAGGGAAATTGAATATGCCCTTCCTGATTAAGCAGGCCGCTGGGAGGATTGGGGAAGGGCTGTGCCCGTTCAAAAGCGGCGATGGCCTCTTTGTCGAGAAACTTTAAGCCGCTGGATTTGGATATCATGGCTTTTTTAAGTGAGCCGTCCGCGTTCAAGGTGACCTTAAGGACAGTCATGCGATTTCTCTTACCATAGACATGGCCCGTAGGATCCCGCCGCCGGTATTCGGGAAATGGGGACCAATGCTGTGATACCCCTCGTTTGAGCCGATTGAAGAAGGATGCATACTTAAATTCCCGAGTGTTCAAGAAGGTACCATCCCCCTCTTCAACCTCATCCAAGTGATCATTCATCGGTGCCCCGGTGATTTGGGCTAAAACCCCTATTTGGGGAATAAGTTCAATATTTTCTAGGGATTGCTCTTGGGCCTCTTTGGCTTGACCGCGCCCCTGCTTTTGGCCCAGGTTGATGATGGCCTGCTGACCCTGGCCGTTAATGGCGTCGGAATAGCTTTGGTTACGTAGAGCGCCTAAACTGTCGTCCAATTTTAGCTGGATGCGTTGTCGCTGCCGCAGATTAGGCAGGGCCAACTGAGGGTAAGGTTCTGAGTTTACTCTGTTTTTCTCTTTTTCGTCCGGAGCCCCCTGTTTTGGAGACTGATGCATTTTGTTTTTATTGGGTTTACTGGCCTGCCGTCGGGCGAGCTCGTGACTGGCATTCTTGGCCATGCTGTTTTGGTGACGGCTGCGGGTTTCCCGTTGGGTTCGGTGGGTGCTTTCGGCAAGAAATCGTGCATCTTCAGCCGCTTCCTGCTGGTTTAGGGTCGGTGGTAGATCGACAACTTGACCGTTAAGGGGAGGTTCTGGCTCTTGCCTGGGCACTTCCTTCTTAACCCTCTGTTTTTCAACGTGTTTTTTCGACTTGATGCTATTGGCGCTGATCAGTTGCACTTCTTGGTAGTTGGGGGTGCTGTTCCCATAGGTCGACTCAGGAAAAAAACCACTGATAACAGGCAGTAAGGGTAGAAGTGCCAGGTGCAGAACAACGGCGGCGAGGAGGAAGGGTAAGAGCTCGCTATGACGGGGCCTTTTGTGGTTACTCGCAGAATTTTGCATGCCAGGCACCTTTGTTCCTAGCTCCTAGGTTAAGCCCGCTTGGCGACGAGGTCAAGCTTTGGTCGCAGGCATAATTGCTTGACCGGAGAGCATGGACATCAGCCAGGCCAAAGATTGCTAAGCCTTCTTTTTAGAACGAAAATTATTGGATCTTTTTTTCAACTTTCTGAATTTAAAGTGCTTGACAAGATCCTGATCTCAATTGTATTAGGCGCCCACTCGTAAGAGGCCGCAATGCGGCAAAGGGTCGATTTTCGGCCGATTTGGCGAATTTCATGGAGAAACCGCCGGGAAGAAACGGAGAGCAATTTCAATGCCCACCATTAATCAGTTGGTTCGTAAGGGCCGAAAAAAGATGCGTGCAAAGAAAAAGACGCCTGCTTTGCAAGAGTGTCCGCAAAGACGTGGTGTATGTGTAAGGGTCTATACTTCGACCCCTAAGAAACCTAACTCTGCTCTGCGTAAGGTCGCGCGTGTGCGCTTAACAAATGGCTTTGAGGTAACAACCTACATCCCAGGTGTTGGTCACAATCTACAAGAGCACTCCGTTATTTTATTACGTGGTGGTCGTGTAAAGGATTTACCTGGTGTGCGTTATCACACAATTCGTGGAACGTTGGATACCCAAGGTGTCGATGGTCGTCGCCAGAGTCGTTCGAAGTACGGGACCAAGCGTCCAAGTTAATCAAAGAGGAAAGAATCAATGTCACGCCGTCGCGAAATACCAAAACGAAAAGTGTTACCCGATCCTAAGTACAATGATCGCATGGTAGCCAAGTTTGTGAACATTCTTATGCTGCAAGGCAAGAAGAGTGTGGCCGAAAAGATTCTTTACGATGCATTCGATATTGCGGGTGAGCGTGGTGGTGAAGAGCCATTGCGTTTATTCAAAAAAGCTCTGGATAATGTAAAGCCAGTGCTTGAGGTCAAGAGCCGCCGTGTAGGTGGTGCAACCTATCAGGTGCCTATTGAGGTGCGTGCGGACCGTCGTACCGCTTTGGCGATGCGCTGGTTGGTTGGTTATTCGCGAAAGCGATCGGAAAAGACCATGGCCGAACGTTTGGCCGGAGAATTTCTTGATGCGGCGCAAAATCGTGGCGACGCGGTGAAGAAGAAAGACGATACCCATAAGATGGCTGAAGCAAATAAAGCTTTCGCCCACTATCGTTGGTAGGAGAGCAGAGGATAGAATAACTTAAGCTCGGTCTGGAACTTGTGTCCGGGTTGAGTCATTGCTCTTTGAAAATTTGTTGTAGCGGTTTTGATGGAAAACCGGTTTTTAACTATGGGCTGCGCTCCTTGGAGGCAGCTTACGTTTGAGTGTGATTAGGATTTGAATCATGGGACGGCAGTATAGTTTAAAGAATACGCGTAATATTGGCATTATGGCTCATATTGACGCTGGTAAAACCACAACCACTGAGCGTATCCTCTTTTATACAGGGATAACTCATAAAATTGGTGAAGTGCATGACGGCGCCGCTACGATGGATTGGATGGAGCAAGAGCAAGAACGCGGTATCACCATTACCAGTGCTGCAACCACCTGCTTCTGGAAAAAGAACCGAATTAATATCATTGATACTCCTGGACACGTTGACTTTACGATTGAAGTAGAGCGTTCGCTGCGTGTACTTGATGGTGCCGTATGTGTCTTTGACGGGGTTGCCGGAGTTGAGCCACAGAGTGAAACGGTTTGGCGCCAGGCTGACCGCTATAAGGTGCCACGTGTCTGTTTTGTGAACAAAATGGACCGCATTGGGGCTGATTTTAACAACTGTGTTTCAATGATTGTTGACCGCTTAGGTGCGAATCCGGTTGTTATGCAGTTACCGATTGGCGCAGGGGCAGAGCACGAAGGTGTAATCGACCTGGTCAAGATGAAAGCTCTTAAGTGGACCGGCGAAGAGTTGGGCGCTTCTTTTAATGAGCTTGATATTCCAGAAGCTTATGCTGAAGTTGCAGCGGAGTATCGTGAGAAGCTCATTGATGCAGCAACGAATTTCGATGATGAGTTGATGGAGGCTGTGCTTGAAGGCAACGAGCCTGGAGAAGAGCAGATTATCAGTGCTGTTCGTCAGGGAACACTGACCTTTGAGATTGTTCCTGTATATTGTGGCTCTGCTTTCAAGAATATTGGTGTGCAGCCCTTGTTGGATGCGGTTGTAGATCTTCTGCCATCACCTTTAGATGTTCCACCAATGGAAGGTGAGGATCCAAAGACAGGTGAGACTGTTCTTCGTAAAGCGGACGATGATGAGTCGTTTGCCGCATTGGCATTTAAAATTGCGACAGACCCTTTTGTTGGCCAATTGACATTTTTGCGTGTCTATTCCGGCCAAATTAACTCTGGTGACACCATTTATAATGTCACCAAAGGCAAGAAAGAGCGCGTTGGTCGTTTGGTGCAGATGCACGCCAACAAGCGTGAAGAGCTTAAAGAAGTTCGCGCCGGTGATATTGTTGCTGCAGTTGGTTTGAAGACCTGCACAACAGGTGATTCCTTATCTTTAGAGAATGCACCCGCATTGCTTGAGTCCATGGACTTCCCCGATCCGGTTATTGAAATTGCTATCGAGCCGAAGAACAAAGGCGCCGAAGAAAAGCTTGGATTGGCCTTGCAGAAGCTGGCCGTTGAAGATCCTAGTTTCCGAGTGGCCAGCGATCAGGAAACTGGTCAGACCATTATTAAAGGAATGGGTGAGCTTCACCTTGAAGTTATTGTTGACCGCTTAAAGCGTGAGTTTAAGGTTGAGGCGAATGTTGGTAAGCCGCAGGTTGCTTATCGTGAGACCATTACGAAGCACGTTAAAGGTGAAGGTAAATTTATCCGTCAAACAGGTGGTCGTGGTCAGTACGGTCATTGCCAAGTTGAGGTTGAGCCAGCCGAGCCCGGTGAAGGTTTCGATTTCGTTGATAAGATTGTTGGTGGTTCGATTCCGCGTGAATACATTAAGCCAGCATTTGACGGTATGCGTGAAGCCTTGGAGCGCGGTATCTTGGCGGGTTACGCTATGACTGATGTGCGTGTGACCCTCTATGACGGTTCTTTCCACGAGGTCGACTCAAATGAGATGGCATTTAAGATTGCTGGTTCAATGGCGGTGCAGGATGGCTGTAAAAAAGCTGGTCCGCAGTTGCTCGAGCCGGTTATGGATGTCGAAGTCACAACACCTGAAGACTTTATGGGTGACGTTGTTGGTGACATCAACAGACGTCGCGGTAAAGTTCGCGAGCTTGGTGAGCGTGCTGGCGTTAAGGTTGTTACCGCATTCATTCCGCTTTCTGAAATGTTTGGTTATGCGACGGACTTGCGTTCTTCGACGCAGGGTCGTGCCGCTTATACTATGCAGTTCGCACAGTATGAGCCTGTGCCAAATAATATTTCTGAAACAATAATCGAAAAGAGTGGCCAAGGGGCCAGTTCATAATACGAGGCAATAGCCATATTTAATTTTTAGGAGAACATCATGGCAAAAGAAAAATTTGATAGATCAAAACCTCACGTAAACG
>CAXGWX010000121.1:0-9963 GCA_964013445.1 uncultured Bdellovibrionales bacterium | reverse complement strand
ATCGCAGCAATCCTGGCATTGGTGGGGTATAGCTTGAACGATACGATTGTTGTCTACGACCGAATCCGGGAAAACCTTGTGCGCTTTCGAGGTCGTGAGTTAAAGGCTCTGATCAACACCTCTTTAAGCCAAACCCTTTCACGAACCCTGCTGACCAGTGTTACAACCCTTTTGGTTGTCAGCGCTCTGTGGGTTTTTGGTGGTGGAATCATCCGCGACTTTGCGATTGCACTCTTTGCCGGGGTCATCATTGGTACCTATTCATCCATAGGTATTGCTTCCCCAACCTATCTATGGCTGCGGCAACGACAAGCGGCTAAAAGTGGTAGCAGCGATCCGTCAGCTGTCATTGCTTAAGCTTCTGACCTAAGTTGGATAAAGTAGAGGCGTGATAACGACTCACCCTTGAGGAGGTTGGCTACGTCCCTTCGGTTGAGAGCTACCACGCCAGTCTTGGCTATCCTACAGAGAGGATAAGATCCATCATTCATGATAGCGGCCCAGTTTGAGGAGTCAATACGGGCTGGAGGAGTTTTCGGAGGCCTTTTGCTTGAATAGGGTGAAAACCTAAAAACCCGCTTTTTAACAGGGGATTATCCTGGTTTCCTAGATGAATTCTATGCCTGAGAGAGTCTCTTAGGATAGGCAAATGGATTTCTGTAATCGGAAAACTAATATAGATTTCCAGTGGTTAAACTGCGATTGCTCTGGTCTGGGGCATGGCGGGTAAACGCACCCGAATTGTTGTGCCACTGGGCATATTTTCTTCAACTTCGATCTCGCCACCGTGTCCCTGGATAATTTCCTGGGTGAGGGAGAGGCCCAAACCGGTGCCATCGGGCTTGGTGGAGAAAAATGGCTCAAAAATACGGTTGCGCATTTGGGTCGGAATGCCCGGTCCCGTATCGCTGACGGAGATGAGGAGATCCTGAGGAGAGCCGTTGGTGGTGATGACAATCCGGCCACCGTCCAGCATCGCCTCCTTCGAGTTAATAATCATATTGAGGATAGCTTGGCGCAGCTGGCCTGGGTCAAAGACAGCCACCGGCACAGGCGAATCCAGGTTAAGTTCGATATCAATATGGTGCTGTTTCATTTCGGCAGAGACCAAACTCAAAAGGTCGTTGAGCAGTACATTGATATCCGCCTCTTGCACCTCGGGCTGGGGTAAGCGGGCCAATTGCAAATAGGTTTCAGTCACCTGATTCAGGCGTTCAACCTCGGCCCCAATGCCCTTAAGCAGGGTGAGGGCTTCTGCCTGCTTGTCGTTTTGGGGTGATACCAGTGGGCCAAATTCTTCTTCCAGAAGCTCCGCATTTAAGCCGATGGCGGATAAGGGGTTGCGGATCTCGTGTGCAACTTGGGCAGAGAGCTGACCGACCGCAGCCAGTCGTTCTGAACGCATCAGTTGATTGCGTAGGGTGGCCGTATCTGTGACGTCGTCTATAACCCAGATAAAGCCCCGGGCATTACCGCTTTCATCCCGGTAGGGCACAATCGAAAGGTCCAAAAGGCGCTCTTTTTCAGCGGAGACAAAGGGCAATCCCGTAAAACTCAGGCCACTTTCCTTATGCTGGGTGTCGCTCAGAAGTTTCAGAATATCATTTTGGCGGGCCGCCAGCGCCGCAAAAAATGGGCTTTCTCGCAGAGTGGTGCCCGTATCCTCAGCCCCTAAAACCAGAATATGGTGGGCAGCAGAATTATAGTTTTGGACAATCGTATCGAGGTCTGTGACGATAATGGCTGTTCTCAGGGAGTTCACCAGGTTTTCGTTATAGAGCTTAAGTAAGGCTAACTCATGTTCAATACGTCGATTGGTTTGCCCAATTTTTGTGGTATTTTGCATATTGGCGCTTAACTCCCGTTCCATTTGGGCGAGTCGCTCCTGTGATGCGGAAATCAGGTCCCGTAATCTGTTTTCCAGATCGGAGAGGGAATTTCGGTTCAGGGTTTCGGAGGAGAGACTCTGTAGGCTGCGGATAGGACGGTAGGAAATAAAGAGCAGCAATAGGCCAAGGATGGTCACAAGAAGTGGCAGAAAGAGGGGCAATTTACCAATGGCACTGGGCTTGGATAAATCGATGAGTTTGGATTGCCAGATGAACTGCATATCTTTTTGAATATCACCACGGAGTGTCGTCAAGTTCCCAATGGTTAGGCTCAATTCGATAGGGTTGGGGGAATCCTGCTCCAGCTGGCTTTTGAGGCTTTCAAGTTCAGCACCAATTCCTGCAAAGCGCTGCTCAAGTTGTTGATAGGTTACGGCCCCTATACCCTGAGAATTATTGATCTGTTTGAGTTTGCGACGGGCGCTGGCCAAGTCATCCTTAAAGAGGCGCAAGGCATCTTTGACACTCTCTTGCATCGCATTTGCACTCTCCGCGTAAGCCAGTTCTTCGAGCTTGAGCCAAAACCCGCTTAAAGCCTCTTGGGTTTGCCAAAGTCTATTTTTGAGATCGATAGCCTGTTCTAACTCTGCGAGTTGGGAGTGATGGGCACTGGTTCGCTGCTCATTCAGATAAAGAAATGCAGCCATGAATAATGCCAGAAAAAGCATCAGTGGAGCATAGATTTGGAAAAGAATATTTCTGCTCATCTCCCTACTTGGTACACGACAAGGAGAGTTTTGACTAGTCGAAATTGAGGTTTTGTTCTCCGCCAACAAGTGGTATAGGCGTTATGAGTTTTTTCGAAGGGACCGTGCCTTGCGTGCATTAATTTGTTTATGCCTGATGGTTTTGCCTCTTGGTGAGCTGGCTGCAAAAAAGATACTGGTAATGCCACTCTTGGCCTATCAAGACAGTGTGGCGCCCGAAATCACCAAGGAGATGTCTGAAGCCATCGTCGAGGAATTTAAAGCTTCATCTGATTTCTTTACGGTGAAGGGGGCCTATGTTGCAACCAAGTCCAGAAGCGGTCGGCGGGCTGTTCGCGACACTCGTGATATTAAGCAGGCTGTGAAAACCTTCAATGCGGCGCAGAAAGACACAAAACGCTTAAGGCATCAGGATGCTATTCCAAAACTGGAAAAGGCCATTCGTAGCTTTCGCACGAATCTCGGGGACTTTGAGGATTATGAAAAGTTGGTTGAGGCCCATTTGCTCTTAGCCGAATGTTATTTTCGGCGGGGCAAGCAAAGCCAGGGCTACGATGCGCTGGTGAGCGTGGCCAGGATTCGCCCAAAGATGACTCTACAAAGTGAACGCTATCCACCAATGTTCACCTCAGCCTATGAAAAGGCCAAGCGGCAGGTTGCCGGTCGTGGACGGGGCGCAATAGAGATTCAGGGCGATGCGGGGCTGCGTGTTTTGGTGAATGGCAAGAATGTTGGCACCATACCGTTGCGTGTTGAGAATTTAAGTGCTGGCGAGCATCATGTGCAGATTGCGGATGGAGACGGTATCTTTGCGGGCAATTTTCTCGATGTTAAGGCGCAGCAGACGGCGAAGCGGCGTTACAACAAGCGGCCAACAGGAAAAAGCGTTGCAGGGGGAATGAAGTCAAATCCCTTGTCTCAGGAGATTAAGAATAATCGTTTTGGTTCGAGGACTCGCTCTTTAGCCTTAGAGCTGGCACGGCAAAATAATGCAGAATATGTCTGGCTAGGAGTGATGGCACCAGCGAAAGCGGTTTTTGAATTAGGTTCGGTTCTTGGCCGAGTCAGTGATAATCGCTGGATACGTTTGCAGAATTTAAGTCCGGATGTAGACCTCCTGTCATCAGGGATTGAGTCCAATAATTTGGTGGTCGAGGTCACGGATAAAGTTCGGTCCATGGCTAAGCCACTGGCGAATCGGGCCTTGGTGCCCTTGCTTGAGGGACGACCAGTTGAAGGGGGCGGCTCAGCAACCCCGACAGTTACAAAATATGAAGAGCCTGCTTTCACGCCCGCACGTGCAAGTAGCCCAAGTCCAGGTCCGATCACCTCCCGCAGTGACAGTGGACGTAGGCCCATCGGCGCAGCAAGGCAAGGTATTGTCCCTAAACGGTCAAGCACACCTGCGCAGGGAGGCGCAGATCTGTCCTTAGACGATGTTACTATCGGTACATTCGAAAAGCCCGAGCCACAGAGGGATGCACCGGGGCGAGTGGTTAAGGAAGATGGTTCTTTAGAGATCAACGTTCCCCGGGAGCAAAAAGCTAAAGGGATAGCCGTACCCTCTTCAACATTGGGGGCTTCTGAGGGAGACGACCGACGGGGGCCGGTGTTGAACTACAGTGAGAGTCGAATAGGCTTGGAAAAGAGCCAGGAAATCCAGGCCTATGATGGAGGCGGTATGTCACCCATCGATCTGGATGTACAATTGGACGCCTATCAGTCCTCCTCAGTGTTTACGAGTTGGTGGTTTTGGTCTGCCATGAGCGCCAGTGCGGCTCTTATTGGCGGGGGAACTTGGTATTTAATGAATTCGGCGCAGAACCCAGACAGCGTTAGAATCCAGGCGGAATGGTAAGATGGGACGAAGCTCTTTTCTGAAATATTTTGTATTAGGAACTCTTGGCTTAAGTCTCTCGTGCAACCCTACCATTGATATCAGTCTACAAATACATGACCCATGTGATCAGAGTAATCTTTCAGGGGTGGACTTTGTAAGCTTAGAAATGAGTTCGACAGATTTGGATGAAAATTACTCAACTTATTGGGATCGGTCTCAAGGGTTTGGAGAGTTTATGGACCTGCCGCCGGTCGATGATGTTGTCCTCAATATCGCTGGCCTGGACAAGAATAGCGCGGACCAGCCAGGGGATGCCATCATTGCGGGCACGGTAGGCTACTATAACTTCTCTCAGCCTCTCGCAGAGGAAGAGCAAACCAAGTATGTTATTTTGGGTAGGGTTGGCGAATTTTTTACAACGACCTACGGTGAATCGCCAACTAAGTGCACCCAGTTGAATCATGCGCGGCGTGGCCATACAGCCAGCCTCCTTGCGGATGGCCGAGTGTTTTTGGCTGGGGGCGAGCAGGTGGTGATGGAGACTCAAAACGAGAGTTATTATTTCGACAATACAGAGTTCTTTGACCCGAAGACCGGGCGTTTTACCACCGGTCCAGGGATGGAAAACATCAACCGAGCTTATCATAGCGCGACCTTACTCAACGACGGCAATCTTTTAATTGCGGGCGGTATTGGGGTCATTAATAATGTCGCTACGCCTTTGAACAGTGCTCTCATTTATGATCCGGAAAGCGGTAGCTATTCGGCAGTGTCAATGACAGCGCAACGGTCCCATCATACGGCGACTTTACTTGACGACGGCACGGTCATTCTTATTGGTGGCAAATACGAGGGACAGGTTTTGTCAACAACGGAGATTTATAATCCTGTAACTCAAAGTTTTAGCGCAGGACCGAATTTAGCCACTGCCAGGGCCGGTCATTCGGCGGTTCGTATTGGTACCATGGGCGTTGCGGTCATTGCGGGGCATAGCGTAACAGAACCGTTGAACTCCGTGGAGTTTGTTGCTCCGTTGCAAACACAAACCATTGCCGGGCCATCGCTCGTTAATGCACGGCATGGTGCAGCGGCAGTTTATGTCGATGCTTTTGACGCAATTTTGGTTTTAGGCGGCTACAGCACCATTCATACGACATTCTCGACAGGGCGAGGATTGGATTCCATTGAAGTGATTAAGATAGAAAATTCCAACCCGGCGGCCAGCACGATGGCTTGCTCCAACCTTACACTGGGAGCAGCACGGGGCGGTGCGGCGGTGACAGAACTCGCCAATGGCACCATCCTGCTGGCGGGAGGGGCCAATGGCAGTGGGGTTGTGGAGTCGAGTGCAGAGCTTGTTGAATTAACGAATCTCTCGAACTGTACCTTAAGTAAGACAACACTTCCTTCCCTCACAACCGCACGCTCGGAAGCGGTGGCTACGCCACTTATTGGTGGTGATATCCTTCTTAGCGGTGGAACCCAAGGAACGGATGATGCTTTGGTTACGGTGAAAACCGCAAATATATTTGTTGCTCCAAGGTAGAGTGGTCAGTAGTTTCTTGACCGTGTTCTAAGGAAATTGACCAGTCCCTGGCTTGGTTTCGTATCCGTCAAAAAGCGAAAATAATCTATCCCTTGTTCACGTAATTTGTTTTCCACTCGTTCAAGAAAGCGTCGCATTTCTTTGACATAGGTGTTGCGGAGGCTTCTGGGGTGGACGAGGATACTTCTGGAGTCTTCCATTGAAGAAAATTGCGCTGGCGAGTCATAGGGGAAGCTGGCCTCATGGGGGTCGAGGACATGAATGAGGACAACGTCGTGGCGTTTGGCTGCAAGTAGATTGAATGTCTTTAGCCATGAGTCATCAACATCGAAAAGGTCTGAGAGGACAACGACCAGGCTGCGTTTTTTGATCTCGATGGCAAATTTGGCCAGATGCTTACTCAACATGGTCTCGCCACTGCCAGGCGATGCGCCCAGGTTAACGAGGATTTCATTCAGATGCATACTTGATGCGCGGGCCGGAAGTCGAGCCACTTCGTCAGCGGAAAAGCGAAAGAGCCCTACACCGTCACCTTGTTTGAGAGCCAGATAACTCAGGGCCGCCGCAAACTTTCGTGCGAAGCTTAACTTGGTCTGCGTACCGCCGCCTAAGAAATTCATCGATGCGGATTGATCGATAATAATTTCAACATTTAGATTTGTTTCATCCTCATATTGTTTGACGTGGTATCGATCAGATTTGGCGTAGGCGCGCCAGTCAATATGTCGCACATCGTCACCGGGGGTATAGAGTTTGTGCTCGCTAAATTCAATGGACGTTCCACGCTGTGCCGACCGATGCAAACCCATGAGCTGTCCTTGCAGGATTTGGCGTGATGCTATTTTAAAGTTTTCAATCGCCTCGATGAGTTCAGGATCCGCATGCAGTAAATGCTGCTGCGCTTTTATATCGACATCTTGCTCAGTCATATTTTAAGCTTGTGGCTGGCTAAGGATAATTTCAATCAGGTCATCGGAGCTGATTTGCTGCGCTTCCGCTTGGAAGTTTGTCAGAATACGATGGCGCATAACCGGTTTGGCCAGGGCTTCAACATCAGCTCCATCGACCGCCGGCCGGCCTTCAAGAATGGCGCGGGATTTCGCCGCAAGAATCAGATGCTGGGCGGCTCGTGGCCCGGCGCCAAAAGAAACGTATTGTTGTACCTCTGAAGGTGCCCCCGCTTCTTGTGGCCGAGAACAACGGACAATATTAACAGCCCGCTCCACAACCGGCGTCGAAACCGGCACCCGCAGCACCAAGCTTTGGTAACGCTGCAAGTCTTCAGGACTAAGAACACGCCCAGTTGTTTCTTTTTGTTCGCCGGTAGTGCGCTGCACAATATCTACTTCTTCCGCCGCACTTGGATAATTCACCCGGAGCATCATCATGAAGCGGTCAAGCTGTGCCTCCGGAAGAGGGTAGGTGCCTTCCTGTTCAATGGGATTTTGTGTTGCAAAAACGTGAAACGGTTGGGGCAATGGGTATGTTTTGCCACCGCTGGTAACCCGCTGCTCCTGCATGGATTGCAACAATGCGGCTTGGGTTTTCGGAGGGGTTCGATTAATTTCGTCCGCCAACAAAATATTAGAAAACACCGGGCCTTGGATAAATCGGAAATGTCGTTCTCCACCGCTTGTGTTCTCCAGGATATCCGTACCCGTAATGTCTGAGGGCATCAGATCGGGGGTGAATTGGATACGATTGAATTCGAGGTCAAGAACACTGGCGAGGGTTTGAATCAGCAAGGTTTTAGCCAAGCCTGGAACTCCAACAAAGAGCCCGTGTCCGCCGGCGAATAAAGTGATGAGCAAATGCTCAATGATTTTCTTTTGCCCTGTGATACGGGTCTGAATAGCCTTTTCCATTTCCTGGCGTGCACTATAGAGTTGTTCAACAAGTTCACTGTCGGTGGGGGAAAGGTTTGCCTGTGAGGTTTGCGGTACCATAAGCCAGAGTCTAATGGGATATGGCGGGGATTATCAATGATTTATATGCGCAGAAAAGCTTTTTCTTCTCTAGAATATTTCTTTGCATTTGTCGTCGAAGGGTTTAGATGTATTATGCCCACGAGTAAAAGGAGGGAATATGCGTTGTTTGGTATTAACTTTGACCCTTGGTTTATTGGCGTTCACCCAGTCATGCCGTCATACAAAGCCTGGAACCCATGTCGAAGTCATCAATAAAGATGGCTCTAAAGTCTATATGGCAGGGGCTGTTGCGCCAGGGGTATCCAGAGATGTTGCCTGCGGCAATGCGGTGAAAAGAGCGGTTGCAGCAGCGGCGTTGCGATTTTCACAGGATTTTAGTGGGGCCGGCGATGATATTGCGGACGAGCTTGGCGCAAGTGATGGGGAGCCAATTCTTAATCGTTATGCAAGACATCAGCTGATGAATGCGGCGGTTCAGGACCTTGATTTCGACCCGATGAAACATCGCTGTATGGCAACAGTTCGCTGGAAGGTGCCTCTCTTTTTGCAGGATGCCTTAAAGGAATTTGCTACCGGACTCAAAGAGGAGGCCCAGGCTGAGTCTAAACCGGTTTCAGATGCCGCACCTCCGGTTAAACAAATGGCGCCGCAGCAGAATGCCCCAGCCCCTTGTTCGAAATTTCAAAGTAGTTTGGAAGCGAGTATCGTACGCGAAAGCCAAGCGGATGCGCAGTTGAGTAAATGTTTGAGCAAAACCGATGGGGATGAAAGTATTTGTCATCGCTACAAGCTCAAGGCCGAAAAAGCGATGAAGGATCGGGAGCGGGCGAGCGGTAGTCTCAAAAAGTGTCAAGGCGCTTAATTAGTTCAACGCTTAGCGGCATATAGGGACGGTAGTACAAAAAGAAAAAAGTGCCACCAAGAGCGTATTTCCAGCGTAATTATTTCATTTAAGAGCGTTTTTCGTATAAACTAAGAGTGTTTTACGGGTCAGGAAGAGGGCGGCGATGGTAAAGTTGAAAGGTTTCCTGCCCGGTACGTGATAGCTCAATTGCGACGTGAACGGACTATTAAGAACGGGAGCGGGGACTTAGAGATCGCGGTGTGCAAGCCGTGCGAGTACACGGAAGCCTAAAACGGTCGGTACCGCACCCACCTAGCTGAGCGTTTAGTTCAGCGCACGAGTTACACGGCCAGGGCGGGATTTTTTTCTTGGAACCTTTTTTTGAGAGGTTTCGAGAAGGTATAGATGGACAATTCATGATGGCGCAGCCAGAAGAACCGGGGCACCGCGCGGGCGTTTCGGATTTGCCGCAGCAGGCTAACCTACAAAATCAAAAGATTGGCGAGGAAAAGGCATCGCTTCGCTTGTCTCTGCGGGCTAAACGAAAAGCATTAAGTTCGACTTTTAGGCTCTCCGCCGATGCGGCCATGACCAGCCATTTTATCGACGCCTATAGGGGGACCGGTGAAATAAATGTTGGACTCTATGCGCCCGTTGGTACCGAGGTCTGCACAGCCGGATTTGCAGAGCTACTACGAGAGCTGGGAGCACGTACTTATTATCCAAGACTGCAGGCGGATGAACTCTCCTTGGATTTCGTCTTATCAGACCGGCCAGTCGAAGAATTTTCTCTTGGCGCATATCAAATCCCCGAGCCCGAAGGGCCGGGACTGAGCGCTGATAAAATGGATTTAATTCTTTTACCCGGCTTGGGTTTTGACCGAGCAGGGGGAAGGCTTGGCCAGGGCAAGGGGTGTTTTGACCGGGCACTGCGCGATTATAATGGGCTCTGCGCGGGCTTGACCTACACTTGTCAAATCGTCGATACAGTGCCGATGTTAGAGCACGACCGGCCAATCGACATTTTATTCTCTGAATCGGGTGTCGAATGGGCAAGCAAGAAGGCGGAAGCGTTATTCCTTATAGAAGGGGGAGAGACCGGATGAAAGAATTGATGCCGGTGGTTCTGGCCCTATTGGGGGGCGGCGTTTTTGGCTGGATTATTGCGTTGGCGCTGCAAAAGAGTATCCAAAAGCGTACCCAGACTTC
>CAXGWX010000120.1:0-9969 GCA_964013445.1 uncultured Bdellovibrionales bacterium | reverse complement strand
ACCGATTCCAATAGCTGGCATAGGAAACAAAGCTCGCCTGCAAAGACTTGATTCGAAAGCGCTCCTCAGTAGGCAGATCATGCAGCCCCTTTAAGGCCTGCAGCTTATGCTCAAAATCCTGTCGCTCTCGTAAGGGCTCTAAGCGTAACTGCCCGGCAAAATATTTATCGTAAAGCATACGCAGATCACGTAGGGCCTGAGTCAGCTCATTGATATCTTGCTTGCGTGACGCCATAAAATAATCCTCTGCGCCTTAACGGGATCCAACCACAAAGGTGTCCGCCCGTGAACCAGCCAGAATATTTCCGAGTTTATCCTGTAAATCCCAAACTTCCGATAAAGGTGTCTTGTAGTGATTCACCAGAAAGGCAAAAACCAAATCATCCCCGTCCCTATTGACCACGTATCCGGAAAGTGCACTTGCGGCGGATAAGGTACCGGTCTTCGCCCGCAAATAATATTGTGCATCGTCCTGCCGCATCCGCTCCTTCAGAGTTCCGGAGGAGCCGGCAACTGCCATCGAAGCCAAAAACTCCGCTCGAAGATGACGCTGCTGATACATAAAGTCGAGCACATCCGTAATTTGTCCCGCACTTAAGGAATTCACATCATGCAAGCCACTGGCGTTACCCAAAACATAGGTGCCGGGCTCCACTCCTGCCTTTGCCATAAATGCCTCAAGCACCTCCTTGCCCTTCGACCAGGTTCCGGGCACACCCAAAACTTCTGCCCCGAGGGTCCGAGCCAATTGCGCAGACATAAAGTTATTTGAATACTGATTCACTTTCAGCACAATCTCGCTCAATGGCAGTGAGCGATGTTTAAAAAGCAAGTTGCCATTTTCTGGTGCAAAGCCCTGCTTCACACTGCCCACAACCACAATATCTTGCTCCTCTAAGAGAGCCTTAAAGACTTCTCCGGCGTAGAGCGTTGCTTCTTGCACCTTGCGCCATTTCACCTTTGGCTTGTCCGTAATATTCATATGGCCGGCGAGCCAAACCTTGTTCTTGCCCCTTTCACTGACCGTATCCACGAGAACTTTCGAGGCCTGCTCACTTACGGTCATGATATGACCTTCGGTCGTAAAAAGATTGTTTACAGGTTCAAAGGAAATGATCGCCGGAACCCCCACGCTTTTTGCCGGTTTAATGTGCACACCAACCGCATTGAACCCCACCGACAAGCCCCCGGCCGGCGACATATAGGCTGCGGACGAGCTATCCTGCTCCGAGCCTTGTGGGATGTGGGGTGGAGCAAAATAGGAGCCATCGGCCACAATACTCCCCTTCACCTTTTTAATGCCGAGCCGTTTGAGTTGAGTTACAATATACCAAACTTTTTCCGGCAGCAGCCAGGGATCACCGTACCCCTTGATGAAGAGATCACCAGAGATAACTCCCTCCTCATCCGCATCGCCATAAATTTCTGTATTAAACTGATAGTCCGGCAAAAGGTAATAAAGGGCTGCGCCCGTAGTCACAATTTTTACATTGGAGGCCGGAATCAGCAGGTGGTCCTTGTTCAATGCAAAGAGCTCTTCTCCGCTGCGCAAATTTCGCACCACCAAGCCAAGCTCTGCGCCAGAGAGGGTAGAGCTCTTAAGCAGGTCCATAAGCTCGGACTGCATTTTCGTTTGGGCCGAAGCGAAGTTTGGCGACAGCACGCTTATGGCGGCTATCAGAAAGCAAACCTTTAATCTAAAGTTGAACATCGCCCTCTCGCAAATCCTCTTCCTAAAGCCAAATCAGGCTTGTAGCCTCTTGAGCAAAGCAACGAAAGACCCGGAGAGGCAAAAAACCGCAATTTACTCTGGTTTTTCGGCGAAAGGTTCGCGCCTTAGCAACCTAGCATTTCCAGCAGGCTCGCCACCGCAACACCCGTACCGCCCTTGCGATAAGCGCCACTGTCTTTCGAAGTGAATGCCGGCCCCGCAATATCCAAATGAGCCCAAGGTGTTCCATCGACAAACTCTTGCAGGAAAAGCCCGGCAGTAATCGCACCACCAAAACGTTCGCCGGTATTTTTCATATCCGCCACATCGCTTTTGAGCTGTTCCTTCAGAGCTGCCGTTAAAGGCATACGCCAAAAATCTTCACCGGCTTTTTTCGAGCCCGCAAGAATATCATCAGCAACTTTATCGTTGTTGGAAAAGAGTCCAACCGTATATCCCCCAAGGGCAACCATACAGGCACCGGTTAGAGTGGCCAGATCAACGATACGTTTTGGTTCTAAACTCAAAGCATAGTTAAGCGCGTCTGCCAGGACCAAGCGCCCTTCCGCATCCGTATTGTTAATTTCAACACTTTTGCCTGCTGCACCAGTAATAACATCGCCAGGGCGAATCGCTTCACCAGAAGGCATGTTTTCCGCCAAGGCTAAAATTCCATGCACAGGAAAACGAGGTTTAATTTTGCCGACCACACTCATCAGACCAAGCACGGAAGCAGCACCACCCATGTCCATTTTCATACCGTACATGGCCCCTGGTGGTTTAAGACTTAGACCACCCGAATCAAAAGTAATCCCTTTGCCCACAAACACCATCGGTTTCGCCTTTTTGGCACCCTTGGGTTCATAGCGCAGGTGTACTAAACGTGACTTGTTCTCGCTGCCCTGGCCGACCCCAAGCAAGAGGTTCATATTCTTCTTTTGCAGCTCTTCAGCCTCGAACACTTTGATCTTTAATTGACAAGCCTTCGCCACCTCATTGGCACGCTCCGCAAAATCGGTCGGCCGCAAATCGTTCGGCGGAAGATTAACCAGATCTCTGGCCAAACACACACCAGCAGCGGTCAACTCTGCCCGCTCTACTGCTTTTTGAAAGGTCTTCTTGCGCTTGGCTGCGTCTTCACCGCATAGGCCAAGCACTTCGAGGCTCTCTTCGCTATCGTTTTCACTTAGGTACTCATCGAATTTATACACGCCAAGATAGGCGCCTCGAGTAAGGACTTTTACAATCTGTGCCGCATCCGCCCCAAGCTTCGGGAAACAGAGCAATGCTTTGCTTGCACCAACCTTATTGCCCAAACGCGACGCATGACCGCCCACTGCCAACCAACCCTCCGAGCTGGCATTTTTTTCGCTACCAAAACCCAGAAGAGCCACACGCGTTGCCGCCAGCTTGCCCTGGGTGTGCATCACCAACGTTTGACCGGACTTACCTTTAAATTTTTCATCGGCGGCTGCCTGCGCCAGGGCCCCATCGAGACTTTTGTCCAACGCTTTAAAGGTCGGATTTGCACTGAGCTTATCTTCGAACACACCTGCAATCAGCAAATCGGATTCCGCTGCGAGACAATCTTTTCCATGAACTTCTACCTTCAACATAATAACTCCTATCCTTTCTTCGAAGAACGTAATGCCATGACGACTTGCCATGAACCGCGTAGTAAATGCAACAAACGTTTGAGCAAATTGCTGCTGCCATAAAGGCCTTTAACAAAATCAACTCCCGCAAAAGCAATACGGCGCTGGTAGGGGAAAACCCAAGGCATCGCAAAGCTCGGCAAGATATTATAATTTACGTGTCGCTGCTGACAGAAGTGGCGCAGGCCTTCGGCCGAATGGGCCACACCAATGCCGCTGTCTTTAACGCCGCCCCAGGGTGTTTCTGGAATAGCATGGGTGAGCAACACATCGTTGACATCGACCGTGCCCGCCTCCAGCCGCTCGGCGATTTCCCGACCCCGCTGCGTGTTGCGGGTAAAAACATAAGCGGAGAGACCGTAACGACTGTCATTAGCCTTGGCGATGGCTTCCTCCACGTCTTTGACCTTCATGATGGGCAAGGTGGGACCAAAAGTTTCCTCCCGCATCACCGCCATATCATCGGTGACATCGGTCAACACCGTTGGCTCGAAATAACGTCCATCCCGGGAAGAACCGCCGGTGCGCACCGTGGCGCCAGCTTCCACCGCCGCCGCAACCTGCCGCTCAACGATGGACAATTGTTTCGGGAAAATCATCGGGCCAACATCAACCTCTTCTCGCAGGCCATCCCCTTGTCGTAAGCCCTGCACCTTTTCAACAATGCGTTTGACCAAAGGTTCATAGACCGATTCGAGCGCGTAAATCCGTTCGACCGAAGCGCATATCTGGCCCGCGTTAGCGAAGCCTCCATGCACCAAGGCGCCAGCCGTATAATCTAAATCCGCATCGTCTAAAACAATCGCCGCATCTTTGCCACCCAGCTCCAGGACATAGGGAATCAATTGTCGCCCACAGGCTTCCGCGATGATTCGCCCGGTCTTCCCGGAGCCGGTAAAATGAATCATATTCGTACCGCCCTCAACCAGAGCTGCGCCAACCTCTCCGCCGCCCATGGCGATCTGCAGCAATTCAGGATCGATGCCCGCAGCTTCAATCACCTCTTTGATTTTTAAACCAATGGTCGGGGTTACTTCGGAGGGCTTGAGCACCACCGCATTTCCGGCGGCCAAAGCCATAACCACATCACCAAAACTTATGGTGAAAGGATAGTTCCAGGGTGTGATGATGCCAATCACCCCTCTGGGCACATAGTGTAAATAACTCGAACGGTATTTGAGCAGATGAATCGAAATGCGCCGCTTCTTTAAAATCTTTGGTGTGTCGCTGCCGAAATATCGGGCCAACTCGGCGGCGGCAAAAACTTCGTGATAAATGGACTCGAGTAAGGGTTTTCCCGTCTCTTTAGAAATCGTTTCCGCAATCTCCTCGGTCCGTTCCGCCAAAATCCCGCAGAGTGCCTTTATCTTGCGACTTCGGCCATTCAGGCTTAAGGCACCCCAGGCTTTTTGCGCCTCCCTGGCCCGCTCAACCAGGACTTTGACCTCCGCCGGCGGAGTTTTTTCAATTTCGGCGATCACTTCGCCGCTAACCGGGCTAAAAGTCTTCAGATTTGTGTCCTCAAAAAATTCCATATTTGCGCAATATAGTGTGTCCGCTAAGGTCATAGCAACCGATAATAAGGGGGTATTCTCAGGTTTGAGAACATAACAACCTCGGTCCAAGGGTCCCCAAGTTGGGCGCGGTTTATTAAGACGAGGCAAAATAGAATGACGAGGAATAGACATAAACCAAGGATAATCTCCCTAATTTCATGCACTTATGTGCTTCTTATGATGATCGGCTGTGGCCGCCCACAAGTCGGCACCAACGCCTGTTCAAAAAACAGCCACTGTACGGACGGTAAGCTCTGCATTGCCCAACGCTGTGTGAACCCGCCGAACGACGATCTTACGCCCACCGGATTTTGTCAGAATGACGACGAATGTCAGGCCGGTGAAAGCTGTATTGGCGGCACCTGCCAGGTCAGTCCGGATACCAGTTGCCAGAGCGATCTGGAGTGTGATGCGGGCACCTACTGTCAACTCAACTCTGGAGATTGTGTGAGTTGCCTCAACGACAATCACTGCGCCAGCGGCGAAGTATGTAACGCCAACAACAGCTGCGAAGCGGAACAACCACCGCCACCACCGCCAGCGGGCTGTACAAGCGATGCGGACTGCCCAGATCAACACTGTGATGTCTACAGCGGTCAGTGCCATGACTGCCTAAACGACAGCCAATGCGAAAGTAATCAAAGCTGTAATCTTGGAACTTGCGAAGACAATACCCCCGTCGACACACCCTGTATGAGCAATCTGGATTGTGAAGGCGAGCAAGTATGTGAAAGCTACAGTGGCGAATGTGTTGACTGCGTCAGCGATGCCCACTGCTCGCAAGGCGTCTGTAACGAAAGCAACAACACCTGTGTTGGTTGTCTGAACAATAACGATTGTGACGACGGCGTCTGTGATACGAGCACCAACAACTGTACCGGTTGTTTGAGCGATAGCGACTGTGTCGGTGGCGTCTGCAATGAGAGCAACAACACTTGCGTCGGCTGCTTAAGCGACAACGACTGCGGCAGTGCGGAAATTTGCGTCAACCAAAGCTGCCAGGCAGATCCAAATGCTTGTAACAGTGCGGACGACTGTGCGCCGGGACAAGGCTGTGCCCTTGGCCAATGTGGTGCATGTAACAACAGCGGTCAGTGTCGGGACAAAGAAGTCTGCGTCGCAGGTACCTGCGAAAGTGTCCAGCCTGGTGAACTTGGCGACGAATGTGTCGTCCAGGATGACTGCGGCGACGGACTCATCTGTTATGGTATCGCTTCGGATACAAGCACCTATTGTTCCCGCCCATGTATTGGTTCCGGGCAAGGGGGCGAAGCGGACTGCCCTGACTACTACGCCTGTCTCGATTTTGCGGACGGGCCACTGGACAACCTATCCATGTGTACCAAGTCAGCAAGTTTAAGCAGTGATTTCCCTGGCCAACCTTTCGATCAGGAGCCCGGAGAAAGCTGCGCTGGCGGCAACAGCTGCCAAACCAGCATTTGCTTCACCGATAGCTTAGAATGTGCACGCGCCTGCGTGGCCGACGACAACTGCTATAGCGATGAAGTCTGCTGGTCCGTATGGGATCAAAATGGTGCCAACACCGGACTTAACTTATGCTACGCCAGTTCATCTGAGCTCAGGCAAAATGGTGAAAGCTGCAGCGCCGGTGGCGAATGCGACAGTGGTGTCTGTACCGGTGTCTGTGAATGGGACGGCTCTTTATGTAACTCTTCATCCGATTGTTACGTCGGTTCCTGTATGGGTATTTGTCAGGAGCATTGCGGTACCAACGACGATTGCTACAGCGATGAGGCCTGTACACCCTGGCCAATGCAGATCACCAGCACCGCCAACAACGCTTGGACAACAGTGTGTATGCTCAAAGAGGGCAACGGTTATCTAAGCCAAGGGGCAAGCTGCACCCAGGATACCCAATGCGCCAGTGAATGGTGTATCGATGGCAGTTGTAGCACCCCATGTGTGCTGCAAAGCGATTGTAATACGGTGGGCACTTCCTGTGAAATCGTGACGTTCACCCAGCAGGGCTCGGACGAAGCAGTCTTCTCTATGGGCTTTTGTTTGTAGAACGATTCTTGTCTTCGGGTATGCTCATGGTTGTGATGATGCATGTTCAATGCTAGAAAGCCACATGCTCGAATTCAGAGATCTCATCTCGCCAACGACACCTGATGTTTTTTTTGCCGAGCACTGGCAAAAAAAGTGGATTCTCTTAAGAGATGAACATGAGGTAAGAAATGCACTTCTTGATTGGGATTTTTTTGCCCGACTCGTTGAAGTCAAAAACCTGAGATTTAAACACAAAGTTGATTTTGTTCTGGACGATTACGATATCCATTCACCGATTGATATTCGTGATGGAATGAATTTCCATGGCGTTGAGCGTCTAAATTTTCTCTGTCAAAATCAAATGGGGCTTAAATTCTCTAAGCTTCAACATCTGCCTGGAGATTTTGAAACGTTGAGTCTTCAACTTCATAATTATTTGAAGGAACAAATCAACATCAATGCCTACTTTAGTCCTCCAGGGACAGGACATGCTCTAGCACCACACGCTGATCCTTATGATGTGTTCGTCATTCAACTCTTTGGTGAAAAAACCTGGCAACTCAGTGAGAGCCCCAAAAGTTCCTCTGAAACCCTCATCACCAAAAAAGGTGATGTGCTCTACATACCCCGAAAGACATGGCATGCTGCATTAAATGAAGGAGAAGAAGCCAGCATGCATTTGACGATTGGCGTACTGAGTGTAACCGCAAAAGATGTCCTCGAGTGGGTTGGTGAGCAAACATTGAGAAAAGCAAAACATATGGCTCCCTTTCCTCTCGACATCAAGCTTTCTAAAGCAAGCCGTGCACGCGAAGAGCAAATGCAGGAAATGCTGCACTTGCTTGCAGAAGTCATCAATGACAATGGCGCCTATCAAAAATTTATGAAAGACCGATTCAAAAAAGAATATGCATGCTCAACTTCTAACCCTCAAATATACCGCGGGCACTAAGCCCTCAAACAACATTAAGCGATGATTCGCTTTTCAAAGACATATCCGCCTGTCGTTCCTGATGACATTCCTTTAAAACAGATGCCTCCTCACACACCCAGGCCTCAGCCCCTGTATAGTCACCTGTATTCACATAAACGGCCCCCGAGCTGCGTTTGCAATAGGCTTTGAGAGAACAATCTTGACAGGTTTCAAAATCATCCCTGCCAAGGCTTCGGATTCGCTTAAGGACTGGTGAATTCTGCCAAATATCCACGAAACGTTTCTCGCGAATATTACCCGACGGTATTGGCGCGCCAATACAAGGGTACACATCCCCTCTTGAGGATATCGCGCATTGCCCCAGGGCACACGAACAGCGCATGGTGCGATCCTCAGAAAAATTTGGTGGCGACATATATGGCGCCAGAGCCCCAGCGTAAAGGGTTTTGAGCTGAGCACTGTCCAACCGCAAATCCATTGAGCTTTGTGTGCCATCGTAGCGGGCGGTGATATTGGTATTAAGACCAACCGAAGCATCATAAGATTCTGCCACCATGAGCATCTCTTCCGCCTCAAGGTAGTTATCTTGATGCAAGGCAATATTGAGTCGAAGACGCCATGCAAATTCCTGGGCCAATCGCGCAGCTTCCAATGTTTTTTCAAAAGAGCCCGGTATCTTTGTAAAAGCATCGTGCGTTTCAGGCCGCGCTCCATAAAGACTTAAATCGAGTCGCTGCACACCAAGCGCAGCAAGCTCTGTAAATTTCTCTTCACTAAAAAGTGAGCCATTACTCTTTAAGCCAACATTGAGATGGTAACCACGAGCCCGCTTCACTAAATCGATTAAATGTGGGTATAAAAGGACCTCACCACCGGTGAAAGTCAGAACAAAACATCCGGCACTCGCCAAATCATCGATAAGGCTTAGCTGTTCTGTATAAGAGAGTTCCTCTGCGCTGTTTTTTTTAAAATCCAATTGGGTGCGGTCAAAATTATAACAATGCACACACTTCCAATTACACTTTTGTGTCAACTCAATCGTAACATTAAAAGGTTGATTTTTTTTTAATGCAAGCTTCTTAAGGCGATCCCAAACACCTGTGTCCGTTTGCGCGGCAGTTTTTGTTGTTCCACGCATCAGTTATTTGTTCTCCAGCTTGAAAAAACCAGAAATACTGCTGCGCGCATGATTTCCTGCGGCCACACTGACCGGGTTAATCTTATGCAGCACGCCGCCTTTAAGCAGCACCAGGCGGTTTCTTTTGGGCATGATAAAATCCCCGCATCCTCGTTCACCGAGAGCTTTATTCTGCGCATCGTTATTGAGCGCCGGGCCAACATCAACCAGCTCAAGGCCATTTCTGTTTTCATCGCTCCCATCGAGCAAAGCCACTTTTTGCGCATGCTTTCGAACCTCTGTCGACATCGTCTCCGAGATAAGTAATTCCCCACCCCAATCAATATTCCATTCGGGGTGCGCATAATAAGTAAAAGCACCGCTGTAGACGCTGCTGTCACCATGCCAGGACAGCCCTGTTCCCATGGGGTACAAATAGAGTTGCGCACTTAAACGCCGCCAGGCATCACCATACACGCCAACAAGTTGTTCATTTTTAAGCGCCTGGGCAAAGACAACTTCCATCAAAGCACTTAATGCGTCAGGTGCACCCTCAATGCCAGATGTTTCGCACATCTTTTCTTTCGCATCGCGCTGAAATTCAAAGCTGGGGCCCTGCAAGACATCACCATCTTCGATGCGCCATACCTTCTTCCAGCCATGACGATGAACCGAATCGTAACTGGCCATTTGACAAAAGGTCCAAAGTTGTTTTTGCGCTTGCTCTGCAAGGACGTGGTCGTAAACCAAAAATCGCTTGCTCTCACGCACACAGGTCATTTCCATACCCCGCACCATACCATAAAGACCTTAAAAGACGAATCCAAAGCGCCCTTATGGCCAAGCTCATTATGCAGACAAATTATCCTGAAGTGTTGAAATTGTCCTCTCCCCGTCATAGGTATTTGGCAGGAGCACACGTGTCTACGATTCATCATATCCTCGCAAAAATTGTCTACGGCAGCCAAATCATCGACCGTTGTTTT
>CAXGWX010000119.1:0-10020 GCA_964013445.1 uncultured Bdellovibrionales bacterium | reverse complement strand
TGCTCTCGAGGTTTAAGCCCTTAGCGATGGCTTCCGTGCTGGCGTAGCATTGTGCTCGATAACAAAATCGATTTCCGTCACTTAGTTTGGGGCATGGGCCTTGTAGTGAGCATTCAATCTTTTTGGGGTCGTCACTTTTTTTGACGTGTCGTTCTGGAACTCCGTGATAGCTAAAAAGTAGATGATCCGGTTTAAAATCCTCGATATGAGGTGTGCTGATTTTGACCACCGCATCAATAAAAGCCGGATGTGCATGGAAGTCGCTGTGAAAAAATACATCACTGATATCCCAGCTTTCTTGTACGAGTCGCATGGTTTCGGCGATGGCAGAGCCGGTTGCGGCGCTGGAGTACTGGGGGAAAAGCGGAATGACTTGCAGACTGTCGCAGCCTTGCGATTGCAAGTGTTGCAGGGCACTTGCGATGCTTGGATTGCCGTAGCGCATACCTAAGGCAACGCTGACTTCAGGCTTTAAACGCTTCTGAACTTTATCCCGCAGCACTTGGCCGTAGTGCAAGAGTGGGGAGCCATATTCTTTGCTCCAGATTTGTTGATAGGCTTCAGCGCTTTTAGCTGGGCGAAAGGGCAGAATAATAAGGTTCAGGAGTAGCCAGCGACCAAGAGGGTGAATGTCGACAACTCTTGGATCGTTGAGGAATTGACGCAGGTATGTGCGCACCGCTCCTGTGGTTGGTGCATCGGGAGTTCCCAAATTAATGAGCAGGATACCGTGTTTCATGGTGGACCTGTCATAGCAAGTTATCGACCTCATGTGTACCATAAGTTGGTCCATAATAGCTTGTTCGATAAAGGACCTTATGGCATTATCATCGCCATGGAAATTCAAGCCCATCCTGAGAGAAAAGGTGCCTATTTGCTTCGCGCTGAGTGTCTGCTGAAAGCACCTTTGGACGAAGTTTTTTCTTTTTTTGGCGATGCTGGAAACCTGCAGCGATTAACGCCACCCTGGTTACGCTTTCAAATACAGACTCCGCTGCCTATCGATATGAAGCCAGGCGCTTTGATCGATTATCGAATTCGTTTACGGGGAATTCCTATTCGCTGGCGAACACGCATCGATGAGTGGGCGCCACCTCACCATTTTGTTGATTCGCAGATTCGTGGTCCCTACACTCTTTGGGAGCACCATCATCGCTTCGAGGAGTGCGATGGAGGAACAAAGGCCATTGATGAGGTACATTATAAAATACCTTTTGGCTGGTTGGTTCATCCGCTTTTAGTGAAAAAAGATTTGCAGAAAATCTTTGCTTATCGACAAGAGCAAATGGCTGAAATTTTTTCCTAGAGTGTGTCAGCGAGTCTTAAATTCTTAAGTAGCTCTTCTGCTTGTTTCTCTAGCTGAGAGTTCAAAAGGGCGCCCGCTACTTTGGCGGCTTTCTCTTTTTGACCCGTTTGTGCCAGAGAATATGCATAGAAATAGTGGCTGGTTTGATTCGCCAGACCCTTGCTCTTGAGCTGTGTGAAAAGATTGACGGCACGCGAATATTGTTTAGAGCGGACAAGGATGTTGAAGCGTTGCTGTAGTTTTTTTTCCGGATTAGGAACTTGTATGTTGTGGTGCATGGCCTCTTCGTGACGGTCTAGATGGAGCAGCATTTCGCCGATTTCAAAGGCAGATGGATGACCTGATAAATGGGACTTTTGAAAATAGGGCAAGGCCTGTCCGTACTCTCCCTGATGAGCATAAATATAGCCAAGGGCACTGCTTATATGTCCTTGGCTGGGGTGCTCTAAGTGCAGGGGCATAAGCGCTTGCCTTATCTTTGGACTCTTTAGTCGACTCAAGAGTCTTACCGCGTTCGAGTTATGAAGAAGTTCCTTCTGGCGCAAACTTGGTAGCTCAGCAAAATAATTTGCAGCGGTGTGTTCAAGGCCCAGCTTCATCAGAGCAGAAATAAATCGTGTGTCGAGCATGGCTTGTTGGGGCAAAGACCAGGCATTTGCTTCTCTGGTGGCCAGGACCATATCCAGAGCTTCTTGTGGTGTGTGACTCAGAAGAATGTCGATTTGTAATAAAACGGTGCTTAAGGATTGGGGCTTGGCTTGCTTTAGCTGCAGAAGAAGTTCTTTCGCAGCATCAATTTGTCCAGCCTGCAAAGAGAGCTTTGCCAAGTGCTCTCGTAGGAGAAGAGTCTCCGGAAACTTTTCTATTTCCTCTCTTATATATTCCAGAGCGACAACGATTCCATCACGTTGTTGGCGCAGGATTGTTTGATAGAGCACAATAAGGTCCGGCTCGCCGTCAAGTTGCGTGAGCAGTTGCTCGGCTGCATCGTAGCGCTCTGCATTGATCAACGTTTGCAAAAGTAGCGTCGGACTTTTTTCCGTATTGCCATAGGCTTTCTGGTTCGGGGCCAGCAGCAGACCAAAACAAAGATATAGAAACAAGTTTGACGTTTTCACTACTTAGTCTTCCAGGTTGAAATGAAATTTTTGTGTAATGAGAACGGGGACAGGTTCACCGCTTTTTATCGCTGGTTGAAAACGAAAGGATTTTAAGGCTTCTCGACATGCTTCTTCGAAATAGCCTGCCGGATCAGCAGATAAGAGGCTGATATTTACAACCTCTCCCTCGGCACTGATATGTAGTTTGTATTCCGCAAAGCCCTCAATGCCCTGACTTCGTGCTTGGATGGGATAGGCGGGGGCCCTTCTTGCTAAGGCGATGGGCTTTTGGTCGACCGCATCATCTTTGTACGCAAGATCCTGCTGCAGCGTTCTTGCAAAAGAAAAAGAGTCAAAGTTGTCCTTCGAGACAAGTGCGCTGGCCAAGGCACCGTCGGCATTTAATGGGAATTCTTGTGTATTTGGCAGAGCAGGGCTCGTGCGTGACGGTTCTTCAGAGCTTAAAGGGCTTACTTTACTCAGTGCGCTGGTGCTGGCTTTTGTTTCTTTCGAGAAACTTTTTTCGGACGGGGTGGTGGCGGAGTTGAGCTGTCCAGCCAAGAGACTCAGGAATAAGCCGTTGACAAAAACACTTAAGACAGCCGCATTGAGATTTTTCACGACTCTGACTCCGTCGAAACACCAACCTCCTGAGCTCCAGCGAGATGGCACTGATCGACAATGTGGATAAGAATGCCGCTTGCCAGTCGTTTGTCGCTGACGATCAGCACATCTTTATTGCTGCGCGCCGAGAGTTTGCTCTGCATTTTGTTTTGGAAGGTCCAGGAGTGGATCGGCTCCCCATCAAGGGATATTTGTCCATCTCTGTCGATGTTCACACGCAGGGCCGATTGGTTTTGCGTCAGGGCGCTTTTGGCGCTGGGGCGCTCCAGGCCGAGCCAAAAATCTTTGGTAAAGGTTGTCGTCACCATAAAGAAGATTAAGAGGATAAAGACGATATCAATCAGAGGAGTAATATTGATGCTGCTTTGTTCTGGCACCACTGGAGGCATGTCTTTAAGCTTCATGGCTGCCTCCTAAGGCGTAAGCCTCTTGCACTTTCTCTGCAAAGTTTCTGCGCAGCAGCTCTTCTTTACGGTTTAAGAGCAGATTTGTTGCCAGCGCAGGGACCGCAATCAGGAGCCCGAACTGTGTACTCAAGAGAGCTTCGGATATGCCTCCGGCAACGGAAGTTTGATTGAGCACTAAGGTTCCACTCAGAGCGTCAAAGGAATGGACAATGCCCCCAACCGTGCCCAGGAGCCCAAGCAAGGGTGCGGCGCTGATGAGGGTTCCGATGACGTGGCGATAGTTGTGGAAGGTTTGACTTTCTTGCCAGCTCAAAGCCTGTGCGAAGTTTCTACGTTTTTGTGTTGGTTGTTCATTAACCAATGTGGTGATTTTCTCGACCGCGTTGTCAATAGTTTTGCTCCGCAGAAGATAAAGGCGTTGTCCAAGAAGATACCAGAGACCAAGACTCAAGAGCAGGAGGGGCCACATCAGGGGGCCACCGGCCTGCATGAAGTTTTCAAATGTCGTGAAACCTTCTGCCATGTTTTAGGCACTTTCAACGATGGATAGATTTTTTTCTTTTTTACTCTCGCCCTTAAAAGTTTTTTCTGCACTGATAAAATTGAGCAAGAGAAGGGATAGATATTGAAAGCGTCCCAGCTGCCGTTCGCTCATGCGGGTAAAGAGGGAATGCAAAAGCATGGCAGGAATCGCCAAGCCCAAACCAAACTGTGTGGTCAAAAGTGCTTCTGAAATTCCCGCTGAAAAAAGTTGCGGGTTGGCTAAAGAGAACTCCTGAATAGCAGCAAAGCTGCCAATCATTCCGGTGACTGTTCCAAGAAGCCCTAAGAGCGGTGCAGCCAGGGCCGTCACCTGTAAGACACTCAGGAAGCGGGTGTAGTTTGGGCGGTAACGCAAGAGTTGCTGACAGGCCATATCCTCAAGTTCTTCCTTTGGAGCGTTTCGGCTATTGAGCATTGTGGAGAGAATAGGAGCTAAGGGGTGTTGGCTGTCTTTACAGCGGGCATCTAATGTTTCGAGCTTGCCATTGAGGATATCTTTTTCAACTTGCTTGCTAAAGCCTTTGTCCTTGAGTGTCACTTTTATTAAAAACACCATGCGTTCCAAGGCGACCGCCAAGCTCAGGAAGGCCAAGACAAGGATTGGCCACATTAACCATCCACCTTTCGAAAATTTTTCTGCCAAGGTGCTGGAGCGCTCTACGACACCCTTAATCGCATGTTGTCCTTGAAAAAGATGGGTCGGCCAAGTTTGAACTTCATTGCCGGGACTTTTCAGGGGTACGGTGTGCGGACTTTGTTTGAGGCCCAGGTTGGCGACCGGAAGAAGAGGGTAAACGGAGGTTCCTTCCGTGCCGATGGCACCAACTTTTGCAATCAGGATGGCTTCGCCTTTTCTTTCCAAGCCTTTGGTGTCGAAATAAGGGTGGGCTTTGGTTTTTCTGAGCCGACCATCTTGCCGGATTTGAGTGGTGGCCTGGGTCAATGATTCCAGCACTTTGATAGGGCTGATCTGCTCTGTATTTGTTTCTGCATCCAAGCCAATCAGCTTTAAGCTTTGCTTGTAAATATGGGCAAGTATCTCTTGCGGGTTAGAGGATTGTTTGTTGCTGGTGTCTTGCAGGATTCTTTTCGTACTCTTGTTGTCGAGCTCTAAGGTCATAAGTTCCGCACTCATGGCGCCAATATCTCTTTTTAGAGCTTCCTGCGCACTTGCCTCGTTGCGCAGCTCTTTGAGCCGAGCTTCGAGTTGCACCTTTTCTTGTCGAAGAATCTCTAACTCATTTTTGTAGGCTTGTTCGAGATTAAATGCCTCTGCCAGTGTTTGAGTAGGGATGAGCAGAGCAAACAAGAGGAGAAAATAGCGGAGGCAATACATTATCGATTGTCTCCATTTGGCAGGGCGAAAGGTAGGCTCTGCGGAAAATGACCTTTTTGCGCACGAATGTTGGCAAAGAGGGCCTTAACCTGCTCGCCCATCTCCTGCTTTTCAAATACTTCCGCCACATAGGTTGCACCGGTTGGACGGAGCCAACCAATGCGTCCGTCTTGGGTTTTAAAATAGAGCAGGGCCATACCGATGCGCGCAACCTCTACAAGGTATTTTTGGCCTGCAAGCGTAATCATATCCGTGTTGAGTTCAAAGGAGCGATTTAAACTGTCTTCGTCGGCAATGAATTGCCATAGGCGCTCCAGCACCAGCAGGTGGTTTTCCGGTGTTTCGCTAAAGAGCTCCTTGATTTTTTTTAGAGCGTCAGAGCGCTCTGACGTTTTAAAGGGGAGGCTGGTGTCTATATGTTCTCCTAAGAGTTTGAGCAGGTTCTCGGTGGCGGTGATCAATTCCGGAGATGGTGTACTCGTTGTGGCCTGCATCTCCAGTAGAGTTTTTTTATTGGCGGTGAGAAGCTTATGTTGCGAACGAGCTTTTGTGAGAGCGATTTGCAGCTCGGTGTGGCTATGTTCCAGAGCACGCAAGCGGTCGTTGCGGACCTCTTGAGCTTGTCTAACCTTATTGCTCAAAGTTTCGACTTCCGCTCGCAAGGCGCTAAGTTGTGCGCTTAGTTTGCCGTGGCTATTGGTTTGCGCCAGAGATGGGGATGCGATGAGTGCGCTTAGGCTGAAACTCAGCAGGCCTAAGGCTCGAAATGTTTGCTGCTTATGTCCGGTTCTACGCATCATATTGGCTCTTTGTGATGCTCTATACGAAAGCTTCGGGAATGCAAACCCCATTTAAAGGCCCTCTAAGGACCTGCAATTAATATCTATTTCGTGTAGCCGGTGAGCTCCGCATAGCCATAGCCGAGCTTTTCTTGCTCTTCGACATGACGTATTTCCACCGCCCCCTCCCAATAGGCCAAGCCGAAGCGAAGTTCCTGATCCGCCATACGGGGAAGAACCAGCAGCTCTTCTGAGAATCCGGCAATTTTGATGCGCCAGCCGGCAGGGTAGGTGGTTTGGCTTGCAGGGTTCGTCCACCATTTTGTGATCTGCACTTCTATATCCTCCCGCTTAAGCTTTCTGGTTTGCCCATCGATTTCGACAATGGTCCCGGCGCTAAAGGGAGATATCTGACCATCGTCCTGGCGCAACTGGTAGAGCATCAATTCCCGTCCGTCGTCGAAGGCAAGGGCGAACCAGTCCCAGCCAATTTGATTTTTTTCCAGAACCGACGAACTCCACTCCCGATCCATCCAAGCTTTGCCACTGGTTTTCAGCGCTTCGCCTTGGCGATGAATTGTTCCTTCTGCGCGCAGGTTGGTGAAGGAATAGTAATAGGAGGCGTTGCCTTGCTTGTGACCTTTGCGTGAGAGACCCTGATCACCTTGCAGGATTAAATCCTTCTGAGGTTCCAGTTGTAGGTTTAACCCAAAGTCTTTGGTCTTTACCTTTAAGTGCATGACAAAGTTCTCAGCATCCAGGCTTTCAATAGACCAGTCGTCCAGCCATACTTTAAACGGTTTTGCCTGGGCGCCGGCCAAACCAAGCGCGCCTCGAGAGAGCCGTTCATCCGCATAAAATTTGTTTTGGCCGATATCACTCAAAGCGGCGTGAGCCATATAAATCTGATTTGTATGCCATGCGGATGGATGCTCTTCCTCCTTGCTCGGCGTTGTAGCCTGACGAAAGAATGTGAGTTCAAAGCCAAAAGGGCCAGCCGTCGATTCGAGATTGCCAGTGATGTACCACCACTCGGAGCGAAATTCCGGATGAGGGCCATGATCTTGCGGAAAGACAAAGGTGCGTGGTGCTTCGGCTCTGACATAACCCTCTAGATTATCGCCTCCCAATACGGACTGTAGAGATAAACTTTGCGGAGCCGATTCTTGTTCTGGCGGTATTTGGTCTCTTGCGCAGCTTAGGCAGATGGGAAGCAATAGACTTAAGCGTAAGTATTTCATGTGTTCTCCCGTAAGCCCGCAAGAGGGGAGTGGCGGATCAGATGCCACGCCGGATAGATACCGGCGATACAAGATGCGAGCATGGCCAAAGCAAAGGCTTCAACAAAGGGGGCGATGGTATAATAGGATTCAATACTCCAGCCAAAGGAGCGCATATTGATCTCCTGGGTAAGAATATGACCTAAACCTATCCCTAAGGGAATCGACATGATGCCGGCTATCAAACCCATGAGCGTGGTCTGGCCCAAAAGCAGTTTGATAAGTTGGCTTGGGGTAAAGCCCTGAGCTTTGAGGATGGCAAACTCCCGCTCCCGCTCAAGTTGTAGGCACATGAGTGCGGAAATAATTCCAATAAAGGCTATAAAGGCAGCCAGCAAACGTAACACGCCGGTGATGGCAAAGGTGCGGTCAAAAACGGCAAGGCTTGCTTGTTGTAGGCCTTTGGTTGAGCGCACGAGCAGGTCGTTGTTGGCGGGTAACACCTGGTGAATCTTTTCTATGGCTTCCTGGGTTGAGGTCCCATCGTGCAGATAGGCGGCAAGGGCGGTGAAGTTTGGGTCCTGCCAATACTTTGCGTAGGTTTTAGCGTGCATGGTGGTATGGCCACGCTCAGAGCTGTAGTCGTAGTAGGTGCCAGCGATGGGTAGAGCAATTTCTCCCTTCTCATGCAGGATGTTGATGCGCTCGCCAATTTTGAAACCTTTTTTGTTGGCCAGCGGTTCGGAAATAATCACAGCTTCACCGGAGTGAAATTTCGGCCATGCTTCTGCTACGGTCGTATCCTTGAAGCGGTAACGTTGAAAATGTTCTTGCGACAGATTCAAGGCGATATTTGAAATTTTACCCCTGTTGGTTTGTAGGTGCATGGTGCGGTTGGTGCCAACCTTTTTTACGCCCGGGATTGAGGCGATGGCTTTAACAATCTCCGGCGAGACATCTCCTGGCGTTGCTTGCGAAGAGATGACATTCGGCATGGAAATATAAATGTCAGCGAGAAGGGTTTGCTTCAACCAATCAGAGACATTGATACGAAAACTCGAAACCATCAGCGTAACCCCAATCATGGTGGCGATGGCCAGGCCCAAAGCAGCGGTGGCAATGCCGGAACGACTCAAAGAGGTTTGAATGCTACGGATGGCCAGCCTTCCTAAATGTCCGAAGCCCTTGCTAAAGAGTGGATTCAAGAGATGGGTTAGGCCGAGGGTGATAAGTGGGGCAAAGAGTGCGCCACCAACGATAGCTAAAGTCATCAGTGCGTAGGCCGGTATTAACCCTTGGCTAAACGTTTTGCTGATCAGGATGCCGAAGAGGGTTAGGCCAAAACCGACCAGGGCAAAGAGCCAGACCAGTTTGGTTGCGTGGGTTTCAAGAGACATACGGGAAATGGCAGTCCTTGCTTGTACCTTGGTTGCTTCCCAGGCCGGAACAATAGCGGCGCTAAGAGCAGCCAGGGTGCCGAGGCCTATACCTTTGATGCAACTCTCTGGTGTAATTTGTAGCTCGCGCACGGCGACGACAAAGTAGTGGTCGTTGATGGTTTGGGTCACAAGACCAAGCAGAAGATTCGCCAGCACGATACCAAAACCAATGCCAAGCAAGCTGCCCATAAAGCCGAGCCCCATGGCTTCGAGGATAGTGTAGGTGAAGATTTGTCGGCGGCTGACCCCATGGGTGCGAAAGAGCCCGAGAAGTGTGCGTCGTTGGGTGACGAGAAATATCATCGTATTATAGATCAAGAAGAGGCCTACCAGGAGTCCAAGTAAGCTCATGGCATCGAGATTCATATTGAAGTTTTCAGTTAAGGATTGAAGCTGCTTTTCTTCTTGTGCTGTCTCGATGACGCGCAGACCTTTTGGCAGTTCATCCTTTAAGCGTTCCAGTTCCTCCGGGGCTTTTTGGAAATTTCCATGGACCGCACTAAGGCGTCCGGGCATCTCCAAGAGGGCCTGGACATCCGCAATATCTCCCAGGAGTATTTCGGCGAGAGCTTCTTCACTTTCCTTGGATTTTCCGACCAGCAGTCCTGCAACCTTTAAATCAAAGCGTTTGAAACCATAGCGAACCGTTAAGCTAGAGCCTTCTTTAAGGCCCAATTTTTGGGCCCGTGCTTTTGCCATCAGCACCGAGCCTCTGGCTTCGTTTTGTCCGACCAAGGCTTGGGGTTGGGCATCGAGTTGTAAGAGATGGGGTCTAAGTGCACCTTCAGCAAAGGGGTCGATACCGACAATCTTAAATTTCATATCATCATGCTCAACGGCGCTGATATGAGCTTCGACCAGGGGTGCAATATGACGAATCCCCAGTTCAACACGCATTGTTTTGTAGTGTTGTTCATCCAGCGTGTTACCGTGACCGACGATTTTGTGAGTTATCGCCTGGTCAAAAAGACGCTGGTTATAGGTAAAGGCTTTGGCAATGCTGGCGTTAACAATATCCAGCGCCACCACCACAGAGACACCAGTGCCAATGCCCACAAGACAGAGCAGTACAAGCCAGGGATGGGCGCGCAGGTGTCGAATAAAGGCTCTAGAGAGCATCGGTTCGCTCAAGAATTTGACCGTCTTTGATTTCTACAACCCGGTCGCCTAAAGCCGCCGCTTCTTTGCTGTGGGTTGCCATGAAGAGGGTTGCGCCTTCATTTTTAACCAGTCGCTTGAGCAGGCCGAGGATTTCTAGAGCCTTTA
>CAXGWX010000118.1:0-10216 GCA_964013445.1 uncultured Bdellovibrionales bacterium | reverse complement strand
TCAATGGAAAATGCCTCGTTTTCGGCCCGTATTTGCGATTGAAAAATGATCTGTAAAAGCAGATCCCCGAGTTCTTCCTTATGGGCGTTGAGGTCATCTCCATCCATGACCTCCAAAAGCTCGTGGGCTTCTTCCAGGAGGTAGGGGCGGAGAGTTTCGAGGCTTTGTTTCCGGTCCCAGGCGCAGCCATTTGTAGAGCGCAACGTGGCCATAATATCAACAAGTTTGGCAAATGGCGTTTGGTTCTTTTCATTCATGCTCTTGCTTACCTTTGGGCTTTGTGGTGCAACAAAATAGATGGGTATTATCATGTTCTTGAGCAGGAAAGTGATATCGTTGTCAACACCTTTAGTGCAGGTCTCACTGGTCTTGCTTGTTTTCTGCTCAACACAAACATCACGCGCCGAGACAGAAAGCACCTTGGCAGAGAATGAATACTCTTTCGAAGCAAGTCCGCCGGCCGCTCTCGAGCGACTTTGGAGAGAGCGGCAGCATGCGATGGAAGTTGGTGCATTTGCTCTTGCCAAGGAAAAGTTAGGCTTGCTTGTGCTGGCCAAAGAGGTTTCCGGTTGGCCTGGGCTTAGCTTTTTTGCCCAAAGTTTAGTGCATGAGGCGGAAGAATATTTTACGGCGCAAAGGTTTAGCGATTGCCAGGAGGTGTTGGCGGCGGCGCAATCACTTGCGCCCAACTTAGGTCCAATTTATTGGCTTAAGCTGAAGTTAGGGTGGGCAACAAACGATAGTTATACAAATCTTCTCGCTACGCTTGGGCAGATTGTACAGCTCCATTGGCGCGATGCGCTCTACCGTAAGGTTCTTCTTAATCTGCTCTTTTTGGTGTTCTCTCTGGCCCTTTTTCTGACCATTGTTGCTTTAACATTGGCTCTTATTTACCGTCACGCTCTTTTGGTCACCCATGACATTGCTTATCTTCTACCGCAACGTGGCAGCAAAGTGGCTGCGACCGCACTGGTTTTTGCACTTTTTATCTTACCCTTAGTCATGCACTTAGGACTAGCATGGACCATCATGGTCTGGCTGGTCGAGCTTGGTATCTATTTCGCTTGGCCCCAACGCTTCGTCGCCATGGGTATTCTCGCTCTCTTAGGCCTATGGGTTTTGTCTCTGGATTTCGGTTTAAGCGCTTATAGATATGCGGGCAGTGAAGCGGAAAACGTCTACTTTCTTGCCAACGATTTGGGGCCAAACATAAGCCGTCACAATAGCACGCTTACGGATACGCCGGCGCAGTCCTATGCGAAGGGGCTTCGAGCTTATTGGTCCGGGGCATACAGTGAAGCGGGTAGGCGTTTGGAACAGGCGGAATTGCTCGGCTCAAAAGATGCCACGCTTTACATCCTACTTGGCAATATCCGTTTTTATGAGGAGGAATTCCTCGACGCAATCGACTTCTACAATACGGCCGCTGTCTTAGATCCGGACAACGTGCTGGTCTATTTCAATAGAGCCCGGGCACTGCACAAGCTTGCCCGTTTTGAGGAAGGCCTTGCCAGCCATTTGCAGGCGGTGGATTTGAATCCAACCATGAGCAAGCGGTTAAGGGACCACACCCAGCACTATTCCCGAGTTCCCGCCACGACCACTATGATTCCCGCCGAACTTCTTGATCTGCCTTGGCAATACAGGGGCAACGCTTTTGCTGGCTTGATTTGGACCTGGCTTGGTGGAGATAAAACCAAACGCAGTTATTTTTTCGCCACCGGCATAGCAATTTTGACACTTCTGCTCCTTGCTTTTCTGCGGACCCTGATCCGGCCCGCACATCAATGTAAGCGTTGCGGCGTCGTCATTTCGCCACGGACCGAAGTTTCGTTGCCGCGCAAAGCCCGTCGCTGCGGACGATGCTATAAGGTGTTCTCCGCGATATCGAAAGTTTCTTCCCAGCAGCGCATCGATTATGAGAAGGCGATATTAGGTTTAGAACACAAGCGACAGCGAAAGATGCGATTCATGTCGATACTCTTACCCGGAACAGGTCATATGCTCCGAGATTCCTATCTTAAGGGGGGACTGGCGTTGCTCTTTTTTCTCTTTACCTTGCTCTCGGCAGTGAGTTTGCTTGCGGGCTTTCCTAAGCCGCTACCACTCTGGCAGGCAAAGTGGATTATTGAAGGTGCGGCAGCTTTGCTCATCTCTGTCATCTTTTACGTCACTTTCCTTCTGCAAAGCAGAAAAAGGGGGCGCCGTGGAGCATAGGGGAGAAATCAGAAATGTGGAGGAGTTGCTGGCGTTGTTGGCAGCGCTTGAGCCGAACACGACGGTTGTTCTGAGCAAAGACACGGCAGAATATAGAATTTCAATTATTGATGGTCTGCTGCGTCGAGTTGCGAGGGCGCCACAGACCGACCAGGATATTTTAGGGGCTTTGCTTGTCAGAGCGCAGGTGCTCGATGCATCGGACCTGATGAGTGCGCTGGAAATGCAGGAGCAAAGCAATAAGTCGCTGGGGGAACTCCTTTGTGAGAATGGTTTTGTGTCCGAAGAAGTGGTGACCGGCTTCTTGCGTAAGCAATTTCTGGTAGAGGTTGAACGACTGATTTTTGAATTTGAACCCCTGGAGTACGAGTTTGTCGAAGCAGTGGATAAATCAGAGCAGACTTATTTGCTGCCCAAAATTGAATTCGCTAAGTTTGTGTTCACCTGTGGCACCGTATGGAAAAACTCAAGGATTACTCTTGATGAATCTCATGTTTTGCGCCAACGCCAGGACTTGGATGCTTTCCTCGCTGCTTCAAAGGTTCTGCCCCGAACGACCGCCCGTTCCCAGAAGGAAGTGGTGCGGGATTGGCAAGTAGAGATAGGCGCTTGCGAAAGGGCGCTCTATGCCTTGGCTAAGGAAAAGCTCAGCTTAGCACAAGCTTGCGAGCGTTTGCCTTATGCTCGTCACGAGGTTTTGAGAGGGCTTCAGGTATTGCTCGATGCAAACCTGTTGCGCTTACAGGAAAAGCGGGAAAGCAATAAGCCGGGGCTCGTGGAGGAGCTCTGGTCTGAACACCGGCCTTACGTTCTATATCGCTCCTTGAGCTTCGCTCTGGTCTTCTCTTTCCTTGGACTTTTAGGTTATCTGTCTTTTGCAAAAGCCGGCGAGATGACCCTCTGGTTCGATACTTCGGTCTCCGACAAGGTAAGCTGGGATGCGGTCAAAGATGACATTTCCGCTTGGCAGATGAACAAGATTCGGTTTGCCTTGGAAGTTTATCATGCGCAAGAAGGGGATTACCCCGCAAGTCTTGAAGCCTTAGTCGTTAGAGGTTTGCTGCGCTTCGAAGATTTGTCCTACCCATGGCGGCACGACTATGCTTATATTCGTAGCGAAGAGGGCTACGAGGTGTTAAAACCGATCTACTAACTTCTGTGGAGGGCTTATGCGAAGATTTGCGACACTAACATTGTTCTGCACCTTTTTCTCTTATGGGTGTGAAGGGGAACTTGACGACGTTATCCCATGCACTGCGGACTATGACTGCCCCGCCGGCCAAACCTGTAATATTGAGGACGCATTGAACGGACTTTGTGAAGATGCGGTGGCGGGCTCAGAAAAGAACTTTGGCCAAATCGAATTAGATTTCACAGAGGGCTCGGAAGTTTATATGCTTAGTGTTTACGATATCCCAACCGAGGCAGAGGTGAGCGCCGATTATGTTAGCTTTGAACTCTCGGGAGCAGGTTCGGGCAATGCTTTGCGATTAAATTCTCGCAGCAACGCTTATGAGATGGACCCAACGGAAGCGCAGCGCTGGCAGAGTCGCTTTGCCCATGAGCAGCTTCGACACGAAGGCATCGAGCGTCGAGTGCAGGCTTTGCGTGCCGGGGCCGAGGTTGGTCGCTACGTGCCTGGACTTTTGCGTAACAACTGTGGTGAGTGCGGCAATACTCAAATGTGCTGGCAGGGCTCGTGCACGGATATTGTAAGTGTGGCAATGGGCAATGGAGGCATTGTCAATGGAACTCTGGTGGATGTGGTTTCATCCGGTGACCTAAGCGTGAATGTTGTCCTCGACAACGCTGACTCGACTACTCAAACCCAAAGCGATGTCTTGAGTGCTGCCAACGACTTTCTTTCCACTTTGCAATCGGAGTTAAATATCTTGGGGAAAACTTCCTACGATACGGATTTGGACAGGGATGGGGATGGACGACTGACAATCATCTTCTCAAACAATACATCCAATGGAATCCAAGGCGACGTCGTCGGCTGGTTTGATTATCGAGATTTTCTGCCGAATTCCAGTGCCCGCGCGACTGGCAACGAAGCTGATATTTTATGGTCCCGAGTACCCGGCTCTGGCGATACCACAATGGCCGCAGCGGTAGGCACCTTGGCCCATGAGTTTGCCCATCTTTTTTCCTATGGCGTCCGGGTGGAGGCCTCCGGCGAAGCGGCGCGGCGGGAAGTGCTTTGGCTCGATGAGGGCATTGCTCATCTGATGGAAGACCTGACCGGTTGGGGAGATTCGAACGTACCTAATGTGGCGGTGGCTCTGGAGAATTGGGAGGACGGTCATTTTGCTACAACTACCGATAGCAACGAACAACGTGGACAAGCTTATTTGCTGCTACGTTATCTGGTGGACCAGCAGGCGTCCGGGGCGTCAGCTGCTAACGCAAGCAGCGTCGAGAGTGCGGCCACGAGTATTGTTTCGACTCTGATTTCCGAGGAGAGCCTGGGCTTTGACCATAGTCTTTTCACCAATACGGGGGCTTCGGGTCTTGCCTCCTGGTTGCAGGCTATACACGTCAGTGGTAATTCGGATGTATTAAGTTCCTCACAGACAGAGACCTATCTGCCCACCGGGGCTCATGCCGAAACCGGGCAAACCCAGGGCTTTAATGGTTATGCGGAGCGGGACGAGGCCAGCGGCTCAAGCATCGAGCTGGAAGGACCAAGCTCCGAAGATATTGACGATTTCTCCTCCGGCTTCAGTGGCGAAGTCTACCAAAGTGGTTCGGCATATTTTCTCATCTCCGCTGGTGATACGGAGAGCTTAACTTTAACTGGTAAGGCCGACGCTGCTTATGATATCCGTATGCACGCTTGGCAAGTTGAGTAGGGGAAAACCATGAGTGTTGAACGCAAAGCCTTAATTACAGAACTCGATAGTCGCTTAGGTGAATTGCGGAGGCATCTTTGACATTGGCTCTAAGCAGGAACGACTCGATGAACTAAAGAAGCAGGCGGAAGACCCTGAGTTTTGGCAGGATCAGGCTGCGGCTGCGACTTTGCAGCAAGAGAGCTCACAACTCGAAAAAACACTAGACCTTTTTACGAAGCTGGAAAAAACTCTGGCGGATCTTCCGGAGCTTTTGGATTTGGCCCAGGAGGATCAGGAAATTGCGGACGAGTTGGACCAGAGTCTGGAACAGGCGCAGGCAGAAATCGACGCCCTTGAATTGCAACGTATGCTCGGCGGTGATTACGACAACAACGATGCGCTGGTTTCGGTGAACTCCGGTGCGGGCGGGACGGAAAGTCAGGATTGGACCCAGATGCTGCAGCGTATGGTGTTGCGCTGGGCAGAGCGCAGTGAATTACAAATTGAAATTCTCGACACGCAATACGGTGAGGAAGCCGGGATTAAAAGCACCACTTTCGCTGTGCGTGGCCCTTTTGCCTACGGTAAATTAAAGGCGGAAACGGGAGTTCATCGTTTGGTGCGGATTTCTCCTTTCGATGCAGCGAAACGGCGCCATACCTCTTTCGCGTCCATTGGTGTCAGTCCAGAGGTCGACGATTCGGTTGAAGTGGAGATTCTCGATGAGGACTTACGCGTCGACACCTTCAGGGCCTCCGGGGCTGGCGGCCAACATGTGAATAAAACCGACTCGGCGATTCGGCTCACCCATGCCCCCAGCGGCATTGTGGTCTCCTGTCAGGCGGAACGCTCGCAACACAAAAATCGAGCCAAGGCGATGAAAATGCTACGCTCGAAACTCTTTGAAATCGAGTTGCAAAAAAAGGCTGAAGAAAAGGCGAAGATTACCGGTGAAAAGAAGAAAATCGAATGGGGCAGTCAAATACGTTCCTATGTTTTGCAGCCTTACCGACTGGTGAAAGACCACCGTACTGGCTTTGAAATGGGGAATGCGGACGCGGTCCTGGATGGAGAGTTAGATGGCTTTATTGAGGCCTATCTTCTGGCCACCGGTACCAGCGAAGGGGTCTAAAATAGCGAAGATCAAGGCTCTTTCAGCCAAAGCGTTATTGGCTTGCCAGTGGAAAATTTCTACGACATACTGTCTAAGCTATTAAAATAATTTACTTTTGGAGATTTTCATGCCCCCTAACCAGCAAGATCTCAAGGCCGCAATATCAGGCTCCTTTAATGCCCTGATGAGGTCGAGCCCCCTCATTAAGGAGGCGGCGAAGAGTCGTAACGTCAAAGTTCTCCGTTCTCTTCTCGGGCCGGCATTTCGCGGCATCATTTTACAGCAGGGCAAGCGGGAAGATTCGACCCGTATCGACAGTGGCCATGGGGTACACTTTGATTGGTCCTACGAACGCTCTTTTCCTGAAATGCAAAAACTCTATGAGGCTGCCAAGAAGAATCAGTGGAACGCGACAACGGATGTGGATTGGAGCATTGACGTCGATCCTTATAACACTGAAAAGCCTATTCTTCCGGATAGCTTGATTCCAATGACCGCTTTGCCCATCTGGCGTCACCTCAATGACGATGAAAAGGCAGAGCAGCGGCACGGGATGGTTTCCTGGATTTTAAGTCAATTCTTGCATGGGGAGCAGGGGGCTCTTTTTGCTTCAGCCCAGACCACTGAGTCTGTGCCCTGGATGGATGGAAAACTCTTTGGCAGCACTCAGGTGGTCGACGAGGGCAGGCATGTAGAGGTATTGCATTCCTATCTCGATGACAAATTGGAGAAGCGCTATGATATCAACGATAACCTCTACGTGATTATTGATGCGATTATGAGTGAGAGCGCTTGGGACTTAAAATTTCTCGGCATGCAGATTTTGGTTGAAGGCTTGGCCTTAGGGGCTTTTGGGGCCATACGTTTTAACACCCGCGAACCGCTCATTAAAGATATATTGCGTTATATTATTACGGATGAAGCGCGCCATGTGCATTATGGTGTTCTTTCCTTAGCAAAGTATATGGGGGAGCTCACGGAGAAGGAAATTCGCTACCGGGAGCAATGGGCATTTGAGGTGTCCTTGCTCATGCGTAATCGGTTCCTGGCCCATGAGTTCTACGATGAGTATTATGGCCATCGCATGTCCAGGCAGGATTGGGATGCGGTCATCGGCGAGTCTAACCTTATGACCTTTTTTAGGCGAGTGATGTTTAAGCGCATTATCCCAAATCTGAAAAAGATAGGGCTTCTGAGTGATGAGATAAAGCCTCGCTACGAAAGCATTGGCTTGCTGCAGTACGAGTCCGGAAAATCAGCAATGGAACTCACAGCCCTTGACCTTCTCGAAGATAACTAGTTTGCTCAGCATATGAATAAGACAAAAGTCTTGGTGACAGGCGCGGCTGGCTATATCGCGACAAACTTCCTAAAAGCATTTCGGGCAGAAGCGCCCGATGCGGAAGTTGTGGGGCTCGACTTGAATGCGCCGGCCGAACCTCTGGATGGGGTCGAGTACTTGCGCGGAGATATGACAACCCACGCCTGGCAACAAACCATCATTGAAGCAAAGCCCGATGTGGTTGTTCACCTTGCCTTTATTTTGAACCCGATGCGGGATGAAGAGCGGATGCACGAGATCAATGTGCAGGGCACGAGGAATACCTTTAAGGCTGCAAAGGCTGCAGGGGTGAAGCATATTGTAGTGACATCGTCCGCAACGGTTTACGGAGCGAAGCCGACCAACCCTGTACCCCTAACCGAAGAGCATCCTTGGGATGACAATCAGATTTTTCAGTATGCCCAGGACAAGGCGGAACTGGAAAACTATTATCGTGAGTTCAAAAACGATAACGCAGGAATTAAGGTTGGCGTTGTTCGGCCGACCACAGTCTTTGGCCCTAATGTGGAAAATTATTTGTCCCGGTTCCTCTTTGCCTTCCCATTTTTGCCGGTCGTTATGGGTTCGCAGCCGCGCATGCAATTTGTGCACGAAGATGATGTGAGCCAGCTCCTTGTTCGCGTGGTGCTGCAAGAGGCGGATGGGATTTTTAATGCGGCACCAGATGACGCTTTGGGGATTGATGAAATCGCAGAATTGTCTTCTCGCAAGGTTGTGCCTATGCCTCGCTTTATGCTGGAGCAGAGCTTTAAAACACTCTGGCGTTTGGGTGTGAAGAGAGTCGAGAGCCCGGAAACCTTTTTGGATTTCACGGTCTACCCCTGGCTTTTGAGCAACGCCAAAGCAACAAGAGAACTGGGTTTTCGACCGAAGTATACCTCTCGCGAAACATTAGAAGTGATGCTGGCTCATCGGAAGTAAGAACTTATGAGTGTCGTTCTACCAACCATCGCTTGTTTTCTCCTCTATGGTTTGGGCTACTTCTTTTACTCCCGTTTTCTTGCCCTGAAACTCTATGGGCTAAATGATGAACGGGTGACCCCAGCCCATACTTTGGAAGATGGGGTGGATTATGTCCCATCACGCAAGTCGATTCTCTTTGGACACCATTTTGCATCTATTGCCGGGTTGGGCCCCTTATTAGGGCCCGCAGTCGCGGTTATCTGGGGCTGGGTGCCTGCTATGATCTGGGTGGTGGTTGGAGCGATCCTCATTGGCTGTGTTCATGACTTTTCTGCCCTCGTTCTTTCGATTCGAGCCAAGGGCCTATCGATTGCCATGGTTGCGGAAGGCGTTATGGGTAAGCGCGCGAAAACTCTTTTTCACTTGGTGATATTTTATGGTGTAGGGCTGGCCATGGGGGTTTTCGTTTTTGTTATCGCCAAACTCTTCGTGGTTGAAATTGCACCCGGGGTGCCGGGCTATCCAGGAGCTGTCACTCCTTCGACCGGGCTTATCTTACTCGCGCTGGTTTTAGGCCAGTTACTCTACAAGAAGGGTTGGGCACTGGCGCCTTTAGCGGTGGTCGCTTTTGTCATATCCCTTTTACTGGTGGCCATGGGATTCTATTTTCCAACCATGGGGTTCGCAGCGGAGCAGTGGCCGACCATGAATACCTGGATCTACGTGTTGCTGGCCTACGCACTCTTGGCGTCCATTTTACCCGTATGGGTTCTTTTGCAGGCAAGGGATTTTGTCAACTCGATGCTTTTATACTTGGGTGTGGCGGCGGCCTACATCGGACTTTTTGTCTCCGCCCCAACATTCCAAGCTCCCGCTTTTCGACCTAATGTCGAAGGTTCGCCAGGGATTTTACCCTTTGTTTTTATCGTCATTGCCTGCGGCGCGGTCAGCGGCTTTCATGGCCTCGTCTCTTCTGGCACCACCGCCAAGCAACTCAATAAAGAAGGTGATGCACGCGTTATCGGTTATGGAGGCATGGTCGCAGAAAGTCTTCTTGGATTGCTGGCTGTCTTGGCTTGTACTGCCGGCCTGGGCAGTGTGGAAGCCTGGGACCATCGATATCACGACTGGGCATCGACCCAGGGGCTGGCGGGGAAGATTGCTGCCTTTATCAATGGGGCGGCGTTTTTTATATCTGGGATTGGGGTTCCAGAAGGGGTGGGGCGCGCCTTTATCGCCGTGGTCGTTGTTTCTTTTGCACTTACCACCTTAGATTCTGCCACTCGCTTGTTGCGCTATAATATCGAAGAAATATGCGACACTTTTAAGCTGAATTTTATGAAGAACCGTTATCTCTCAAGTTTCGCTGCGGTCTGTGTCATTGCCATGTTCGCCTTCTATAAGGTTGGTGGAAAACCGGTGGCCCTGGCCCTGTGGACTCTTTTTGGTACAACCAATCAGCTCCTCGGTGGCTTGACCCTTTTGGTTGCGACCCTTTACTTGCGATCTCGTGGAAAGCCTATTTGGTTCACAGCCATCCCAATGCTTTTTATGATGGTTACAACCTGTGTCGCTTTGGCGATTAATCTACAGAAGTTTCAAAGTGGTGGGCAAACGCTCCTTCTTGTGGTCGGGGTGATGCTGCTTGGTTTAGCCGTCTGGATTGTGGTCGAAGGGGTTTTAACCTTTAGACGAGCAGAGAAAAACGAATCCTTGGATATTATTCTCAACTCAGAGAATCCCTAAGACTCACTCCCCCTTAAGAGCATCGGCAGCTCGATGCATCTCAAGTTTTTTGAGAAC
>CAXGWX010000117.1:0-10241 GCA_964013445.1 uncultured Bdellovibrionales bacterium | reverse complement strand
ACTCTGGGCTCCGGATGATTCGATCTCGTCACGGGTGATAATCTCAGTTGCAACCGGCGCATCGGAGAGCTTATGCTCCGTTCGCGAGCCGGTCACCACCACCTCATCGAGAATAAAGGCGTCTACCTCCTCCTCCTCAATCGAAGATCCCTGACCCTCCTGTGCCCACAAGGAAAAAGGCATCAGAGAAACAAAAAAGAAAACCAGCCCGAAGATCCCACCGCCCCTTGGGCCCTGTAGCAAAGCGCTGCGCTTCTGCGCACGACCCTGCATACGAAAAGCGAGGCCTGGAAGCGAAACCAATGCATCCCGACCCATCTCTCCACTGTGATGCCTGTGCGCCCTAATTCTCTTATAACCCACTGTTTTTCAGCCGCTCCTCGGTTATGATAATGAGAATTATGATCATTATCATGACTGAGGGGCGGTGTATAGGATTCATAACCCTATTGCAACAGGGATTTTTGGAAATTGCTTAGATTCTTGCGGACGAATACTTCCCGCCGGCCTACAAATGGTCAGCGAATAGTCCCATGGCTTAGGATGCAAGAGCAGCAAAGAGGCCCTCGCAAAGGATAGCTAGAATCGCCCACTAAGCGTCAAGCGGGCTCCCCCCAGACGCGGGTTTAATCCGTGTTCTCTGGTGATAGGTTCTAACCTCAACCGGAGGGCTTCTGCTTGCTCTTCCTCCGTACGTAGCAGGATTCGTTCCGAGCGTGGTTTCCCCGGGAAGTGCACCGCGCCAATGGCCATATTCAAAAGCCCCAAACCACTGAGGACAATACCAGTTGTGCGTGTACTATTTTCGCCTCCGAGCCATAGCCGTAAGCCCAGCATCGTAGACCCAAGGCCTTGAGCTGTCGTCATGACTCCTCCCCAAAACCTGGTGCTACGCGCCGCCTTTGCCCGCTGGCGTAAAAAATACATGGTGTGCAACTCACGCGCACTGCTATCCTCTAAAAGCTCTCGCGCTTGCAAGGCTCCGCGAACCCGCTCATCATAGCGCATTCCGCCATGAACAATTTGTGTCATTGCCGAACCTACAATAAGGAGAGACGATGCGGTCACGACAGGATCAGGATGCTCGCCTTGAGCAAGCGGTTGACCGTATAACGCCCAAGCCCCCAAGCCCAGACCTGTCGCAGCGCCAAATAAAGCAATCCCATAGCCAAGCCAACGGTTGTCCCAATCTGCCTTTTCGAGTTCCGTAAGGGCGTGAATAAGTGGTTCAGAGCCTTCGGCAGGTGTGTTCGCGTAGGCGCGCCCGACAAAAATGGTATTGAGTACTGCAATGAGTACCATTGCATATAGAGGAGAATGGTGGCTGAACTTTAATGCGCACATGATTTAATGCTCCCTTAAAGAATTCCCTACCCGTCTTAATCCCGCAAACGAAAATGCACTGGTATCACCAACGTTGCACTATTCTTCTCAAACTCATCCGGTAAAGGTAGGAAAGGAGCCGCGACCTTGACCATGCGTAGTGCTTCTTTATCCAAAACTTCTTCTCCCGAAGTGTGATAAACCAGCGGCTCATCCCCTAAAGCTCCGCTACGTTGAATACTAATCTGAATCAGCACTTTACCCTCAAGACCAAGTCGACGAGCAACCACTGGATACCGCCGGTGCTGAACAACCAAGCCATAAATTTTCTGTCCGTATGCCCGTAAATCAAACTCAGGCTTTGCTTGGCCTTTAAGGGGCGCATCCAATATCGTCTTGGCTTTCTCTTCTTCGGGCTCCTCAAGCTCTGTTTCTGGCTCTATGACATCCGGCTCCGGCTCGACCGGGGGTGGTTCAGGGCTAATCCTGCGTTTGGTTTTGCGCGGAGGTTGCGGCGCTGCGACCACTGCTTCCTCCGGACTTGGCGGCGGCGTAGGCATTTGCTGTAGCGCGAAAGTAACATCCGTCTTGGGCTTAGGTTTGGGCTTGCTGCCAAAATCTACCGGTAAAAGCGAGAGTGCGCCGTGCGCCACACAGGCTAAAAATGTCGGCAGAAACCAGGCGCGCATCAGGAACCTGCTCCACCGCCGCGCTTGGTCGCGATCCCCACCGATTTAAAACCAAGTGTCTGCGCGTCCTCAAGTATTTTCACCGCCCGTTGCACCGAGGCTTCTTGATCTGCCATCAAAAGCACCTTATCAAAACGGCCCTGCAGTTTGGCAAGTTCCGCACGCACATCCTCAAACGCAATCGCTTGCCCCTGAATTTCAACATCTCCCTGAGCAGGTAAAACTATCATCAAGGCTTTAGGGTCAACCTCCCCTTCAACATTTGCCTCAGGCAAGACCACATCGAGTTCAGCCATTTCGTTAAAGTTGGCAATCAAGACAATGAAGATAACCAAAATAAAGGCCACATCAATCAACGCTGAAAGATTGATGTTCGGTGTAACCCGTCTTCTGGTTTCAAACTCCATGCCTCGTTATCCTACTGGTTTTGAAGCAACGTATAATACCCGTTGAATGACGTTGCTCACCTGTAAACGCAATCGGTCAATTTGACTGGCCAAATAGCTGTGAGCGGCCAACGCCGGAACTGCGACCGCCAACCCTGCGGCAGTGGTTAACAATGCTTTCCAAATGCCGGAAGAGAGTTCCGCCACAACAACATTGCCCTGCCCAGAACCTTGCAACTGAATAAACAAATCAACCATCCCCAAAACTGTCCCCAAGAGCCCAAGCAATGGTGCAACTTGTGCCAGGAAAGAAAGCATTGTCAGATTCTTTTCTAACTTTTGAATCTCAAGTCCGGCCACTCTTCGGGCTTCGGCTTCAGCTTGTTCAGGCTTTTCTTCTAATGCTCGAACCGTAGCACATACAACCCGCGTTCCAGGGTGTGGTGAGCGGTCACAGACTTTTGCTATCTCGCTGTATTTCTCTGCCGCCAGCAAATCTAAAACAGCGTCCAACCAGCTTACATCACTAAGCTTAGCCTGCTTGAACTCGATGAACTTTCGCAAAAAAACTGCCAAGCCCGCAATCGAGCACAGGTAGATAGGAATCATTGTCAAACCGCCCTGTGCCATTAAATCAGCCACGGACATCGTTTCCGTAGCCTGGCTCACGACTCCCGTGGCAGCAAATTGTCTCATCAATGCTTCTAACAACACGGCCTACTCTTTCTTCTCTTTCAAGAGGTATTTAATTCCGGCAAGAGCCTGAAAAGGTCTTCCGGGACGCGCCCCAAAGGGACGTCGCGCTACCATATAACGCTTATTCAAGACGTTGTTAAGGGTGAGGTATAGGTAGATATCCTCTAAAATCTCAAAATTACCCGTAAGGTCAGCCTGCCAACGGGCTGCAATTTGCTCATTCTCAGGAATATCCCCCTGGCCGGCCATATCCCGCATCTCTCCAACATAGGAAAGAGAAAAATTCACCTCGAACTTTCCCTTAGCCATGCGTCCAATCCATGTTCCTTGATGCTCTGGAACGTAGGGCAACTTATCCCCCAGCTGAACTTCGCCAAACTGCGGATTTGCTGATGAAAAGCTCGACTGAAACTCGGAGAGCGTCAAAGTATAAAGAGCCTTCGTGCCAAACTCTATGCCCCAAACACTTCGCACCTCATGGGCCAACAAAAGTTCAAAGCCATAGACATGGACTCGCCCACCGTTAAACTGCTGATTCAGTTGTTCAGTCTGGCAGCCACTTGAAAAGGTACACTCTCCCGTAAGATTCGAATAGTCGTTAAAAAAGCCGATAAATTCAGCCTCCGTATTATCTAAAACCAAACGCGTCCCCAGCTCATAATTGACACTCTGTTCAGGCAAAACATCATCGGCCTGGCCTGGCGATACGGGACTAAATCCACGATGGACTCCAGCCAAAACTCCCAACCAAGGTAAAAGCTCATAATGTAATCCCAGACCCGGCAAGAAAATCTGAGTCGTATTTTTTTGTTTTGTCTCACTCAGCAAATTATCAAAATTCGTTTCAATCCACTCAAAACGGCAGCCAGGAGCCAACATTATATTTCCCCAGCTGATTTCATCATATAAATGCAAAGCCAATGTCTCTGCAGCGCCAATATTGCTGGCAGTCGTGTCTCGCTCTCCCCCTTCAGCAACCAGCTCCCCCTGAGTCATTAAATAGCCATCTTCCGTATGGGTGCGGCGAATCTCATCCTGGTGCAGACGCAAACCAAACTCAATCTCATTTTCAATCTTGCCAAAGGTGGGTTTAAAGTGTGCCACGAGATTGATCCCTTGCGAGACAAAGACCCGTCCGTTGGTGCCGATAAGCAGTACCTGCTCATCGCTCACCGTATCCTCTTCCCCCTTTAAAATAGCATTAAAGACCGCCGACTGGCCCGAATCCGGATTACTCAAGATATCCCGCAAATCGCCACCGCGAAAGCTATTAAGCTTGCGCCAATCACGAGCAAAATCGTGTCGGTAACCCACAAGCTGTAAGTCAAAATTCTCGTCCTTTGCCAAATAATAGCCCAAACGCATTTGCATTCGGTCCCAATCCATTCTTCCTAAACGACTGGCCAAATAACGTCGATAAGGTGTTGCCGCAAAATCGGCATCCGTAATTCCTAAATAGGTTTCTTTAGACAGTTCATTGGCATACCCCACACGCGCGTCCAGTTGCTGGTAAAATGCTTTACCCGGATCCGTATTATAACGGGTCTTTAAGAGAAACTCATTACGGTTGAAGCCGGTGCGTCCGCCGCCATCCAATTCTTTGAAACCATCCGAGCTTAAATGAACCCCCTCAAGTAAGACCCCCCAATGCTTAGTACTGGTGCCCATGTGTCCATGTATGCGCCCAAAGTTTTCCATCCCATAACCCAAATCTAATGCCAGCGTTGGGCTGCGCGGGATTTGGCGGGTTTGCATATTTAACGCCCCACCAATCGTATTGGGGCCATAACGTATCGCCGCCGGTCCCTTATAAACTTCAACTCCAGAAATCCGCGCCATCAGGGGGAAATAATATGCGGCCGGTGCCGCGTATGGAGCAGGCCCAAGGAGGATCCCATCCTCCATGAGCGTAACCTTCGCACTACGGTCCGAGTTAGCCCCACGCAAACCAATATTTGGGCGAAGACCATAGCCGTCTTCTCCGCGCACATATACCCCAGGCGTTTGTTTGAGCACCTGATGCACATCATCGTAGTCAAAGCGCTCTAACTCTTCTTCTTTGACAACGTGACCCGAGCCCACCGCTTTACGCAGTTTTTCACGGGTGCCAATGATTGAGATTGTATCTAAAGACAAATCGAAATCCGGATTTTCCTGAGCGGCCACTTCGCCGCCCTTCTCTGGAAGAGGTTCCTCAATAACGAAGGGTTCGACTTTATCCACCACACTCTTCTCAGCCAAAGCTTCTTCTTCGCTCTTACTTTCTGTTTCGTCGCCTTGGGCAAAAGCGGTTCCCGCCAACAAAAGACAAAAACAAAAGCCAATGATGCCGTGAACAAGCCGGGACTTCCTTTGCAATCCAACAAACTTATGGCCAAGGTGACCACTCGGCCAAAGACGTCGCAAACTTGCAAATATCGGCCCCAAGAGAACAGAAACCACCCGGTGAGGATGATGGTTGAGTTCCTCTTGACTCAAACCGTAAACCAACGTTTCTTTGTCGGTTGTAGTATAAAGCGAACCTGCCATTCGATCCCATATCGCCAACCAGGTGCCATAGTTTTTATTAAAGTGCTGAGAATCCAGACTGTGATGAATTTGATGCTGGGCCGGACTAATAAGCCACCGCTCTAAGTGCCGACCATAGGACAACCAGATATGTGAATGGCGCAAATTCCCCCCAGCCATATTAAAAAAGAAGCCCAGCACATTCACCCCAAGCATCTGGTACTGAAGAGCTTGGTTTTGAAAAAAGTAAAAGAATGTACCTGTCACAGCACTCACCACCAACACACCACGCATCCGATAGAGGAAGCTTTCAATGGGGTGAGAGCGGTATAGGGTCAAAGGCGTTAAAACCTCCGCTGAATGGTGAACCTTATGGAGTTCCCACAAAAACGGCACACCGTGCAAAAGCCGATGCAAAAGATAGCGGCTCAAATCCCAGGCGACAAAGAGAGTCAGGGTGTAAAGCAGCATGACCCATCCTCGATCAATGGACGCATGTTCAACCAACCCAAAAGTCTTATTGAGAACACCAACCCACCATACGGAGAGGCCAAAAGCCGAAAGAGCCCAAGGCGCAATCAACAAAGTCCGAATCACCGCTTTAACGAAAAGCAGCCGATAATCGAGCAATGCAGAGGAATGGAAAAGAATTTCCTTTGGAAAAAGATAGTCCCGTAGGAAACGAAGAGAAAAAAGTTTTCTCTCGCGCAAACCCACCCAAAGTGCCAGCAGCAGACTACTTAAGATAAACGGCCAGAAAATCCGTTGCTCCGGGTCGGCAACAAAGAGCAATGGCTCAATTAGAGCTTGACCTATGGCCTTGAGTGTATCCAAGTCCCGTCCTTAAAACGACCTAGTCGCTGTCACCAGCACCTTCCGATGGAATGGTTAAATTCAAAATTGTCACGAAATCAGCTTTGAGATTATCCGTCACCGCTTTCACTGCTGCGTGTACCCCCTTGACCCCATCCAGATTGCTGCTTAAAGCACTATGCATGGTACCGTCCAATGCCTGGGTCGTCGTAATCGCCGACGCAATATCATTGGTCATGGTCGTCGCCAGATCCGCATAGCCCATGTCCACCAGGAAGTCGTCAAAACCTGTATGGGCTGTCGCATCCAAGCCACCGTGAAAGGTTCGCTGAAAAGCTTGAAGGTTAGCAACGATATGCTCTTTTGAAACCTGTGCCCACTGCGACTCAAGTTTATCCGGACAGGAGCTTTCACAACTCACATCGATCCCTGCCGGAATGGCCAGCTTTTTATCTTTGACCGTCGTATCCAGGTAAAACATAGCGGCAAAAACATCGTTAAGCGCCTGCAATTGGCTTTCATAAACCGAGTCAGAGCTGCCCGCCTTACTCAAGTCAGCAACAAAGTTACCCTTGCTTGCAGCCCAATGGTCAACCAACTCCTGAGCACGGGTTAAAAGATTCGCAGCCAAAGCTTTAACATAATTAGCCCGCGCTAAGGCTTTATTCGCCTCTGTAAGACCTTCCCAGGAGCCGTCCGTGTTCATGGTCGCATAGGAGGGGCAACTGTTATCAGCGCTCTGATTAAAAACCAGGTATTCCACCACATCCAAACCATAGGTGTTCACCAAATTAACGCTGAAAAAGTTGGCCTCGGAATATTCTCCAGCCACAAGTTCCTGGTCGACCCTACAGTTATTCACCGTTGGCCAGGAATAGATTTCATCCCGCAAATTTGCCCCTGCAACCGCATCCGCTGAACTCCCAGCCGGACCTATCTGCAACATTTCAGCCTGTTGCCAAGCCGCCATCGTTGTTTTCCAACCCTCCTCAAGGGTTGTCAACGCTGCTGCCGCGTCTGTGCCATCCCCAAGTGCATCGTAATAAGCACTCGCTGCTGTTTCCAGAGCCACCGCCGCCGTGTGAAAATCCGTATAGATAGGGACAATAACATTTTCGCCCAAACTCGTGAGGATACCAGATAAATCCACCTCATCTGCCGGGTGCGGTTCTTTCTCGGTCTTCTTATTGCATCCCAAAGTCAAAAGGCCTGCAGAAAGAAGAAACACACAGGTCAAAAGCTTCGCGGCTTGTCGCCTATAATCTACGTTTACCATCAAAATTATTCCCCATTTAAAACGCAAAAAACACGAGGTTGGCAACTCGTGTTCATTCAGTATTGAAAAAGCAATCGCTTTCTCAAAGTCGCCATATATGACTCAACCACCGCTCCTATGCGCAAGAGCGGTGGCTGAGTATGTAACAATTACCAACCTGTCACATTCGCATCTGCAAAACCATAGGCTGTCTTAAGAATACCGCGGGCATCCTTAAGGGCAGTCTCATAGGCACTGATCTCTGTAGCTGAAGCAGTCGAAAGCACTGGCGCCTGTCCTACCTTCGTATGAAAGTCGGCGAAGTGCGTGGTTCCTGCAGCCATCATTGGTGAACGCGGATTGAACTGAAAAGACATCGCAAAGCCCTTGAGTTCACCCCAATGCTTTGCATGGTCCGTGTAGACATAGTCCGCGGTATCAAAATTACCCATATCCGTCAAAACATCGTTGATGTAGTGCACTACCGTTGATGCAATGGCTTTTTCCCATGCACTCACGGCAATATCCCGCTGTGCCTTAAGGGCTGTCATTTCATCCGCACTCAAGGTTTCACCGGCTTCAGCAATAATTTTTCGGCCTTCATAGAAAGCATTATATGCATCGGCTGTGAAATCCGTTGCTGCGCTGGCATCCGCACCAATGTCTCGCTTGGCAGCATTGACTGAATGTCCGAAGTTGTACTCAGTCAAGAGGTCGATCTTGCCGTCTCCATCATGGTCCTTACCGCCCGCTTTATTTTCTGCATCCGTATTCAGACCATAGTAACGGCTTGCACCAAAATAACCGTAGCCTTCATCCCAAGCGTGCTCGAGAGCGCTATAGGTTTCATCCTCATCTTGAGCATTTGAACAGTTCAGGCCTTTGCCATCCAGGTCGTCGTCCAGATAGTCATCAGCACCCTGTGAAAAGTTCACCGCGCCAAGCAAGAACTTTTGCAGCAACTGCTTGTAATCCAGGCCATCGGCTGTGACGTAAACCGGCAAAATATCCTCGTCAGTACGGTCCGCTTCAGCAACACTTGGGTCATACACGACTGTCCCGTCGGTGCTTCTCGCCGCAGCGGCAGTAGCTACTGCTGTGAACCATTCCTGTACAAGCTCATGGGGTGATTTCACGCAAGTGTTTGCGCTACCGTCACACTCGCTGCTCGATGTCCAACCAACCAGTGCGCCGTCTTCCCAGGATAAAGTCTGTCCCGTCGCATCCTTGCCGGCAATTTTATTTGAAAGCTTCGATGTGCTGTCCATCGCGCCATAGGTTGTCTGCTTCGCACTCACATCCCCTACGGAAAATGAAATAGCATCGCTGGAAATCGTTTCGTCATAATCATAAAAGCCATTTAACTTGGCAACGATTTGCTCCGCATTCAATGTATTGCTGTCAATACCGTCATCTAAATCTCCAAGATAAGATTTGATGCCACTGATTAAAACCTGACGAAAAAGCTGTCCACCATTGTAGACACTTGATTCGCCATCGACAAACCTGCTGTCGAACTCGTAAGCGACAACGCTCGGAGTCGTGTTCTCTGTATTGTCATTAGTATCACCATCCGAGTCCCCACAGGACGCAAACGCCAGAGCTGCTATGCCCCCCAAACATAATGACCTAAAATTCCTGCTCAAAAACATAAGTTCTTCCTCCCAAAAAACGGAACTGCAATACGCGCTCCGCCATGTTTTCTTCGTTGTTGGGCAGTCACTAACTGAAGCATGAGAGGATCGCAAGTGAGAATCATTATCATTATTAAGATTGTCTCGTTTTGACGTACATATTCGATCGTCCACAGAATCAATGCGCCCCAGTGCATTCCATAGGAAGAATTTATTCTCTATAAAAACAGTGCCTTAGCGCTTTTCAACCTATTTCAATTGGCTATAGGGATAGCCTTGAGCTCATGCACTAATATTTTGTCGGCCGTCGCCCTTAGAAAAAAGCACTCACATAAAAGCTCCCAATAAAGAAAAGCGCCCCTAAAATGATGCGACGGAAGAGTTCCGGGTCTACCCGCTCGGCGAGTCGGTCTCCTGAAAACATACCAAGAAGTAAAAACGCAAAGAGCTCTAAATTAAGATTCAAGGTAGCAGCTGTAATGATCCCATTGTCGACATAGAAATACAGAGCCAGGGCCGCACAGGGGGTAAAGAAACTCTGAATATTGGCGCGAAAACCATGGGTCCCCCACTCCCGCTCCGCCCCGTAGATGACCGCCGGCGGACCTCCTGTATTAAAGGCTCCGGTCAGGACACCAGAAAAGAAACCTGCGGGAAAGGCCCACTTGCGACTTAGTTTCTTCCCGCCTGCCTGCCTGCCGCGCAGGGACCAGAGCACATAGACAACCAAGAGCAATCCTAAGATCCCCTTAATCAGCCCCGCATCAACTTTTAAAAGTGCTGTCACGCCAAGGGGTATGCCAAAGGCCGCACCAAACAAAAGTGGCCGAATCTCTGTAAGAACAATATGGCGGCGCAATCGCCAAACCAGAACAATACAGATCAGGATAGAGAACACAGAGGTAACGGCAACAACCTGTTGAATCTCCCAAATCAT
>CAXGWX010000116.1:0-10250 GCA_964013445.1 uncultured Bdellovibrionales bacterium | reverse complement strand
TATTCTCTTAGCCATCGGTATCGTCGCCTCACGGCGCATGAAAGATTTACGGGAATACTTTGCGGCGGGCAAAAGTCTGAATTTCTGGGCCGTCGCCTTTTCCGCCCGAGCAACTGGGGAATCGGCCTGGCTGCTGCTCGGTCTCACCGGTATGGGTGCTGCCTTGGGAGCACGCGCCTTTTGGGTCGTGCTCGGGGAAGTCCTGGGCGTGGCTGGCGCCTGGTTCCTCATGAGTCGACGCTTTAAACGCCTTACCGACCGCTACGACTCCATCACCGTCCCGGATTACCTGGAATCGCGGTTTCGCGACACGGGGCACCGTTTGCGCATCGTTTCTGCGGCCGCTCTGGTCATCTTCGTCACCATTTACGTGAGTGCACAGATCGATGCCACCGGCAAAGCCTTCGAGAGCTTTCTCGATTGGAACTATTATGTTGGCGCCTTGGTCGGCTTTGTTGTTGTCTTAGCCTATATCACCAGCGGAGGTTTTCTGGCGGTGGCTTGGTCTGACATCTTTCAAGGCGCATTGATGTTTTTTGGTTTAGTCACATTACCCATCATTGCTGCCCAAAGCGCCGGAGGATTTTCCACGGTCTTCGCCGGCTTAGAAAAAATTGATCCCAGCTTACTCTCCTTAGCCGGTGCCGATGGCTGGACCGGTATAAGCATCGCCGGAGCCATCGGCTTAAGTTTAATCGGTTTAGGCTTTCTTGGTTCGCCGCAAATATTTGTCCGTTTCATTGCTATGCGTTCCGAGGCGGAAATCCCTAAAGGCACTTGGGTTGCACTTGTCTGGACCTTGCTGGCGGATTCGGGCGCTGTGCTCGTGGGTATGATTGGGCGATTTCTTCTCGACCCAAATCCAGCCATGACCCAATTAGGGAGTGGCGGTGAAAACGTGCTGCCCATGCTGGTGGAGCATACGATGCCCGCCCTCTTGGTCGGCCTCTACATTGCTATCGTTCTTTCCGCGATTATGTCGACGGTGGATTCCCTCCTGGTGGTGGCCAGCTCAGCTTGGGTTCGGGACTGGTATCAAAAGGTCAAGCATCCTGAACTTCCCGATGACAAACTCGTCGGCATTAGCCGTAAGGCTACGGTGGCCTTGGCCCTCATGGCCTTAGTCATCGCCTTAGGGGTAGCGGTCACAACCCCGAATCGAACTATCTTCTGGTTTGTAATTTTTGGTTGGTCCGGCATCGCCGCAACCTTCTGTCCTACCCTTATTCTCTCCCTATTCTGGTCAAAAATGACCGGGAAAGGCGCTTTGGCCGCCATGGTCACCGGCTTTTTAGCTGTGCCTATTTTTAAATTTGGCGTCAGCAATATCGCGGGCATCGGAGAAGTATTTAAAGCCCTTGAAGAACTGCCGCCAGCTTTCGCCTTGTCTGCGATTGTCGGAATTCTCGTCAGCTTAAGTGACAAAGAGGGCCAGGAAAAAATGCAAGGTATCGAGGAAGAGCTAAACTCTTAAGACTGGCGTTTTTCCCGCAGAGCCTGAATCTTATTAAAGAGCCGATCAAAATCGAGGGGCTTGGTTTCGTAATCGTCTGCCCCCAACTCAAGACCTAAAACCCTATCCGATTGGGCTTCACGCGCCGTCGTAAAAATAATGATGGCATCATCGCTGATATGCTCGCTACGTAACTTTGACATCACATCGCGACCATCGAGTCCAGGTAAGCCGATATCCAGCAAGATCACATCTGGCTGTAGCTCTCCAGCCATCTTCAGTCCTTCCGGACCATTGTCGCAGCGATGCACGAGATAACCTTTCTGCTCCGCAAACACCCGTGTTGCCAAGGCTATATTCGGATCATCCTCAATCTGTAAAAGGACTGGTTGTTCGTTCTCCGCCATGGCTAAAACATAGCACAGCAGGGAAAAGCCGCCAATAATTTGCCCTCTTTCCTTCCGGGCTTTGACTTTTGGGCCGTATTTGCTAGAGCGCTGCTTGAAACGCGTCCTGGCCTGCACCCTGCGGTGATATAAGGCCGGATTTAGCCCGGAGTCATCAAATGGAAAACATTGTAATTTGTTCGGCAAAACGCACCCCTATCGGAAAATTTTCCGGTGCTCTCGCCTCTTTACCCGCACCCCAGCTCGGCTCTGCTGCTATCAAAGGTGTTCTCGACGAAACCCAAATTCCTGGCGAAAAGGTCGACCAGGTTATCATGGGTAATGTTCTTCAGGCTGGCATCGGACAAGCCCCTGCCCGACAGGCAAGTCTACATGCCGGGCTGCCCGAATCGGTCGGCGCCATCACCCTGCACAAGGTCTGTGGTTCTGGACTGCGTGCGGTCATGGACGCCCACAACGGCATCAAGGCTGGGGAATGGGACGTTGTGATTGCCGGCGGCATGGAGAACATGTCTCTTGCCCCACACCTGCTATCAAATTCCCGTAAGGGCTACCGTATGGGTGATATTAAAGCGGTCGACTCTATGGTGCACGATGGTTTAACCGACCCCTACAGTGGACGCCATATGGGTGAATGCGCTGAACTTTGCGCAGAAAAATACGAACTAAGCCGGGAAGACCAGGATGGCTTTGCCTTGGAGTCCTACAAGAAATCCCAAAGCGCCATCGAAGCTGGCCTCTTTAAGAACGAATTGGTGACGGTAGAAATCCCACAACGCAAAGGGGATCCGCTGCAAGTCGACACGGACGAAGAGCCTTTTGCTTCGCCCCTCGATAAGATGTCAAAGCTACGCCCGGCGTTTAAGAAAGAAGGCACCATCACCGCAGCCAACGCATCCAAAATCAACGATGGGGCCGCGGCCCTCCTGGTCTGCTCTCAGAGCAAAGCAGATGAACTTGGTCTAAAGCCGCAGGTGCGGATTCTGGCCCAGGCCTCTTGCGCCCAGACTCCGGAATGGTTTACCACCGCCCCCGCATTCGCCTCAGAGAAATGTCTGGAAAAGGCGGGATTAAGCACCGATGATATTGACCTTTGGGAAATCAACGAAGCCTTTGCGGCAGTGACCATGGCATGCGTCAAAGAACTTTCGATTGACCCGACAAAGGTCAACGTGCGCGGCGGTTCTGTCGCTTTCGGGCATCCGATTGGCGCTTCCGGCGCACGCATTCTCACAACCCTTATCCATACGCTCTTAACGGAAGAAAAACGCTACGGTCTCGCCACGCTCTGTATTGGCGGCGGCGAAGCGGTGGCCCTGGTTGTTGAGAATACCCAGTTGGCATAAAGGTGAGTCAATGAACACCAAGCTCTGGGAACCACAAGAGACCGCCATCAAGGGCACGCATATGGCCAAGTTTATGGCCGTGCTGCAACAAGAGAACCCGACTCTCAGGTTTTCGAATTATGACGAACTCTACCAGTGGTCCATCGCCAATTGGCAGGACTTTTGGCCCGCACTGGTCAAATTTTCCCAGCTCAAAATTGAGGGAGAGCTTTCCCCAACCGTAGAGCAGGAAAGCATGCCCGGAGCTAATTTCTTTCCCAATGCGAAAATGAACTTTGCGCAAAATCTATTGCGCTACCGCGATGACAAGCAAGCCCTGGTGTCAATCTCTGAGGCCCGTGCTACGCAGCGTTGGACCTACGCCACACTCTACGAGGATTTTTCTAAGGTGCAGGCTGGATTGAAAGCCCTCGGCGTTAAAGAAGGTGACCGGGTCGCCGGCTTCATGCCAAATATTGGCGAAAGTGTTCTCGCCATGCTGGGAACCACCTCCCTGGGAGCCCTGTGGACCTCATGTTCACCAGACTTCGGCGCCCAAGGAGTCCTCGACCGTTTCGGCCAGGTGCAACCAAAGATTCTCATCTCAGCAAACGCCTATTGCTATAACGGCAAAACCTTTTCCTGTTTGGACAAGCTCGAAGCCATTGCCGAGGCTATTCCTGAAATTGAAAAAATTATCATTGTACCCCTTGTTGCTGATGCGGCCGTAGACACAGGGCCCCTCGCAGAGAAAATTATTCTCTGGGACGATTTCATTGGCACTCAAAGCGAAGCGACCTTTCCCGCCCTGCCCTTCAACCACCCGCTCTACATCATGTACTCTTCGGGAACCACTGGCGTTCCCAAATGCATCGTTCATGGCGCCGGCGGTACTCTCGTACAGCATGCCAAAGAACTTCTCCTGCACTGCGATCTGCACCGGGAAGACAACATCACCTACTTCACCACCTGTGGCTGGATGATGTGGAACTGGTTGGTCTCCGCTCTTTTGACCGGCTGCAGTGTTACTCTCTACGACGGCTCCCCTTCCTGGCCCGACTTAAGCGGGCTCTGGCGTATGTGTGAAGAGGAAGGTATTTCTCATTTTGGTACCAGTCCGAAGTTTGTCGCATCCTGTCGCGAAAACATAACACCAAAAGATTTTACTCTCTCGAAGCTGCGGGTTCTGCTCAGCACTGGTGCCCCGCTCTTGCCCGAGGATTTCGATTGGCTTTACGAAAACGTAAAAACTGATTTACAGGTATCATCGATCAGCGGCGGTACAGACATTATATCCTGCTTCATGCTTGGCAACCCAACCCTGCCAGTCTTTCGTGGCGAAATTCAGTGTCTCGGTCTGGGCATGGATGTGGCCGCCTATAACGATGAGCACTCGGCAGTCACCCAGGAGAAAGGCGAACTCGTTTGTCGAACTCCTTTTGTCTCCATGCCCATCTACTTTTGGAATGACCCTGAACAAGAAAAATATCAACGAGCCTATTTTTCCAAAGCGCCAGGCACCTGGTTTCACGGCGACTATATTGAAATGACCCAGAGCCAGGGTGAATGCGGTGGGGTTGTCGTTTATGGTCGTTCCGACGCAACCTTAAATCCAGGCGGTGTGCGCATCGGTACCGCAGAGATTTATCGCTTGGTTGAAGCAATGCCAGAAGTTGAAGACAGCATCGTCGTCGGTCAACCTCATCAGGGGGATGTGCGCATCGTACTTTTTGTAAAGCTTGCCTCGGACCAAGTCTGGTCCGAGGATTTAGCCAACCAGATACGCCACATTATTCGCCAAGGCGCCAGTCCAAGACACGTCCCTGCGGTGATTCATCCCGTGGAGAAAATCCCCTATACCTTGAGCGGCAAGAAGGTCGAACTGGCGGTTCTGGAGATGCTCAACGGCCAGCAACCGAAAAATGTCGATGCGCTAATCGATCCCAGCGCGCTCGCTTGCTACCAGCCCCTCGCCCCCTCAAGTGACTGAAAAAACGTCGTTTTTTGTCCCCATTTAGAAGCAACAAGCTGCTCACAACTGCGATAAGCACAATGAGAAGAACTCATGCGGCAACTTATTCCACTTTCATCGAGCTCAAGTGTCTCGAAAAGCCTTGCACGGCGACTGGTGACCGATTTTCGGCAGAAATCCGATATCGTCTCTCAGGAACCCCGACGGGCTTTGGCCATCTACCGCGCCCTTAATTTGGCCGCGGACTGGGCCGGTATCCGCGCCCTGCTGCACTTTTCACAGTGCCCGATTCCTCCAATCACTGAAAATCAAATTCGCGTCTCGGAAAAAGAATGTATCGCCTTGGCCAACAGCCTTAAGGCAGCCGGTTACCCACTGAACAATCCGGGTCTGCAGCGCTTCAAACTTGAACGTGGCTTTTCAAGCCGAATTTCTATTGGGCCACGGGTGGCTGCTGCTTATGTGCGCTTTATCCGCGGCGAGGAAGCACGTTTAGGCTTAGGGCCAAGGGCATGGAAGAAACTGTCCACGCAAAACAAAAAGGCCGCTGCCCTACTCTTACAAATTGGTCATCATGTGGACGACCTCAAGCTCGTACAAATCAGCCTGGGACTCAACATCAACCCAAGAGTTTCACAGGCCCGAGTCTGCATTGAAACCCTCAAGGCCTTCTTAAAATGGAGCAAAGAAAACGACTTCGATTTGAGCCAGGAAGCTTTGCTCAAACTTTGTCCCAAGGAAAAGCTCAGCGATGCAGACTGGACCGCCGAATTGGCTGTTCTTATTCGTGACCGCATCCTCTATGCAAACGAACCGAAACACGACTACGACCGTATGGTTCTCGATGGGCAAAAGGTCAGCGTACGCACCACGGTCATGCTCCGGGCTCTGCGCTTAAGTCTGCCAAGAAACATTCGCCTGCGTATCCTTAAGGGTTCCTATATCGAGAATATTGAAAATGGCGCCCATCCGCATAAAGGCGGCGGTGCTGTCGACCTGGCATGCCCTTCAGATAAGAAGAAACAGGACACCCTCATTAAAGCATTACGCGAACATGGCTTTGCTGCCTGGATTCGGGAGCGAGAGGAAGGCAAACATATTCATGCGGTCGCTATCGGTGACAGAGAGCTCTCTGCCGCAGCAGCCTGGCAGGTGAAAGCTTTCTTTCGTTCTGAAAATGGTCGCACCCATTGCGGCGCTGATCCCCACGCCCATCTTATGGTGAAACTCCCCGAATGGGCACAAAAGTACCGCACCCTCTCTCTCGGCTAAGCCGCTGACTCTGCCTACGCATTTTTGCGCTTGTCCTCCCCCCCTTTACTACCGTATGTTGGACCTATGGCTGCAGCACAGGAACTCAGCGTACGTTTTCGCAAAGCCGGACCCCAAGATGTGGATCTGGTCATCGAACTCTTACAGGAACTCATTATCGAGCTGGGACCACCGGATAATGCGGCACAAGTCTTACCACAGCTACCTAAAGATATTCATTTGGCCCTGGCTGCCGACAATGTCTGTATTTTTCTCGCTGAGAATGAGGGCGAAGTTATTGGCTTAAGTCGTGGCGACATCCTCGATCGGGACCCTATCTTTCGCTTGCGACCAGACCACCGCTGCGGCTACGTCGACCAGATGTATGTGCGACCCAACTACCGTAACCAGGGCTTAGGACGACAACTGCTCAATCTTGTAGAAAACTGGTTTCGGCAGGAAGGCATTGGCCATGCGCTCCTACACGCCGCACAGGACGCCATGCGCTTCTACACAAGTGAAGGCTATATCGCCAATCGGGAGATGTTTAAGCGTCTTTAGGCTGGGGTGTGCCGCTAAGGAAAAGCTTCTCCAGAGTCTGCAAATCCACATAGCGCTGAGCTTTGCCGAAAATCTCCTGCTGAGCCAAAACCGGTAGCCGTTCCAGGGCCATCAGCAAGTGCTCAAAACCTGCTAAGCTCGTGGGGATCTCGACAAAATCCTGCAGTTTTTGCAACCATTCAAGCTGCATTGAAGCCTGCAGAGGGCCTTCGGCCGACTCGAGAAAATCCTTCAACCATTCTGAAATCAAAGAAGAATTCCCCTCTGACAAGTATGCGGGCAAGGCGCTTAAGGCAATTCGGGTCGGGCCGACTTCACGCATCTCTAAGCCCACCTGGGCAAAAAGCTCGCTGGCCTCGGCAAAACGCTGCCAAGCCGCCGGACTCAAATCAAGCATCTTTGGGAGCATCAGCCGTCGTGTTTCCAGCAGCCCCGGTTCACTTAGAGCTTGCTGCATATGAGCGAGGAAATGTTCCCGGGCCACTTCGCCAACATTCATTAGCGAAAGCTGCTCCGCACTGGGCATGAGCACATACTCCCCGATAAAGAGAGCTCCCTTATCCTGCAGGGATTCCCGCTCCACCGACTGGCTGGAGACGCCTCTGGAACCACCCAAATAGCTCTTGAGTGCATCACTTTCACGAATTTCCCGGCCGGTGGTGCCGCTCATGCTGCCCTGATAGGCCTCGTAGAGGGCCCTCTTCACTCCCTGCTGCGTATCTGGAGCATAGTCACCCTGCACCGGCGTTTCCTGCCGCAGGGCCAGCCCTAAGGCATGGTAAATTTTCGCAGGCTCAAGAAAGCGCACCTCAACCTTTTGTGGATGTACGTTTATATCAAAGTTGGCAGGGTCAGCATCAATATAAACTGCCATGATCGGATATCCACCTAAACTATCGGGCGGAAAGGCATCCAGAATAGCCTTTTGCAGCATCCGGTCACGGATAAAGCGGCCATTGAGAAAAACCCAGAGCCCTTTGCTGTCTTTGCGCGTCGCCAGTGGCGCTGAGCGAAAAATCCGCACATCGATACCTTCATGGGACTCCTGAGTTTCCAAAAAGCCCTGCACCTGTCGGCCAAGAACGGTGAGCAGGCGCTCCTTGGTGGAATCTTCTCTACGAATATCCAAAAGAGTACGCTTTTCATTGCTAAGCTTAACCCCTACCCCGGGACGTCCCAGGGCCACCTGCTGCAGGGCACGAATGATATGGGCCTGCTCCGTCGCAGCAGAGCGCATGAATTTGCGGCGGGCCGGCGTGTTAAAGAAAAGCTCCTTGACCCGCATGGAGGTACCAATACCCCGACCAACATCGTTCACATCTTTGACTTCGCCGGCGACAACTTGCACATAGGTACCAGCGCTTTGAGCAGAGCAGCGGGTCGAAATTTCCATGGTCGACACCGATGCAATGGATGAGAGGGCCTCGCCGCGAAAGCCAAAGGAATGGAGACGCAGCAAATCATCGAGTGAACGTAATTTTGAGGTGGCATGTCGTTTAAAGCAGAGACGCGCATCCTTTGGCCCCATGCCAAAGCCATCATCCTCCACTCGGATTTCCTCTAAACCACCACCGCGAATATACACGTCCACCTGGGTGGCATGAGCATCGAAGGCGTTCTCCACCAACTCTTTGATGACCGACGCTGGACGTTCCACCACCTCACCGGCGGCGATTTGATCCGCCACCACCGAAGATAATTCAAATATAGAGTGGTCGGCAGCCGCAGGAGGCGGCTGCCATAAACTTTGCGAATTCACGCCTTACTCAGCGGCGTCAACCGTATCTAACTCTGAAGTCTGGGCCGTGAATGCCTCGAGGTCATCGAGGATATGGTCCAGACGAGTACCATTATTGCTTGCATAGGAGTCCATGGTTTTGCCACTCGGCAAGCGGAAGCCCATATGCGTAATAAAAATCTTGGTGGCCGCTTCGGAGAACGGGTCCAGAGTATAGTCCGCATTGATGTCTCCGATAGGAATCGCAGGCGCGGTAAAGGTTGCAGAGCTACCCATGAAGATATTCCAACGGGTGGTCATACCAGTGCCGGCACTTTCATCCGATGCCAAGGTGATCCAATGAATGCCCGTATCGCTCGCTGTAGAGGCGGCACTTACACTAAGAGTTCGGTTCTTCGCATCTGCAGGTAGAGATGGGAAGGTTGGATAATCTGAACTCTTAAACGTAGTGTTCACACCTGCGGCAGGCGTTCCACGTGCGATGAGTGCGGAAGCTCTGAAGTTCTCCGTATCCATGATATCGGAAACAGGGGCCGCAATCAGCATGGTCACCGGCTCTCCATCCTGCAGGCCACTGTGTGGCAGCGCATGGAAGAGGCCAAGCTTACCGTCATCGAGGACACCTGAGTTGGTCAAGTCGAGAACATCCGGACCACACTCATTCTTCTTAGGATCCTGATTCCAATCGCAAACGGTCATACCATTGATCACGCTATCAAAGTCTGAAGCGTTCTCCGCACGGTCAAGACAAGCCTCCCCTTCTGCAGAGCAATCCGGCGCAATACCTAAACCAAGAGGAACAAAACCTTGTCCAGGTGTATTCACACCGGTCAAGATAATATTGCCTTCCATATCGTAGTTGTTGGTACTTGCAGGGTCGGCTGGCAAGTTAGGCACGTCAAAGGCCGTAAACTGACGCAAAGGCTGTGACACATTGAGCTTGCCATAGTTGCCCGTACCACCGTCGAGCTTCGGAAAGTTCGCGTTATCGCTTCGGTCCGCACCATAGTCATTAGACACATAGGTTTCCCACTCAGAGTAAGGAACCTCGTTCAACGGAATATTGCCGCGCGCGCAGGAGGCGAATTTACCAAAGAGCGGCACCAAATCGCCCAAGAGGCCACCAATATCGAGACCCGCACCTTCGTCATCATCGTCATCGTCGCCACCCAGTCCTTCGAGGAGTGGCCCTAAAAGGGCGGAAAGGTCAGAGAGGTTAAGCTGTCCAGCCAAACACCAACCGAAACGCCGACCACTAAGGGCCGCCACATCATAGCTCTCCTTAATTGGCGTTCCGGCCAAGGACGCAATCAAGCCACCGGGAAGTGGGAAAACCCCTTCAAAGCCGCTAAGGCTGACTTCATAGCAGCCAGGCATATCGGCGCTATCTCCTGCAGGGCCATCACCATCCGGGTCACAGGTATCAGCCATCTCACCAATAAAAAGAGCAAAGTCAAAGTTCAGCAAAGCCTTCAAGGGAAATGAGCCTGAAACCAAGCCAAATTCGATATCACCTGAGCCCACATTCTTTTCATAGGGGCCA
>CAXGWX010000115.1:0-10273 GCA_964013445.1 uncultured Bdellovibrionales bacterium | reverse complement strand
AAACACCTAGGTCAAAATATTGAGCAAATCTTTAAAGAGCGAGGAGAGGTCTCTTTTCGGAAAACCGAACAAGAGCTTCTAGAATCTTACCTTGCAAAACCAGAATGCTCCATCATCGCTGCCGGGGGCGGCGTCCTTGAAAACCCCTTAACAAAAGAACTCGTCTTAAATAAAAGTTTAAGCATTTGGCTGGATATTTCTTTAGAGGCGGTCAAACAAAGACTCACCGTCGAGCAGCGCCGCAAGCGGCCACTATTTCCCAAATGTGCAAATCAACTCGATGCATTATTTCAAACGCGAACCGAAAGCTTTCACAATGCCAAGCTAAGAGTTGACGCAAATGAACCACCAGAGGAAATCTGTGAAAAGATTTTGGGCCAACTGCCAGAAAACAATCGCCAGATTTGGATTAAGGGTGAGAGAAATTCCTATCCCTGCATCGCTCAAAATATTTTTTCAAATTGGTTTGTGGACTATCTGAAAGTTAAAATTCCATCAAAACAGATTATCTTAGTGAGCGATAAAAATGTCAGCTCTATTCATGGCAACAACTTTTATCGACATCTTAGAGACCGTGGCTTTAAAATTACTCAAATTATTGTTCCCGCCACCGAAGAGTCCAAATCCCTAAATCAAATGGAAAAGCTCTATCAAGCATGCCTTGAGAACGAAACTCGGCGTGACACCGCCATTCTGGCTTTAGGAGGCGGCATGATCTGTGACTTGGCCGGCTTTCTCGCCGCAACGTTCATGCGAGGACTTCCCCTCTTCTTGCTGCCCACCACCACTCTGGCTGCGGTTGACGCAGCCGTAGGCTCTAAAAATGCCATCAATTTTTCTCGTATTAAAAATTTGATTGGAACCTTTTACGCGCCGCAAACAGTTATTCTCGATCCTCTTCTTTTACAAACCCAAGACCCCAAAGCACACGGCTGGGGCTTTGTCGAAGCTCTAAAGATGTCCCTAACCAGCGATTATTACTGCTATAATTATTTTAAATCTCAACTTGAGCCAATTCTAAACAGGGAGCCCAAGATCTTATCTCAGGCAATTTTTAGGGCAATAGCCCTAAAAAAACATCTGGTTGCAGTCGATGAATTCGATGGAGGACAGCGGATGCTGCTGAATTTCGGTCACACCATAGGCCACGCCATAGAAAGTGGCGGAAATTTTGCGCTGGCACATGGAAAGGCTGTAGGATTGGGTATGTTGGCAGAAAGTTGTTTTTGCGAACATATGAATATGAGCGCTGGAGTCAGGCACGAGCTCGAAGAGATTTTGCCTAAACTCGATGTGCCAACAAATTGGAACGAGCAGCCTATGGATATAAGTGCTCTCCGACGGGATAAAAAGCATGAGTTCGATAGACTCCGCTTTCCCTTGGTGACCTCTGTAGGGCAAAGCAAGATCATTGATCTGGAAATTAAACATCTCGAGAAGTTTTTACATGCAAGCATATAAAAGCCGTTTTTATCTCATCATTACTATTCTGCTTGCCAGCGCATGCGCAGTCGAAGAATCGGGTACGGGCTTGGAAATCATCGGCGCTGTTGAACCGGACGCCACAACCTGCAAAGCAGGAGGCACACTATTTGAGTCCGGTCTTTACGACCCCATGGGACTTATCAACGAAAGCACACCTGATGGCTTTCTGGTAGGCTTATCCGTAGAAAACAAGCTGCGTGATATCACTGTTGATCAGGTAGATACATCACATGGATGGGGCTCCGTCCGACCTAATGCAAATAACCTGCAGATCCTTGGCTTTGATGCCTGCTTCTACCGTGCTGACGATATTTCCGTCGCCGCATTTAACTCGCACCATGATGGTCAACCCATTGACTGCTCCAGCCTACCAAAGGATCAGCAGGCATTCTTGGCAACCTCCCTCTGGATCGCGCCAACAACCTTAGGCAACACAACAATCAAGATACTGACCCCAAGTCAATTGCAAGCTGAAGGGCTCTTTGGCCCCAATTTTAAAGCCGAAGATATTCCTGTTCAGGGTTCTACCAGTATTGATACAAACTTTGACGCGGATACAACTGATCCAACCGACGAGGTATACAGCTTTGGACCTGAATCTTTTGCTCCTGAAACACGTAATCAGGCCTGGGGAACATTCCCCGCCTCTCAAAAAAGCACCATCGTTGTCCAAATGCGCGCCAATGGCAAAAGACAGACCGGCGAGATTGTTCAAAGCAACTGGTACGTTTTGCCCATTGAAATATGCTTAGGTTGTGCAGCTACAACCTGCGGTGATTTACAAAAGACTGTTTGCTCAGGAGACTTTTGCTCCGACGGAACCGGCTGTCCAAGCTCGGGAATTTGTGCGAACGATGGAGTTAGCTGCACCCCTATGGTTACGGCATTTTCAGGCACACTAGCCAACGGAACCACGACCTGCGCACCCGCGCAACAGAGCGCCTTCTTAATCTGTGAAGATGTAACTTACTGCCCCCAATCGAATTAAAGCCAAGGGCGGGTCTAAATAGCTTGACAGGATAGAGTTTAGAGCCTACCCAAGAAGCGTGGATGTTTCCTGGGATACGCCAACCATGGCGGAACTATTTTTAGAGCAAGGTCAGCCAGATCGAGCCGCCGCAATTTATAGAAAACTTTCCAAGAATGAGCCGGAAAACAACTCACTCCGAGAGCGACTTGCAAATATTGAAAAGCTTCTTGTAGAAAACACCCCTAAAAGTCCTCTTGAACAGACCCTGCAGCGATTTGTCGAAAGTTTAGCCGACGCCCTAAGCGCAACGGTTCTCGATGCTCAAGGCAACATCCTGGGACAATTTCAAGTTGGCTCAGCCCACTTGGACGCAAGCGGAATTATCGAGCATTATCGACAGTCCTTTGCCCATATTGAGCGGGCATGGGAAGAGGAGCCCCAAGCAGGTCAGCTTAATGAGCTGATCATTTCCACCTCTCTTCTGACCTGTATTCTTAAGCCCCTTACAGCTCATGTCTTCTTGGCCCTCTTACTTGAACCCAAGGGCCTCAGTGGTCGAGCCCGTCATATGCTGCGCTATTACGAGGACTACCTAAAAGAGCACCTCGCCGGAATTGAATAAAATGATTGGGGCGATGGTACATCAACGGCTGGCTGTTATACATGGGCCAAATCTCAACCTATTAGGAGTCCGTGAAAAAGACATCTATGGCACAAAGACCCTCGAGCAAATTAACCAAAGCATTCTATCGCAAGCACAAGGTTTAGGTGTTGAGGTAGAGATCATACAGACAAATCACGAAGGTGAAATGATTGATTTCCTTCAGAACCTCTACCCCAAAGTCGATGGAGCTATTATCAATCCTGCGGCACTCGGTCACACCTCGATCGCTTTGCGAGACGCATTCCTTGCCACCAAAATCCCCTTCATCGAGGTGCACCTTAGTAATATTTATGCTCGTGAAGACTTTCGCAGAAAAACATTGCTTCAGGATCTTGCTCTTGCAGTGATTTCTGGGTGCGGTGCCGATGGCTATGTTTATGCTCTCAAAAGCCTTGTTGCGGCCTTTGAACCTGCAACACAAACGCAAAATTCTTCGCTATTGGCTACAATATAGCCTATGATAGCACAGACCAAGGAGGACTTTCATGTATACAACGCAAGACTTTAGAACCGGACTAAAGATTGAATATGAGGGTGAGCCCTATACGATTGTTGAATTTCAACATGTGAAGCCCGGCAAAGGCGGAGCCTTTGTTCGCACTAAAATTAAGAATCTTATCACAGGTAGAGTTCTCGACCCCACTTTTAAGTCCGGCGACAAAGTAGGCAAGCCCGATATGCAGGAAAATGAGATGCAATTCCTCTATGAAGCCGATGAGATGTATACTTTTATGGACACCAATACCTATGATCAGGTCACAATTTCTAAAGAAGATCTTGGGGACACTGCAAAATGGCTACAGGAAAACTGCGTTTGCGATGTACTTTTCTGGAACAACAACCCTGTCGGCGTTTCATTACCAAACTTTGTTGTCTTAAAAATAACGAATTGCGAGCCAGGTGTTCGCGGTGACACTGCGCAAGGAGCCACAAAGCCTGCAGAACTTGAATCAGGGGCTACGGTCCAAGTGCCCCTTTTTGTTAATGAAGGTGAAAGCATAAAAATCGATACGCGTACAGGCTCTTACGTTGAGCGGGTATCTTAAGCGCAAAAGCATTTAAAACGTGAGCAACAAGCGTGATAGACTAAGGGCTTCTGCACAGCGAAATCTGCAGCGAGGCCAAATAGAAAAAGCCATCAAGGACTACACCAAGATCGTTGAAGATGATCCTGATGACATCCGCACAATGTTGAAAATTGGTGACCTGCAAACCCGATGCGGCAATTTCTCAGAAGCAACGGCTGCCTATAAACAAGTCGCAAGTCATTATGAAGACGATGGGTTTCACCTCAAGGCGGTAGCCGTATATAAGCAAGTGCTTAAAATTGATAACTCACTCAAGCCAATTCATCAAAAGTTGGCCGAGCTCTATGCTGAATTAGGCCTTATATCTGATGCCTGCGTTCAATATGAGCAGCTTGCTTTGATTCACGAGGCGGCTCAAGATTACGAAGAGAGCATTGGATGTTTAAACAAAATCCTTGAAATTGATCCAGCCAATGTGCCCGTGCGACTAAAACTCGCAGAGCTCATGGTGCAAGCGATGCAGGTCACCCATGCAACAGCCCATTTCATGAAAGCCGCTGAAAAACTGCAAGAACAAGGAAAACTTGAAGATGCTAACAAGGTCTTTGAGCGAGCCTACGACCTCAATCCTGAAAACTTAAATGCTGCCCTCGCAAGTGCTGAAATTTATTTGCAGCAAGGGGAAGCCAAACGTGCTTTAGCCAAACTGCAGCCCTGCTTTGATAAAAACACCAAAGACATCAAAACTCTGTCTCTTATGGGGGAATCGTTTTCGGCGCTGAAGGCAAACCGTAAAGCAACACTGGTCTATGAAGCATTGGCCCATATCCATCGCGATACGGGGGATCGGAACCAATATATTCAAACACTCGAAAAACTTATCGAGCTTGATCCCGAAAATACACAAGCTCAGAATGTTTTCACGAATATTGATCGCTATTGGCCTAAAAGCGCCAGCTCCACTAAACGTGAACAGGCAAAATCGTCTTCCCCGGAACAATCATCAGAAGAAATGATTACCACTCTATTTGATGAGATCGCTGTTTTTCAAGAATTTGGCCTGCACGACAAAATTGTTGAATATCTAAAGAAAGTTCTTTCCATTCAACCAGGTAATGCCAAAGCGAAACAGATGCTTGAAGAAATCGAACCAGACAGTGTCATAGATATTGATGACAATGTTGAGCTTATTGAAGATATTGCAACTGGCCCCAAACTAAAAACCGCGCAATTTAAAGCTTTTATTCTTGAAGATGATGGTCTTGCAGAACAAAGCGCTGAGGCATTGGAAATTCAGCTCGAAGAAAAGCCGAACCATTCACCCTCCTCGGAAGATCAGGATAACATTACCATAGCCTATGAAACCCAGATTAATGATTCGGAAATACACGACGCCTTGAAAGGTTTAGCCCTTGACGACACTGATTCCGAATACTTTGTAAGTGAAGTCTTCGCAAAATTTAAAGCCGGAGTAGACAAAGAAGTTGGCAGCGAAGACATTCAGACCCATTATGATCTTGGCATTGCTTATATGGAAATGGGTCTATTCAAAGACGCTATTCGTGAATTCGGGTATTGCCTTAACAAAGAAGGGATGCACGTCAACGGCTTAATCATGCAAAGCATGTGCTATCGCAACCTTATGCTCTTTGCAGACGCAGAAAAAATTCTGGAAGATGCAATGCAGCTTGAAAATCTAAGCCCTGAGCAAGAAGTAACGATTTTTTATGAACAAGGACTAACACGAGAAAACGCTGGAAATAGAGAAGCCGCAATTGAAGCTTATCGGCTTGCGGTTCAGGTGCAGCCAGACTTTAGAGATGCAGAGGCGCGAGCCCAAAGGCTAGAGTCGCTCGACGAAGTCGAGACCAACTAAACGCTTACCTTTAAAAATAGGGACAAATTTAATCTCATCCCCAGACCTTAAGTAAAGGGCGCTTAAATTGCTTTGATTCTTTTTATCACGGAGATCAATTCCCATAGCATCCCGCACAAAAACAACCGGCCCCTTCCAGCGCTTCACTTTCGCCTTTCCCGCCTTAAGTTTACGCTTGCCCTTTGCTGCCTTCTTCATCGAGGCAATCTCAATCGTTAAAGTAACGTGAGGAAACTCTCCCCGCTCTATACCCAAAACCTTGCCCCGCAGAACATTTTTGGGCTGGGCCGGTTGAGTACTCTTTTTCGCAATTAAAGCTTCTGGCATCGGCTTAGAAGCGCGAATCGATCCCCCCGCTTCGGGTAGATTGAATGCTGCAACCGAATCCCCCAAACCGCTTAAGCCAGCCAAAGGATCCATCTCACCCTCAAGAACAGTAAAGGAAAGTTGCTCGAACATACCCTCAACCGGTATTCCGCTCAAAGCCAAGTGCTTGCCATTCCATTCTGCCTTAAGATGCGGTAATCTCTCATTAATTTTTAAAATTAAGAGTTCCCCATCAACGCCTGCCCGCAGCTCAAAGATAAGCTTTTCACCCTCTTCTTGCCATGCCTTCGCTAAACCGGGTGCCGGCTTACCACTCTCATCGAATACAATTAATGTTCCCGCTTCGGGCCCTGCCGCCTTGAGTGTCAACGGTAGTGCCGTGCAGAGCAAAAGAGTAAGTGCGGAGAAACCTATTTTTCGCATATATATTACCTCAAACCTTCAAAATCCAAACCTGGCTAGAGATTAACCGATAACAAGAAATGTGCAAGTCTCATCTCCCATAAAACCCCACCAGCATTCGAATGAAGCTTGCAACGGCTCGCCTATAAGTGGAAGATATAGAGAAAATGTCTAGATTTCGTATCCTTATCCTCAGCCTTTCTGTGCTTTTGGGACTGGCTGCTGTGCTGCTGGGTGCTTTGCTGATCTATTTTGATGACAATCGGCTCAAAACTCTTGTCATCGAGACCGCTCGAAACGAATTAAAGATCGAATTAAATATTGATTCTTTAGAGCTACGACTTTTCAACAACCTCACCCTTACGGGTTTAAGCGTTAGCTCCCGGAAAGACTCCACTCAACCTCCTTTAAAAATTGGTGAAATTTACGCACAATGGTCAATTCTCTCCCTATTGCGTGGCAATTTATCTCTCGAAAAGTTTGCAATAAATGCGGTTGAACTCAACCTCGTCGATACAGTAAACGACAATAACTTCCTCCCTGAAAAGCAAAAAGCTGCTGTAAACGCAGCCGCCCCCCCTAAAGCCAAACCTGCTAAGGAAAAGAAAAAGAAAACACCAAAAGAATTTACCTGGCAGCCCCCCAATATTCCAATCACTGTGGAAATCAATGATGTTGTACTCACTCAGCTTAGCATCAACTATCGACACGATGATTTTATCTTCAGCTTAAGTGATCTTGGTGGCTCTCTTGCCCTGGAAGCCCACGGGGAGCAAATAGAGGGGCTGATAGAATCCTACTTCAAATCTTCCGAAGGCGCCCCCAATATAAGCCTATCCATACCGAAACAAAATATTCACGTTCAAGGTATACAGGATTTAAGCCTGAAAATAGCAATCAACTCCTATCAGGACATTCAAACAAAACTTGCGTACCGAAACGGTCTATCCATTAAACATTCCGAGCAAAATTACCGTTTGAATCTTCAACACGAAGTCGAGGCATTCACAGATTTAGCACAACAATCTCTACGCATAGAAAAATTGTCCTTTGTCCTTGGAAAATTTCTTAACATCATCTTGCGGGCTGAGCTCATGGACGGTGCAAACAATCCCGTCGTTTCCATAAAGGATGCATCTGGCGCGCTCAACCTTGAACAAGCTCAAAGCCTCGCCGACACCTTAGCGCCTGGTTTATCTTTGGCCGGTCTGGCGACATTTGAAATTCAACCTACCTCTTTAAACATCAAGCAAATACTTAGCCAGATTAACTCTCCGGAAATCAATCTTGGCGCCAGGCTCCAAGGGCTAGAACTCACTTATGAAAAGAGCAGAATCAAAAACCTCAATGGTCACTTGGCATTAAAAGTCGAAAACGGGAAATCAAACTTTACCCTGCAACAATCTCTTGATGAAGTAACTGGACCCAATATCAAAGCCAAGGATATTCACTTCCTTTTAGCAAACGAGTTTCTCATTGATAATCTTCTACAGGCCTATGCCGATCAAAAACTTGCCTTTAACTTTAAGACAAGCGCCACCTTATCCACAAACACCATAAAGATTGCCAGTGCAAAACTCGACCAATTTAGCTTAGAAAACGAGACTCTAATTCCACTAACCTTTCTACTGCAAGACAACCCTCCTCAAAGTTTAGAAAGCTCAACCCTAATCGACATTCAAAACATACAAGCAGACGCTTTAAAGCTACGCACAATGACTGTCCAAACAGACCTTACACTTAGTGAAAAAACGCTTCGCAATGCAGAAGCTCTCACACGCACACGATTGAATCGGCTCAAAGTAAGCGGTCCAACCCCCCTCAAACTTGCCTTTATTGACTGCACGCTACCTGCACGAAAAAAGCTACATTCCTTGGCAATTGATAATCTACATTGCAATATCAGCAATGTACTCAAAGGGCAGCTGCATCTTTCTCTACCTGAGATACTTAGCCCTAAACCTCTGCCTCTTGAACTTAAAATCAGACTCAAAAAAGCGGACATCTCAAAATTAACAAAAACACTCGGTCCCATTGTTCCCGATGGAGAATATTCGGGACATATATCAGGCGACTTCAAGCTAAAAATGCGTATCCCTGATTCCTCTTTGTTAAAAAAAATAGAACAAAACACCCCAACATTTGCTGACGCAAGTACTATTCTATCCGGACTGTCTCAATATCTGGCTCTTAGTTACGAATCCCTTGCTTTGCGTGGAGGGGGCAAATTTAATATTGAAAATCTTGAACTGGATATTCCTGAAGTCATCGGGCTCAAAAGTGTAAATTTCCTAACTCTCTTTGACATTGATCGGCAAGGCATTCACGCTAAGACAAATCTAAGGATCAACTCGATAACGTCTCCCGTGCAAACAGGAGCACTCGCGATGCGAACCTCGATTAACATTGATAAGCACATGTTAAAGCTCAAACCGGTCCTTTCTCTCAGCGGCTACAGCATTTCATCGGAGTATCCTAAAATAACAAAAGCTAAAACGTCAGGCGAAGTGCTCTATTCCTTTGACGATACAATGACATTTAAGGACTTTAAACTCGCCATAAAACCTTTCAACATAGCCGGCGATTTTTCGGGAAGCATTAGTAATGCACTGCAGGTTGGACTTTCCAAGGATCCTGAAAACACAATCAAAAATGCTCTTTTGAGCTCTTTAAACGGTCAGATATCGATTACCAATCCCAGCGAAACACCCTTAATCCTCGGCAAAATAACGACAAAAGGAGCACTAAGCTTTAAGGGCAATCTAGACCTGGCGCTGGGCACTTTTAATTTTAGAGGTGCTCTTTCATCGCAAGACTTTGACCTTCTTGCCAAAGAATTTAGCATTAACGGGATGTCAGGCTCTCTGCCCTATAACTTTGTGCTGAATCTGCATCCTCACTCCTTAGCTATTCCTGTGTTCAAGCATATGGATTTAATTGATTCTCCAATCGGCATACAAACCACCGCTAAAGCTCTTGAGCGAACAAACACCAAGACGAGCTATTTTGCGCGACAAAACTCCTACACCAATCGTTCAGGCCTACACATCGATTCCATTAGATATGAAAATTATCGCGTTAACAATTTTGTTTTAGACGCTTCACTCAAAAATACCCTGATAGACGCACGCCACTTCGCAATGAATGTCCTCGGCGGAGACATCATGGGGAACGCCTCCTTTCAAATTAATCCAGATAGGTCGATCGCTGGAGTCCTGAGCACTCAGGTATCTAATCTCGATGCAAGCTACTTCCCTGCCTTAGAAATGCAGCCGGGAAAAGAATCTGAACTTAGTGCAAATATGTACGCTGACTTTCTTCTTGGGGCTTCGGTCCGCGACTTTAATATGGATATGAATGTCACAAAAATCGGCAGCAAAACTCTTAACAGATTTGTTCTTTTACTTGATCCTGAAAAAAAAGACCGACAGTTACAAACCAATCGACGAAATCTACGATTTATACGGATCGACCAAGTAAACACATGGGTTCGGCGTGAGAACTTAAACATGGATCTCTAC
>CAXGWX010000114.1:0-10555 GCA_964013445.1 uncultured Bdellovibrionales bacterium | reverse complement strand
ACCCTTCTCTATCGCTTCAAAAACACACGCCAAAAGAAAAATCTGCGGGTGTTTGAGGAGATTTTGCCCGCCCTCCCATGGGCCCCATCAGGAGAAAACATTGCGCAGGCCCGCACAGCCGGCCCTTGATCCCTTAAGTGTTTTTAGAGAAAAGCCCACTTGTAAGAGAATAATAAAATCCATAGTATCGTCCCTATAGACAAGAAAAAGCACTCTCTTTAAAGCAGCCCTTAAGGGCCCGTCACGACAAAGGAAACTTTGCCCATGAAAAACCACATCCGCTTAGCATTCTACGCCCTACTGCCCATCACTTTAATCGCTTGTAATCTGCCCACCACAGAGGATGAGAACAAAGAAGAAGAGATTGTTGAGGAGCCCGTCTACGCCACACTCGAAGTCAGTGCGCCAGGCGAAGGTGAAGGTGGCAGCATCAGCATGGGCCAGGCCTCCTGCAGCAACGACGCGGATACTGGTTTTTTTCAGGGCACCTTTAGCGGCGCCAACAACGAAGCACTGACCCTGAAGATTAAAGGCTTTTCCACCAGTGAAAGCAGCTATACCTGCACCCAAGCCTCGGACAATACGGAAGACGGCGTCGGCAACAAATATAATGGCTGCAGTATCGCATTGGTGCTGCCCGATCCTGAAACCGCAACCAACACTTACCGGATGCACCGCGACGAGGAGAGTGCTAAGGCCTTCACCTACGCCGGCACCTGCACCATCAACACGACCTATACCGAGCCCCTGGTCGAGGGCACCATCGCCTGTGATGGTCTCATTCAAACGGACTTACAAGGCGCCCCCAGAAACCCTATCGATCCGGATGTCACCGCCAGTATTTTGAGCGGCTCGACCTTTGAATGTGAGCTCTAGGAACCTCGTAACAAGCCCCCAGGCCCCAATTCTGTCTATTGGCAAGACTTCTTCCGACACCATAGAACATTTCCTAACTCCTGAATTAAACCAGGAACTTGTCAGAACAATGTATCTCTCCTAGAGAAAGGTATTAGCAAAACCCCATGGTTGCGCTAATCTAGAGCGGTTATAAGCGCACAATGTTTTAAATTGATAATGGAAGACATACTCAACATATTCACCACGGCGATCCGAAACGAAGAGGGCTACCTCTTTCTCTTTCCCGCCTATGCCATTATCCTTGGTATCGAACGCCTTGCCCACCATCTGCTCGCCCCAAAACATCGATGGCACAACAAAGACGCGGCAGCCAACATTGTCATCACCCTCGCAGCTCAAGGGGTAAACTTAGGCATGGGCCATATATTACCTCTGGCCTTCATGGCTTTAATTTACGAAAAGGCCAACCTTATTGCTTTGCCTAACAGTGCCTGGGGCTGGCTTCTGGGCTTCGTCCTCTATGATTTGGCCTGGTATCTTGACCACCGTCTGGGACATCGCACGGGCCTTTTTTGGGCCATGCATCATGTGCATCACTCATCCTGCGAATACAACACGACCGTGGCCTCAAGAGGCTTTATTTTTGACAGCACCTATTTGCCCAGACCCACTTTCTTGCTTTTACCCCTTGTCGGTATCAGCCCCTTTCACTTTGTGGTTATCTCCATCACCACCAATATATGGGGCATCGCACAACACACGCGCCTCGTCGGCAAACTAGGTTGGCTCGATTGGCTTTTGGCCACCCCATCGAGTCATCGGGTGCATCATGGCTATAACGAAAAATATATCGACCGTAACTACGGTGAGATTTTGATGATTTGGGACCATCTTCTGGGCACCTATCAAGCGGAAGAAGAAGAACCTGATTTTGGTGTGACCGTTCCTATTGAGACGCATAATCCACTCTTGATTCAGTTTGCAGGATTGCACTGGCTGCGGGCAAAAATAGGTCAGGCTAGAAGCATCGGCGATAAGTTACGCTGCCTCTTTATGCCACCGGAATGGGTCCCTAAGAGCCAACCCGGCGAATCCTGAACCCTTAACAAATGCTCGCTTAAACTTTCTTTGCACACTCCAGGAATAGGTCCAAGGGAAATTCTCCTTTAACTTAGGTTGCTTATGGGACGATCTTGTCTAAAAAGAAGCCCTTCTTATTAGACACAACATTCCAAAACAACGAACGATACTAAGAATAGGTCACTTAAAGACCGATAATTAAGGAGCCCCCATTATGAGTATTGTAGCGCTAAACGGATTAGCAAATTCTTTTCGAGCTGACGGAGTCATCTCACTTCAAGAAGCAGAACACCTGGCCGCACGTCAAGGGCCACAGGCCAAAGCGGTCGGACATTTCCTCGACAAAGACGAATTCGAAGTTGTCAGACGTGTTGCCTCTGACATTCAATCGGGCAACCTGGTGGCAAAACCAGGTGCTGCTGAAACCCTGCAAGAATTTATCGACAAAGGCCCGGACAGTCGTGGCAAGCATATCCGCAAAGGCGGTGGCATCGGTAAGATCATGCGCCGCATTGGTGGATTCTTTGGTGGAACCATCGGTGGCATGGGTGGTTGGTTTCTCGGTGCGGGAGCTGCCGGAGCTGTTTCCGGAGCACTTGGTGCAAGCGGTTTCGCCGCTGGTGTATTTGGTGTTGGTGCTTTTCTCGCTGCAGGTGGTGCTGTCATCTTAGGATGCGCAGCCGTCGGCGCAGCTCTTGGCCACGGCGTGGGCATGATTAAAGCCATCAAAGAAGACTAATTAAAAAACAATCGAAGACATTACCCCTTAAGGAGACCCCCATGAGCGTTAAAGCATTAAATCAAAAAATCCTCGCCGCAAAAGCGGACGGCAACATTAGCCTGGCTGAAGCCCGCGACCTTCTAAAACCACATGACTCGCTTTTCTCTAAGCCCAAAGGCATCGGCGATTTCGTCGACAAATACGAACACAAAGCACTTAAAGATTTGGTTGGTGAGATGAAGAGTGGCAATCTACAAAGTGACCCTCGTGCTTTAAGCGTCCTGCAAAAGCAGGTCGACAAAGGGCCGGACTCCCGTGGAAAGCATATCTTAAAAACCATCTTTGGTGCCAGAGCAGGTTCAATAGCGGGCTCGGTTCCCGGTTTCCTCGGTGGTGGCATGGTCGCTTTTGCAATCGTTTGGGGCACTGCTTTTGGTGGTGCACTTGCAACCCTTGGTGTTTGGGCCGGCGTCACCGCCTTAGGTGGCCTGACCGGAGCCTCCATGGGCGGCACCATTCACGGTCTCTTAGACGACTAAAAATATATCGCCAGACACTCCTGCATAAGGATTAACAGCAAAACCTTAGTGAATATCCTTGCTCTTTAGGTTATAAAGGAAGAAGCCTAACGAGGGGGGGATATGGCCGACAAACCAGCTTCTGGTGCCAAACGATTTTGGAAACTCGCCTCCATGACCGCTGAGGTCGGCGGTCGATTTGCCCAAAGCAAAATGCAGGAGTTAGTGCAAAAAAAAGAAGCGGCGGAGCAACTTCGCAAGGAGATGCTCGACAAAAACAGCGAAGTCATCGCCAAAACCCTCGGCGAACTTAAAGGTGCGGTGATGAAGGTCGGCCAGATGGCTTCGATCACCACCGACATATTGCCTGAATCCCTGGCGGACGCGCTCAAAATACTACAAAAAGAAGCACCACCAGTCGACTTCTCGGTCATAAGAGAACAGGTCGAAAGCGAATTGGGTGATACAATTGTACATCTGTTTTCCTCCTTTGACGAAGAAGCCTATGCGGCTGCCTCTATAGGCCAAGTGCACCGAGCTCAGCTCCATGATGGTAGAGATGTCGTCGTTAAGGTCCAATATCCTGGAGTGGATAAAGCTCTGGCCTCCGATTTACGGCATCTAAAAATGAGCTTAAAAGCAAGCGGCTTACTTAAAATTGATCCACAAAGTCTCGACGAACTCTTTGCCGAACTCAAAGCTCGGCTCGAAGAAGAATTGGACTACACGAAAGAAGCTCAAAACATTGAATTCTTTTATCAGCACTATAAAGACAATGAACTTCTTATTGTACCTCGATTTATTCCTGAACGTAGTTCAGCGCGTGTATTAACCCTCGAACACGAGGCCGGCGACAACCTCGCTGAAGTACAAGAGCGCAATTACTCACAAGAAACAATCAATCAACTAGGCAACTTAATTCTGGAAACGCTGGCTGAACAGATTTTTGTTCTTGGCGTACTGCATGCGGATCCGAATCCGGCCAACTTTGCCTGCCGGGAAGATGGTCGGCTTATCGTCTATGACTATGGTTGTGTGAAAAGGCTATTGCCGGAAGTCGTCAGTGCCTATGCAGACATGTTGCGGTCTGCTCTCCGACACGATTACACCGAGGTCGAAGCAAGCCTCATCCGACTGGGTGCAAGGAATCTGGCAGGAGAACCGGTGCCGACAGCCTATTATCGAGAGTGGCGCGACCTCTTTGCCGAGCCTTTCCTTGCAGAAGAAGGTTATAACTTCGCAACCACCGACATTCATCTGCGCGCTGCCAAAAAAGTTCCCCAGCTCCTGGCCAACTATTTAAGCAGCTTTAAACCGCCCGCAGAAATTGCCTTCCTGGACCGAACCATCGGTGGGCACTACGGCAACCTGCGCGCCATGGGTGCAACCTGTCAGGTCAAACAAATCACCGACGCCTTTGTCATTAACTCCAATGAAAGATAAACCGGCCATGTATATTACTCTAAGGCTCATCGTGATCATTGCTCTGAGCACCGTAACTCAAATTGCCAATGCGGACTCCTCCTTTGCTGACCGTCTTGTCCATGCGGCCATGGAGCGCACCAAGCATCAGGTGACTTACGATGGTTCATATCACTCCATTCCCTACCCCGGCGGAGATGTCCCGGCCCATATCGGTGTTTGCACCGATGTGGTTGTTCGCGCCTACCGGGCCTTGGGTCACGATCTGCAAGTCTTGGTCCATCAGGATATGAAAAAACATTTTAGCCTCTATCCAAAAATATGGGGCTTAAAAAAACCGGATCGCAACATCGACCACCGGAGAGTGCCCAATCTTCGACGTTTCTTTGAGCGCCACGGCAAGACATTGCCCATCAGCAAAAAACCACAGGACTATCAGCCCGGCGACCTGGTGACATGGGTCGTCAACAAGAAGCTCCCCCACATTGGCATTGTCGTCAAAGCCCGTTCCAGGGATAAAAAACGGCCCCTTGTTGTCCACAATATTGGCGCAGGCCCTGTGGCCGAGGATATGCTCTTTGAATTTCCGATCACCGGCCACTACCGATTCTTTCCGAAGTAAATTTCCAAGAGCGCTCCTGCCACTATCGACACAAATCCTGATTTACCCTTGGCAGCACGCCCCTTGCAGCGTTAGACTCGCTCGACCATGACTTTGCGTCTTCATCAACTTGCTCTGCTCTCGACCCTTCTTGTCTGCACAGCTTGCGGCACACAGACTCCGGAAGCAGCACCAGAACAACAAGGTGACGACATCATTCGCGGCGAGAGCCCAACCAGCCAATCCGCCACCGAGCCGGGACCCTTTGAAGTGCTGATTATCGATCAAAGCGATGGCTTGCGGGATGGGCCGGACTACTTAAGCGCCACGATTTATTTTCCCGGCGATGCCCAACCCCCTTTGGCCAGTATTGTGATTGTCCCCGGCTACGCCAGTCCGGAAAGCTCTATCCAGGCATGGGGGCCCTTCTATGCTTCCCACGGCATTGTCACCATGACCATCGGCACCAACAGCCCTGTCTCCGACTATCCACCCGAGCGGGCACAAGCACTCCTCGATGCCATCACCACCCTGCGGGCCGAGCAGGACCGGCAAGGCTCGCCCCTAAAAGGCCGACTCGCCTTAGATCGGATTGCGGTCAGTGGTTGGTCTATGGGTGGCGGCGGTTCACAGGTGGCAGCCACTCTTGAGCCGAGCTTGCGGGCTGTGGTGGCACTCTGCCCCTGGAAACCAAATCCAGATTTTGACCATGCAGTGCCCCTGCTCATCTTAGGCGCAGAAAACGATAGCCTGGCGCCATTTAACGAACACGGGCTTTTGCACTATCAGGCCACCCCGGAGACGACACCTAAGTTAATGTTTGAAGTCGCCGGTGCCGGTCACTGGGCAGCCAATGGCCCTAAAGGCACGCAAGACGATGTGGGGGATGGCTCGGTTGGGCGCATCGCCCTCTCCTGGCTTAAAGTATTTTTAGAAGGTGATGAGCGTTATCGCCCTTTTCTGCTGGAAACGCCGAGCGCTGCCAGTCGTTTTGAAAGCAACCTCGAAGAACTCGATTAGGACTCTTCAATCGATTCATAAATTTCTAAAACCTTGCGCGCATAAGGGTCCATATCCTGACGCTGCTTAGCAATTTCTGAGCGAGCTTTAGCCGCCATGGCTTCGGCTTCCGCTGCCACCGCCCGGTCTTTTGCCGAAGGTTGTGCCGGTGCCAAGGCTGCTTTTTTCGCTTTGCGTGCATTTTGTAGAGTTTCTTCCGGACTTGAACCTTCACGCAAAGCAATCTGCACTTCGCCGGCCACCGCATAGGATTTGCCATCCGGGCCTTCTTCGTATTCATAAACCGGTCCCCCCATCGCCAACTCGCCGGCAGCCGCTTTGTGGGCGTTTTCATGAATGCGTACTTCCTGATCGATGCGCTTGAGTTCTTTGACTTCCTCTTCTTCCGCAGGGGTTAAATCCTGTGGATCCTTAAGGAAATTTCTCTTGGCCCTGTCTTGTTCTTTAGACTCCTCTGCTTTGCCTTCTTCGTTCTTATCTTTCTCTGGGTCTTGATGGTCTTCGTTGGCTGCTTCTTCGCTGCCACTTAAAGCAAGCGCATACTGACTTGCATCCGAGAGCGCTACCGTATCTCCTTTAGCAACTTTTCTTTCTTCTTCTTTGGACTCCTTCGAATCGAGAAGTCGACGGATACGTAAGTCTGCTAAATAGAGGGCGCGGGCCTCGTGCAGGCTTAAGCCTAAAGCAATCTCTTCACCGTCACCTATCTTTAAAGGTACTCCCATGAGCGGGCCAATCGACGAATCAAAAAAAAACTTTAATTTTGCCCTGCAATTCGCCAAACGACAAGCGTGCTAATCCTGACAAACGATTTCTGGAAAGCTCACGCCTTGTTGTGCACCTTCCGTAATATTGTTGCGCTGCTGCTCGGCCTGAATTTTAAAAACCAACATGCCATTTTGAATGGTGTAGGCTGTAGCGTCCATATTCCTCAAAACGCCAACATCAGAGACATGAACTCCTTCATCGAGTATCATATCCGTTACGGGACAAGCCAAATTTATACCTGAAGCAAGAGCAACAATTGGTGAGACATCACCAACATCCCGAGCGACAAAATTCAGTTTCATCCGTGTGGAAGAAGCAAAATCAACATTAGTCAGAATATAAATTAAGTCTTCATCCATAAGCATAGAAAACTTATTTAAGAAAATGCCATTTTGTGGATCAGAGCTGTGAGTAATAGCTGGCCCGTCATTCCTATAGACATCAAAGTTTTGTCCATTAGTCTCCCCTAAGTTATGCAAACGCAAGTAAGAGAGTTCATAGGGACAAACCAGAGACGCTTCGTTGGGTAAGGAGACACATCCATCGTCCGTATTCATCCAATGGTCGGGGCGAATCAAGCTCCCGGGCATACCGGTCAAATCGCCGTCAATATCCAGCACCGCTGCGGTATAGGAGTCTTGCCAATTTTGGTTTTCTAAGCCCATATAGAATTTGCGATAAGGCTCAGGGTTAAAGGTCACATGATACACTGAGTTAACAAAACGCATAGCCCCGCCCGTTAAGGTAATAGGCGTTGGGGTATATTCGTCATTAGCATAGCTTAAGGGGCTTGCGGAATAATTCGCAAAGAACACATTATCCAAGACAAAGGGCCCATCGTAAACCCGGATCCCCTCAAACAAACCTTTGTGCTGAAAACGGTGGTCCACACTTTGGTCCTGATGATAAAAATATTCATCAGCACTGTGGTTCTTGCTCAACCCCACCATCAAGGAGTCCTTAATGACTTGATTATAGGCGAAGAAAGCTGCGGTACCGTTGTCCGCAAAAATTGTGTTTGGAAAATGCGCCTGCTCGCCACGAAAATAAATACCTGCACGGGAATTTTTATAGACCTCTAAGTCAGAAAACACTGGAGTGACCGAAGGGTTATAGTGGGCGGAAACAAGTTTGCGGTCATTGGGATTCAAGGGATTGCCTGCTAAATCACCATCGGGCGCCCCATCCCAAGTGATGCCACAGACTGTCGAGACTGCAACATTGTCAGAAAACTTATGAGTGTTGGTCGTTAAGGGCGTAACATTCGCGTTGTTCCTATCAGATTGCGAACAGCCCGAAGCGCTGCAGTGAAGATATTTTTGAAAGGCCATCCAAAACCCTGAACCTTCAGAGCCTGCCGCCACATTAAAACGCACATCGTTATCCGGATTGGAAATCCAATAGGTCGCCGGGCCAGGAAAACGGTCTGCCGGCATATCGTTATAATCTGAAACGAGTAAGGCGCGATGAGCCGGTATCTTTTTCGATTGTATACCCAAGTTATGCTTGATGATGTTGCCGGTTTCGTTGCCCTCTTCCAAAAAGAAACCGTGCCCATAGTGGTCATAACAGGTATTACCAACAACCCTCGCTTTGTTGGTGTTGTGGACCGTAACACAGCGCTGATAACTTTCGTGAATACTTGAGTTACGAATAAACTGCCCCCCGACATCGCCACTGCGGTGCCAATGAAAAGGATAGCGACCCATCTTGCCCATCTGGCCTACCCGAAAAAACTCAACCCCATCGAGAAAGGCTTTGCCACCATGCATGACCATCATATGCGCACCGATTTGGCCGGCAGTGTATTCATCTTGCGGCGATTGAAAAACAATATTGCGTGTAAGGTTGGCGACATAAGCGCGCTGGTCAACCTCATAGCTTTCCCCATCCTCCAAATCGTCGAAGATTTCTGTCTGCCCATAGTGTCCATATTTCGCAGCTTTCTGAACATAGACAATATGACCCTGCTCGATGGCAACGATTTCGAATTCCTCCGCCCTGTCCTGGTAAAAACTTGTGGAACTGACCACCACACGGTCACCCACAGCCCAGTCAACAGCATCGCTGAGAATCATTTTATCTTCACCCGCTTCAAAATCCGCACCAAGGCGCACATATTTGGAATTATTCGTTTCCCCATACATAGAAATGCTCGCACCGTGCATCGCCACAATCGCCTTGCCACCCATAGGATGTGGTGCATGCATCATCTGCTCTGAAAGCTCTCTATTGTTCTTTAAGGTAAAGACGGCCTTGCCGGAAAATTTCTTATTCGCTTTACCACATGAAAAGCGTGCATTCTCACCCATCACCAAAATACCATCGGTTTGGACTTCACCGACAAAATCCTCAGCGCAGATCAATTTCCCCAACACCTTAATAAAGCCCAATGAAATGCTTTCATCAATCACCACATATTGATTCTCTGCCACCACCACGTCATCCGATGCGCTTTGCTGATGAAGTTGTGTAAGACTCAAACGATGTATTGGCCCGTGTGGTAGAACTGGATTGGTGCTATGTGCGCGTGGCCCTCGCCCGGAGGGCGCTGGTGCAGGGTTCATCCCTGGCTGCGGATTCACCTGATGGCATCCTGCGTGCTTTGTTGGCGAAGAAGCCCCACCGACATGAGGCCGTGCCGACGTTTGAACCTCTACCTCGTGATTTAAATCTTCGCTGGAGATGCTAAGTTCAGCCACTCCACAACCGGCCAGGAAAACTGGCCAGGCAACGTGCATGATTCGGGATTTGCAAAACTTAGAGAAAAGCAATGACAACAACATGAGGGCTCCTTTGAAAAACAATTCACCCACTGCCACTTCAATAAGCGTGCCGTTTTTTGGGCAGTCATTCGCTGAGGGATTCTACTATGAATACAGCACCTTAGGAGCTTTCGGTTTTTTGCGATTCGAACGCTCTGGCCTATGTCCCATGCGACATTCTATGTTTTTTTACCCCTACATACGTTCGCCAGTGCCCTGGCATTGCAGACAAAAAGGCGCCTCTGGGCGGGCCTTTAAGCGCCCATAGCCCACCGGCTCATCGCAACGTCGGCAATAACCATAGTCACCACTGGCAAATCGATTCAAGGCTGCGCAGGCCTGTTTATAACGCAGCTGATGGTTTTGCCGGTTGGCCACCGCCATCTGCTGGTGCTGCATCGCATCCATTCTTGAAAGACGACCGATCGGTTCATCAAGCTCAACCGGCTTAGCCCCTGCCTTCGATAACGCCAAAAGTTCTTCCAACTCACTTTTAAGCTTTTCTAAATCGCACCGAAGTTCCTCAAGCTCTTGCTCTGTGAGTTCATCCATCAGCAATAGTCCTTAACGCAAATAGCTCTGCAAATGTTCCGTCAGGATATGCACCACTTCATCAGTGCTTTCACCGCAAAAATAAAACGGTTGATACTGGGTTGGGTCGAAGTCCGTATTCTCCATGAGTGTCGGGTCAAACTCGCGCTGCGGTCTTTCAGCAAAACTCGCAAGTTCACCTATGGAAGAAAAAAGTCCGGCACCCATGCCTTTAAGCGCATCGCCTTCTTTCACCGAACCAAACTCAATC
>CAXGWX010000113.1:0-10575 GCA_964013445.1 uncultured Bdellovibrionales bacterium | reverse complement strand
CTGGGTTAAAGCACCGGCACCGGCACCGTCTACTGCATCTACAGACATAATCTTCTCCTAAATCTAAGCTACGATATCCAGACCATCTCGCTGTCGCCTGGCCACGGGCCGACGCTTCAACGTGATAATTTCCGGATCAGGCCGAAAAGCCTGGTTGCCTTTGCGCGCTTGGCCATCGCCCTTTTCTTGACGCTCATTCACATCAAAACCGGCTAAGTCCAAACCCTGTTCTTTTAAAGATGAGCGTAAATCGTTGAGCTGACCTTCGATGGCCTCAATTGCATTCACGCTATCTGCCCGGACATTCAGATATACCTGTCCGTCCTTTAGCTTCACATCCACATCCAATTTGCCCAACTCCGGTGGGTCAAGGCGGATATGCAATTGCCGCGCACCTGAAGCAATTTTCGACGCCAAAGCTTGTCCAAACTGTGTCAGAGAAACATGTCGCAACACATAGCGTTGAACGGCGCTCATCTTCTCTGCCGCAGAACCTTTCACATCACCGGTCGATTGCAATTTGGTAATGTCTTGCACAATACCCTCGGCCTGTTTTTGCTTAGGGGTCACAGCCTTCAAGGCTGCCACGTCCTTTTGCAACATCGACGCAGTCATTTTCTCATCTATAGTTGTATGTCCCGTCAGCGTATCCGCTGATGCATCAGACAAGCCGACATTAGCCTTGGGTGCTGTTGCCTTGTCTTCACCCGAATTCTGAAGCTGATTCTCTTGCGCATTGGTGCGTTTTAGCGCCAAATGCTGCTCAAGTTTCTTCGATGCCCGGGTTTGGGATTTAACTTCCACTTTATTGCTGCTTGCCAGTGCTGCCACTTGACTCTCAGCATGTTCTTTACCAACTTTGTCCTGAACCTTGGTGTTTGCATCCGTTTTCGCAGCAACCACTTCTGCCGCCGCAAATGCTTTATCACTTAATTCCTTTGGGTCCTTAACTAAGGCTGGGTCATTCTCAGTCTTTTCTCTTACCGCCTTTGAATCGACAACCAAGGTGTTTTGCTTCTCATCTATCTTTTGGTCTTTGGATGCAGCAAGCTTTTTGCCCTCCAAATTAACATTTTGAGTAGACTTTTCCACCTTAGTTTTATCCTTGGCATCCCCTTTACCTTTTTTGGCGTTCATCAGAGCCGCAGCAACCTCAGCATTCCGAACTTTTGGTTTGTCCTTGACCTGAGTCTGTGCTTCCTGTTGTTCGCCATCTCTTGCCTGAGCTTCTTCATCCTGAGCCCCGTCATCAGAAACGTCATCATGCTCTTCAGGCTCAGAGTTGTTATACTCTTCAAGATATTCATTCTCTTGTGGCGATAAGGGAGTCGCCTCTATTCCATCCAGCATTTGCTGCTCTGCGAGCAAGGTCTGCTGAAAACCTGTTTGATGCGCACTACTCTCAAAGCGCTGCGTCAGTTCTGCTGCCATGTCCACCCGCGACGCACTCCTCCCCATCTCAGCCAAATTTACTGACATACTTTACTCCTTGTTGTTTCACCCAAAGGGGCAAACGCTCCGTAAAAGCGTTTTACTCTTAGGGTTTTGCTTTAGCCAATGCCTCGCCTTCCGGCGTCATACCATTATTGGCACTCTCTTTTGGTTTGAGTGGTATTTTATTTCGCCCAATTTCCGTCAAAATGACTCCGGCTTTTTCCGGATTCATCTTTTCCAAAATAGCTGCTGATTGCGCTGGGCTTAACCGCATCAACAGCTTAACAACCAATTCGTTTTCCGTATTCTGTAAAACCTTTGCCGCCTTGTTCACTGCAATCTTTGAAACTGTCGTCGTAAGGGTCTTGAGGACCTCTTCCCTACCGGCATATTTAATGGCAGTCTGGTCTACTCTACCTTCAAGTTTTTTCAGTTGGTCTAAAGCCCGCTGCACTTTACCTTCAACCTCAGACTCTAGTTTTTTCAATTTAAGCTCTCGAAGGTCTAATTCTTTTTCTCTATGGTCGAGGTCTAAACGCCTATCTTTAAGCCTGCTCAAAAACTTCAGGTCTGCTTCTTTAACAGGCAAACAGGCCGCATCTGCTGCAGCGGCTGCATTGGCCTCAGCCTGTGCATTTATCACACTTTCCGCTAGGCTTACCTCCTCCTTTGCGCCGGACATCTCCTTTGCAACTTCATCCTTTAGAGAAGGGATATTAACCTCGATTTCTTTGTCGGTCTCCGCTGCAGAACTAACCTGCATATAAACCCCTAAGCCAACACCGGAGCCCAACATTAACCATAGAATAAAATTCTTCATTATGTTGTTCCTTTTACCCGCATCGTGGCCCAGTCGTCCATTGTCTTTTGTTCTTTCTTTGCCGCACTCTTTTTTTCTCGCTCGTCTATTTTACTCATAAGTCGCTCAACTTGTTTATGCTCAAGTGACTTTTCTTTTAGCTTTTTTCGAGAGAGATCGCGTTCTTTTTCCGCCATTTTGACTCGTTTTTTCGCAGATTGTGCAGCAACATCACATAGTTGAAAGATGCCTGCCTCGGTCCCCTCCACATTATTTTGTTCAACCATATGGCGATGAATATCCTCAACTGCCTGTTGGCTTTCGTCGTAACGTTTTTCAGCTAAGCCAGCTTCAAATTCCGCCTGTTTTTTCAAGCTGGCACGCAGTTTCCCTAGTCTGGTTAAAGATTTTCTCATCCTTCACTCTCCACGAGGCTTACAATTGCCTGCAAGGTTTCCTGCAAATTACTCGCTTCATCCATATCCTGTTGCAAGAAATTCTGGGTCAGCTGCTGCATCCGAATTGCCTGATCAAGCTCCAAATCCGCTCCTGGACGATAGGCTCCGACCGAAATTAAATCTCGAGACTCCTCAAGTATAGACAGCCAGCGACGTACTTTTCTTGCCGCCAGAATCTGATCCTTTGCCAACAGTTCACTTTCAACCCTGGACAAGGACTTGACCACATCAACCGCTGGATAGTGACCCTGCTCAGCCAATGTTCGGGAAAGCACAATATGCCCATCCAGGAGACCTCGTGCCGCATCCGCTACCGGGTCAGTCATATCGTCGCCCTCAACAAGAACCGTATAGAGCCCTGTAACGCTCCCTCCACTTCTTGCCGGCGCGGCTCTTTCGAGAAGCTTAGGCATTAAGGCGAATGCACTAGGCGGATATCCTTTTGTGCTCGGCGGCTCTCCAATGGCTAAACCAATTTCTCTTTGGGCCATAGAAAAACGTGTCAGCGAGTCAACAAAGAGCAGCACATTCTGTCCTTTGTCGCGAAAATATTCAGCTATGGTCGTGGCAACAAATGCGGCCCTAACACGCTCCGGTGGGGGCCTGTCTGAAGTAGCAACCACCACAACCGAATTTTTTAGTCCCGCTGCACCCAGAATCTGGTCAACAAAGTGCCCTACCTCGCGGCCACGTTCTCCAACCAATGCAAGAACAACAACATCTGCACTCGCTGCTTTGGCAATCATTCCCAGAAGTACACTCTTACCCACACCTGGACCAGCAAAGATGCCTAAACGCTGACCTAACCCACAGGGAATAAAACTGTCGAGTGAACGCACCCCTAAACTCATCTGCTCGGACACAGGTCGACGGTCCATTGGCGCCAGAGGGTCACCATAAATGGCTCTTCGTTCACGCATCATGGGCATTGGCGCGTTATCCAAAGGTCGACCGAGAGCATCAATCACCCGCCCTTTTAGTCCCTCTCCAACGGCGCAAGTTGATGCCACACCCTCCCGGGTCAAACGTGCACCAATGCTTAAGCCGTTAACATGGCCAAAGGGCATAAGCACCGCATGGTCACCTTTTAAAGCAACCACTTCCGCCAAAATGTCTTGCTCTCGCGAACCGACACGGTACAGGTCACCGACTGCTGCACCTTTAATATTGCCTTCGATAAGCATCCCCAAGACCTGAGTCACCTGTCCCTCAATTGGCGGCAGTGCCAAGGACAAACGCTCTCGATGGCTCTCGAGGTCAATCAACGCCGCACCCATCTTAGGACTCCTCCTTAAGGTCATCTTCGTCTTCGCTCTGAGTTGTCCCACGGATAAGATTCGCCGCAACATCAGATAAACGGCGCTCCATCGACGCATCTACTTTTCCCAGATTACATTCGGCAACAACTCCCCCTAAAACAAGGGACGGATCTTCCTGGATATGCACAATGCTTTTTTCGCTAAAGAGGTCCGGACGCTTTTCTTTGAGCCAGATCACATCATCCGGCGCGACCCGCATGACAATCTTATCCGATTCGCGGAGAAGGCCTAGCGCATGCTCAACCATTTTCTCAGTAAAATCCTTACGCGCATCAACATCGTCAAGAACAATCTCTTTTGCTGTAGCATAGGCCAAGCGCAAGAGCGCTTCTTCACTTTCCTGCAGAACTTGCTCCCGCAAGAAGGCTAAATCTGCAATCGCATCCTGATAGCGCTGCTGCATCGCCTCAATGGAATCCTTGGCTTCCTGCATGCCCTTTTCATATGCCTTGCGAAACTCTTCACCCAACGCCTGTTCACTTGCGCCATCTCCATGAACATCACCAGACTCAGCCCCCCCAAGGACATTGCCGGCAACAAACTCCTTACCATGCAGGACATTGCGCAAAGCAACAAACTCCTGTTTTTCCGGATTCAGCAACGGCTTTGCCTGCAAAGACATCGCCGAGTTCACAAATAGCTCTTCCACTTCAAGCATTGGTCATAACCCCAAACTAATTAAACGTATTCTTCGCCACCTTGGCCAGCAATCGTGATTCGCCCTTCAGACTGTAGTTGCAAGGCAACCGAAACAATTTGCTGCTGTGCGTCCTCAACGTCAGAAAGACGCGCTGGACCCATCACCTCAAGGTCATCTCGCAGCATAGCAGCCGCTCGTTTAGACAAGGAACTAAAAATTTTCTCCTGCAGCTCCTCACTTGCCGTTTTCAGCGCCAACAACAATTGGTCACTTTGAACTTCTTTAAGCAAGGTCTGGAACGCACGGCGGTCAACCGCTTTAAGGTCTTCGAAGGTAAACATTGCGCGACGAATATTCGTGGCCAAATCATCAGACTCACTGGCAATCGTATCAAGAATATTCGCAGCCGATTCGGTTTCAATTTGATTTAAAAGCATAGCCGCAACACGCACCCCATCGATTTCTGCTTCGCTCTCGACCTTCTCAGGCAAGCCTGCTGATAGAATCTTCTCCGCTGTCGCCAATGCCTGTGCAGGAACTTCCCGCATATTCGCAATACGATAGAGAACATCGGTCGTTTGTTCCTCCGTAAGGCGTTCTACAACGGCCGAACTTTTCTTTTCATCGAGGTTTGCAAGAACAGCTGCAATAATCTGCGGGTGTTCGCGACCCAAGAGTGAAGCTAACACATCCAAATCCGCATCGTTTAGGGCGGAGGTTGGGCTACTCCCACTACCACCTTCGGCGCCACCTTCCTCATCGGCAAAAAACTGGGAGGCCTTATCTTCCCCTAAGGCCTCATTGGCCAATCGGCCTAAGTATTCCATTGACCCCTTCAGGTGTAACGGCTGCGTTTCCAGAATGTTACGAAATTCCACATGAATACTCGCCAACTGTTCCGGCGTCGTACGCCCCAAAGCTCGAGCCGTTGCTGCAAGCTGCTCGATTTCCTTGTCCTCAAGGTGTCTAAGAATGTCCACCGCCAATTTTTCGTCCACACTAAGGACCCATAAGGCTGCTTTTACCGGCCCCAAGATACTGGACGGATCAGCTACGCTCATAGCCGTCGTCCCAGCTTTCTTTGCGGGTAATTGCTTCTTTTCGGGCATCGTCCTTAATTCCTTTCCATTCAGATATTCTACGCTTCTAGACGTTCCGCGTCACCCTCGCTAAGCCAAGTTTTCACAACTGCCGCTGCACGCTCAGGATCAGGTTCTCCAACCTCTGCATCCAAATCTACCCCAGCATCAGTGCTGGCCAAGGCTCGTCCGGACATCGCTGCTTCCATTTCCCGAACCGTTCGTGGAGCAGTTAGGACCTCTTGTACATGGTCTCCCGCAATTCTACGAAACCGTCGCAAAAAGAGGAAGGCCAAAACACCTAAGAGCATTAGAAGTGCTGGGCGCCACAACCTTTGGGCCCAGGTAAACCAGGCTGGAATCGGCTTAACCGGTTCGCTAAAAGCACTCGGATCGAATGGGATTGACTGAATTTCAACCTGATCGCCACGACTTGCATCAAAACCAATAGCATTCTTAACAATCGCTTCTATACTCGAGATTTCATCCTGTGAACGAGGACGGAAAGTAGCATTTCCTTCTTCATCCATTTCACGCACGACATCGACCAAAACTGCAACTGAAAGTCTAGACACCTTGCCCATTTCAGAGACTTCGCGGCTGACAATTTTGTTGATCTCGTAGTTCAAGGTCTGGGTTTTACGTGTAGACCCCGGACCGACTGGCGGCTGAACCTCCGTACCAATCAAATTCTCCTGTTCCGCCTGAACCGGCTGGGCAGCACCAGTGGTACGTGCCTCCTCTGTGGTCTGCTCGCTTCTAACAACCGCACTCTCAGGGTCAAAGCTCTCAGAGGTAACATCGCGCTGTGAGAAATCCAGTTCCGCGTTTACCCGAACTGCAACCTTTTCCGCACCGACAATCTTCTGTAAGATTTCTGATACACGATTCTCCAGCCCTCGTTCAATCGAGGTCCGCTGCTCTAAATTATTAGCCGCTCCCGCCAAGCTCTCGCCACCACGAGATAAAATGCGCCCACCACTGTCAACAACAGTGACTTGGTCTGGATTTAAATTAGGCACACCGGATGCAACCAAGTGCACTATCGACTGAACCTGCTGACTGGAGAGAAAACGTCCTCGCTGCAACTTCAAACTAACCGAAGCTGTTGCCGCCTCTTGCTGTTCCCGAAACAAAGCCCTTTCAGGCATAACAACATGAACGCGGGCATGCTTTACCGCATCTATTTGCGAAATCGTTCGGCTCAATTCCCCTTCAAGCGCTCGCCGGTAATTGAGCTGTTCTGAGAAACGACTCATTCCCAAAGATGGGTCGTCAAAGATTTCAAAACCCACGCCTCCGCCTTTAGGCAAGCCTTCGCCTGCCAATGTGACCCGCAACTCATAGACGCTTTCTTCGTGGACATTAATTGCTGTCCCACCTGCAGCCAGCTTATAGGGCACTTTCATTTCCTTTAGCCGGGCCGTAATAGATGCTGCATCTTCAGGTGTAAGGTTCGCCATCAAAGTACTATAACGTGGCTGCGAACCTAAAAAGATGAGTGACCCAACAATAAGAACCACCATCCCCATACCAGAAAGCAATGACAACTTGCGCCCAAGCGACCACTCTTTCCACGCCTCACCAAACTGAGCAAAAAACACTCGCAACTGATCAAACATACTCTACATCCCCATTCGCATTATTTCTTGATACGCCTGCAAAAGCTTATTGCGCATTGTCATCATATACTTAAAAGAGATAACTTCCTTCTCTACCGTCAGCATGGTCTCATGCAAGTTACCGGTCCCACCATTCGTGAAGTTCTGAATCGCACGGTTAGCTTCCGCATGAGGTTCCACAAGCATTGCACCCGCCTTATTGAGGGCCTCTTCGAAGGCTTTACCTGAAGCCGCATCACTTGTCTTCGGCGCCGGAGCACCACCAATGCCTCGGATATTCGTTTCAACAGGTGAATTAATATTAATTGCCATCTTACTTTCCTATCTTCAGACTACGCTGCGCCATGCTCAATAGCGTACGCATCGCACTAAGGTTTGCTTCATAGGTTCGTGCTGCGGTCATCATGGTAACCATTTCTTCAACCATATTTACATTAGGCATACCAACATAACCTTGATTGTCCGCGTCAGGATGTCCGGGGTCATAGACACGGCGTGGAGGTCTTGGGTCTTGCTCAACCGCCGTAACCTCAACACGCTTGAGCGCATCTTCAAACTGAGAGGGGACATAATCCCCCGCTCTTGCGTTAACCGAATCAAAAACGGCTTTTTGCCGGCGGTAAGGGCCACCCTCAGGAGTTCTGGTTGTTTTGGCATTCGCGAGGTTCGATGATGAGACGTTCATGCGGATACGCTCAGCACGCATCCCTGATGTCAAAATCTCAAGAGCGCTAAAGAAATCCATGCTTACATACCTCCGTTTGTTGCTGCGTACTTAAGCAAACCCATACGTCGGTCAACAATTTCAAGACTCGCTTCATAGCGCAATTTATTTGCTGCAATCTTTGCCATTGCCCTTTCAAGCCGAACCCCAGCCTTTTCCGAACGGGCGGGAGTCCGTGTCACTTCGACCTCTCCGGAAGAAAACGGCGTTGCCTGGATATGATTTGAATTTGTCTGCTGCATCTGCTTCGCCTTTTGAAATTCTTCAGAAAAGACCAGGTCTCGCACCTCATAATCAGGTGTGCTTGCATTCGCCAGGTTCGAAGCTAAAACGCTATGTCGCTTAACATGGAAGTCGACAACATTTTGTAGACTTTGTACTCCAGAAAAAAGGTCAGAACTCATTTCAATCCTCCTGCCTGCGCAGATTTAGCTTTGGCTTCATCAGCCTTTGCCTTTGCCTCTGCCGCCTCATATTTTGGAATCAAGCTTTTTGACTTCCTTGATTCCTTTCGGATGGTTCTCTTCAAGTTTTTAATGCCCTGGCGAAGCTCTTGAAGTTCTTTTTCAAAAATAAATTTGCCAAGTGTTGCCCCCACCGCTGTAGGCATCTTCAATCCCTTTTTGAATCGCTTCCTGTAAATCTTTGCCATTTGGTCCATCATCACCGGATGTCCTAGGGCCTGATAGGTCCAGGCTGTAAGCACCATGACTTGAGCCAACCCTTTACGTCGCTCCCAAGATGAACCAAGGGCTCCGGTGGTCTCCTTCAAAAGGGGCTGTAAAAGTTGCTCTGTTTCGCCCAGCAAGTCCAAGTCCAGCATGGCTCGCGCAATATCTAAACCCAGTGCCTTCCTGTCGGGATGAGTTTTCAGTACGTCTTTATAACGATAGTAAGCGCGAACAACATCAAAACTGGTTGGTGCCATATAAACAGCCCTAGAAAACAATTTCTGCCGGAGAGCATCAGGCAAAAGACGAATGCGTGGGTCTTCCTTCTTCATATCCTCCAGCGAAATGAAGAGCATGGCCTCTTTATGGCTGCGAGCAAGAAAGTCGACAAGCCATAAATATTCACCCCAGAGATAATCTGAAATTGGGCCATCAGCAAAACTGATTCGCTTAATGACTTCAGCCCAATCGAGGTCTAATGTTTTCTTGTCATCGCACCCTGCAGCCAAGGCTCGAAGTTCCGCCAAAACGCCCGCAATGCGATGGCTTTCTTTTTCAATCAGATAATTATAGGATCGACATGCCTCGACCTCGTTTTCCAACATCAGGTCTAAATCAGCTAAACGTAGGCTGGCCCATGAACGCAGTGCATAGTCCTGCCCCAGTTCAATGAAGAGCTGAGTGGCACGCCGCACATTGCCACTCTCGAGGAAACGTTCAGCCTTACGGAACTGAGCGCCAGTATAACGGGATGGCACAGAACGAGGTGGCGCGTTATCAATATGGGAAAAGAGAATCGTGCGTTCATCTTTTGCCATCACTGTTAATGCAAGACCGCCTTTGGTGCGCGTCAACGACGCATCCTTGATATGCTGATTGAAAGTGAGGGTCCCTTCCCAGCCACCTTGTGGCAAACTCAGAAAATGGCTCATCACCATCGGATACTGGGAAAAATGTTCACGTAGCTTGGCTACCTGAGCCGCTGAGCCGCTATCACTGATCAACAATACCGTAAAATCATTGCTTGATTTGAAAAGATTCACTTTTTTGGGAGAGGCTCCAGGCAAAGTGAAGCGGCTAGCAATCACTTTACTTTCCGCTTGGTCAGGAGCAAAACAAAGAACCATAAACAGTCCGGTGCTCAATAATTTCAGAATTCGAGTACTCACGTGGGACCACAGATGCATCATCCATGCCAGTCCAACCCCAAGCTATTTCCCTTTATTTATAGGCACTTAAGGAGGTGTGGTTCCATGATTGGCCCACCCTTTTGGCAGACACAGCCAAAATATTGGCACTTTCGCTGGGTATCGTCCAGAAACATTTATCTATCGAAAACGATTAAACGATGTTGAGTTTCTTCAAACGCTCAACAAGTGTGGTCCGTTTCAGCTGTAGAAGTTCAGCCGCTTTTGCTTTATTGCCCCCACTGCGACTCAAGGCCTGCTTAATCAATTTTACCTCAATGCCTTCCAGGGTCTCTTTCAAGTTTACCCCCTCCGCAGGAAAAACATTTTGCGGCAAAAGAACGTCTGTGGATGCAGCGAAAAGTTCGGGAGGTAAATCATCCGGCACAATCTCCCCCTCTTTTTTCAGAATAACAAGCCGCTCAACCAGGTTCTCCATTTCGCGAACATTTCCTGGCCAGGTATGTCCATTAAGAATATCCTGTGCTTCCTGGCTAATCCCTGTCACCGCCCTGCGATGTCTTTGATTCGACCTCGCAACAAAATACTTGCAGAGCATAGGCACGTCCGTCACACGCTCTTTGAGCGCAGGCAAGGCAATGGGAATAACATTTAATCGATAGTAGAGATCCTCTCTAAACT
>CAXGWX010000112.1:0-10600 GCA_964013445.1 uncultured Bdellovibrionales bacterium | reverse complement strand
GCAGGAAGCTGTAGTTCTTTAAGGTTACGAATATTCGCAGCAATAATACGAAAAGCCGCTGCCAATGAACCCCTTTGGTAGAAGATATTGACCCTGAATCTTGATTTTCCTGGAATAGCATAGGCCAAATCAATTTCGTGTCTAACCGCAAGCGTTTCTTTCTGCTGTGGCGAAAGGCACTGATCCAACAAGGTGTTGAGCTGCTCAATATTCAGGGCTGGAATATTCGCAATGGGTTGTAGCTTACCCTGCAACCGTAACATCGGTGGTGCATTCACCCGCAGATGTAAATCCGAGGCACCTTTTTTCAGTCCAAACTCAAGAATTTTATCTAAATTCATCCTAACAACAAAACTACCACAATCCGGCCAGAATCCAACCCTTTAGAAATGCTTAAAATATCCCGAGATCTTCACAATAGGCGATGCTCCCTCCTGGATATAAGTACGCAAAAAATTGTTTAAATCTGTCTACAGCTGCGATAAAGCTTTGTAATAGATGAATTATCCAGTCGTTTTTGGCAAATACTTGCTCGTTGACCGGGTCAACGTAGGTGGCATGGCCGAAGTTTTCAAAGGAAAAACTTTCGGTGTTCAAGGCTTCGAGCGCATCCTTGCCATTAAGCGAATATTGCCCAACATGGCTGAGGACGAAGAATTCATCAACATGTTTGTTGATGAAGCACGTATCGCCGTACAATTAAGTCATTCTAATATCGTTCAGATATATGAGCTGGGCAAATTCAACGAGCAGTATTATATTGCTATGGAATACGTTTCTGGCCGAGATCTTCGACAGATTCTGGATTTCTTTAAAAAGACAAAGGTTCTCGTACCACAAAACGCTGCTTGCTATATTATTTCCAAAATTTGCGAAGGGCTTGATTACGCCCATCGTAAAAACGATCCCAGCGGTAAACCTCTAAATTTTATTCACCGCGATGTCAGCCCACAAAACATACTTCTGAGTTTTGATGGTGATATTAAGATCACAGACTTTGGAATTGCTAAAGCTGAAGATCGGGCCTCGAAAACCCAGGCCGGTGTGCTTAAAGGCAAGTTTGGTTATATGTCTCCGGAGCAGGTTCGTGGCTTAGTTATCGACCGCCGCTCTGATATCTTTGCCGTCGGAATACTACTCTATGAAATGGTTACAGGTGAACGGCTCTTCTTAAGCGAAAGTGACTTCTCAACTCTCGAGAAAGTTCGAAACGCTGATGTCACACCGCCCAGCCAAATTAACCCGGACCTCTCACCTGAGCTTGAAGCTGTTGTTATGAAGGCTCTCGCAAAGGAAAGAGATGATCGCTACGCCTGGGCCAGTGATCTGCAAGATGACCTGCAACAATTTCTTATTCAGGATAATTCTATCTTTTCATCCAAAGACTTAGCTGGACTGATGCACCAGCATTACGAAAAGCAGATCGCGGACGAAATGCAAAAGATGGAGCAATACCAAAAAATGAATGCTCCAGATAATCTTGAATCCACTGGGGCAAACTATCAACCACCCCCGACAAATAACACCGCATCAGTTGAGGTCGAAAACAACTCAGACAAAACCGTAATTTTTGAATCCGGCTTAATCGATTTCGCCAACGCCGCAACACGGGTCGGCGATGTGGACTCACTTCTGCAAACAAATCCCAAAGAAAGTGCGGCTGAGGAGCAAACCGGAGCTCAGCCCGCCCCTATTCCCGTTGATCATTCAGCTGCTGCAAGCCTTGTTGATGAACCTCGAAGCCTGGAAACCATCAAGAAGCAACAAAAACGCTACGGAATGCTTATGATCAGCATAACCGCCTTCATCTCCCTTATCGTTCTTCTCCTGGTTCTCGTTCCACTTCCGGGACAAGAAACCGGAACAATCATTGTTACCTCAACTCCAAGCTCTCCTGTAGAGATCGTTCTTGACGGAGAAGTCATTGGCACAGAAACTCCCTTAACTGAATATGATATTCCGGTCGGAGAACATACGCTGGTTATCCGCTCGAGCGGCTACACTGAGCAAGCTTTTCGCTTTGAACTTGCTGAACAATCTCCGGCTCTTATCAACGCAGATCTCAAGAAGGCCGATGGCGCAGCTGCTGGCGGCGGTGGCGTGAATGTCGAAATTATTTCATCACCAAGCGGCGCAGAAGTCTTTATTGGCGGGCTGCCGCAAGGAAAAACCCCACTAACCTTATCGCAAAAAGATGCGAACGAAGCTCTGCTGGTAACACTCACCAAAACCGGCTTTGCTGATGAAACTTTTTCAATTCGCTTTGATGAAAAAGACAGAAGCTCCGGCAGCAAATTGATTAAGGCCGAATTGAAATCTCTGGGAGATGAAAAACAAAAAGATGCAGAAGAGCCTGAGCCCGTAGGAAATTTGCTCATCCAATCCAGCCCGAGTCGAGCGACCATCGTTATCAATGGGGTAAGAAAAGGTGTCACTCCCTTAAAGATAGAGTCTCTCAGCACGAAAAAGGTCTACAACATCGAGGTGATGAAAAGCGGTTACTTGCGCTGGAAAAAAAATATCAAACTCTACCCCAACGAAACTCTTCGACTTGAGACTAATCTGTCGAAAAAGCAGCCAGCTTATGCCGGCAACACAGCGCCACAGCAAAGTACAGCAACAACGAGTACTGAATCGACCCCAGCAGTCACCAGCTCATCAGCAAAAGGCAGCTGTACCGGCTCGGGAGCAAAGCTAAGCGTCATGCCTGTTGGTGTTGCAAACTGTGAAGTTTTTCTTTCAGGCGCAAGCTTAGGAATTGCGCCTTTCTTTAAAATCAAATCACCAATCGGGAAATGTGAACTCCAGGTCAACTGCCCGGACGGTTCGCGCTACACCAAGCAGCTCTCATTAAAAGATGGTGACTACCAAAAGATTATCATTCGTAAACCCGAATGGCAGAATTAAAATACCGCAAAGTGCTGATGCCAAACCGCTTCAGGCGACCACCTTCTTTGAGCGACGCTGGTTGGTCCGGCTTGTTTTATAAGGAGTGTAAGTTGCAGGGCTTGCATGCTTAAAATCACGGAAGACAACAACGGAGTGCCTGGGGTTCAGACCGAAAGTCCTGAACAGGCCTACATCGCCTTAGGCTACCTACACCGCTTTTACAGACCAATGCAGCTTTACCTGCTCCACACTGCTGGACAAGGGCGGCTGGCTGAGCTTTTAGCGCCAACGGATACCTTGGTCAGTCAAGACGCTCTCATACATCGACTCGCCATACCAGACACAGCTGCCCAGCAAGCAAGAAAACTGAGTTCAGAAGCGCGTCAGCTACTAGGGGCTTATATTCGTGGCATTGAAAAAGCTGAGCAGCGCTGCAAGCGCTCTCGTGCACTGCAGCCACTGTTTTTTCGAGCTCCAAAGATCACTTATGAAACGATCCTTTCCGCCCTTATGTTTTCCGCCTATATGGGCCTTGGGCAAAGCCAGGAAAGAATGGAGCGGCTTATCCTCCAAGCGCTACATCATGGCGCCGATGCACAATTTCTTGAATTGTTTTTTCAGCCTCATCTCCACCAGTGGCAGCCTGAACTTTTAAAACAAGTTTCAGCCACACCACCGCTCCCAGGCTTTGCAGCAAAACCCTTATTTATGCATAGCGGCTCTAATGCCTGGGCAATCAGCGGCAAACGAACGGCAAGCGGCTTCCCTATACTCTGCGGCGATCCACACCTGCAGATCAATCAAATTCCATCACTTCTCTTTGAAACACGCATACGCTTTAAGAACAATTTCTGGCTTGGAGCGACCATTCCTGGACTTCCAGGAATCGCTGTGGGCCGCAACAAGAATGTTTCCTGGAGCGGAACATTTTCATGCGCAGACAACGTCGATTCCTATGTTGACGATATTGTTGATGGCAAAAGACTGGTCGGGTCGAATTACGAAGAGCTTAGCTCTAAGGACGTTTACTTACAGCGGCGCGGCCTTTCCCCCAAGCATATTCGCTACCAGGAAAACTCTTTTGGAGTCTATGAAAACACGACCCCCAACGGCAAGCACCTCTCAACAAATTGGAGTGGCAAGCACAATGCCCATGAGGCTATTGAAGCTTATATTCGTTTACCTTTTGCCAATGATGCCCTTGAGGCTCAAAAGATACTTGATAAAGCCCACACCTTAAGCCTGCATTTTGTGTTGGCAGATCGTCACGGAAAAGTAATCTACACTCAAGCAGGGACTGTACCAAAGCGGCCTGGCTCTTGGTCCGGACTATACCCGAAACCCTTTACTTCTGATAATCGCTGGCAGGGGCTTTTAACCGGTGACAATTTACCCAGCCAGACAGATGAGAGAGAAATTGTTGTAAGCGCTAATGAGGCCAGGCCCGGGCCTCAAGGAGAAACCCTATCAACGTTTTCTCAACCGCGATATCGCTATGAGCGGATAGAGAAACTCCTTTGTAAATCGAATCATCATGACCATGAAACGATGGGGAAAATTCAATGTGACACCTATTCATTACAGGCAGAAAAATTAAAACCGGTCTTTCTGCCCTATCTGAAAGGTTCGCCTGCATATGCGCTGCTCCGAGACTGGAACTGTCGATACGAAGCACAAAACTCAGCCTCATTGCTCTTTGAAATTTGCTATAGAGAGGCTATCCATGCCCTTGCACCTAAGCTTGGGGGTGATTGGTTTAATCACAAAGTAGAGACAACCGAGCTTAGTCTATGGTGGTGTAAAAATATTGACCATTTTTTATCTAACCACTTAGCAACCTGTCCTGATGTTTCAGAACAATTATCTCTTAGGCTCGGCCTTCTCAATGGTATTCCTGCCGGCACTTACGAGAACATCACCCATATTGAGTTTAAACACCTGGTATGGGGAAAAATGGGCTCTCTTTTTGGGCAACCAAGCAAGAGTATTGAACTCCCCGGAAGCAGAGCAACAATACAGCAAGCCAATAATTTTAACATTGACGGTCAGCCCGTCTCCGTCGGACCCGCCTATCGCATGATATGTGACCTCTCGGAAGATTGTATTTGGTCAACATTACCCGGTAGCGCCCATGAAGACGACAAAGAGAATATATATTCACAAGCCATTAAAGACTGGCAAAGCGGAAACTATCGCCAAATCCGTCCACCTGATGATAAAGAAAGGGTAAAGGACTCCTTATGACGTTTTTATTTTTGTACAGCTTAACCATTCAGTCTCTCATTGGACCCAATATTGATTATTTTTCTGGGACATCAATTAACGAAGAAAGCATCAGCATACTGCCCGGAGGACGGCATCTTAACGATTTAGCGGATGTGTGGATGGTGCAAGTTGTTGGCCTACAAAATGGGGTTGGCGGGATTGGACTCTTTGACCCTTATGGTATCAGCGGACACGGACGAGCACCGCAGCAGCTTAACTTCTTTCTCAACGATGTAAATATAAGCGACCCGGCGCGGCCAGGCACTCCCCTCTTTGAGCTTCCCTATCCTGCCTGGCAAGATATTAATTTCGACTCCTTTTGGAGAGAATCTCCTGGTTTTAACTGGTCCCTGCGCCCCAGAAAGCGGCAACTGGTAGGTCTAAATATAGGAATGGGAGCACCTATTGGCGGCAAGCACTGGGTACCTCAAGGAGTCCTCGACCGAGATCCTGCCACTTGTTGTGGCGCCACGGAAACACGAAGAGAGCTTTCAAACGCCGAAGAATTCTTCGCCCACACCCAATTAAACACCGCCAAACACTCATTCTATTTATTAGGGGAGTCCATCAACCATCAACACCAATACCCCACATTCGTTAATCAGGACGGGCAGCAACTCCAGGATGATGGCCGCCGAATATCCTTGTTACAGCAAAGCGTCTTTTATTGGGCTGAATTACCCTGGCTACTAACAGGCATCTGGCAAAAAGACGACCGCTCTAATGCGGGAGCACAATTCCGCTGGCCCCAGGAATACACCCGCCCGGAAAAGAACCAGACACTGCATCTGCAGCTCGAAAGCTCTTTCCGCATAGCAGAAAACTATAAATCGAGCTTAAGCCTCGCATATTCTTATAAAGAAACATCATCATCCGCTCTTGATTCCCACCTCATCACGAATCTTAGTGACGAATGGCTGTGGCTCGCCAGGCCAACATGGCCCGAGTTTGTGCAAAGGCAAAAAGTACAGGTGAATATACAGAGTGAAAAAGACACAAGCAGTGGGACCCGAAAATTTTCCTTTAGAGCCCACCAATCTCATATCAATACGACACCACGACATAAAAGCGGCATTGCAGCTGAAACCTATAGAGATAGCAATAACCTCATACAACCACATGCAATGACACTCTACGAACAAAGCAATCGCTATGACAATATTCTGCGTACTCTTCTCGTCGGCATGGAGGAGCATTTAAAAAATCAACATCATCAGCTTACTTTTAGATTTGGATTAAATCATTCAACAACAAAGTTTTCAGAGCAAAACTCCTTGAACTTCTTTAGTCCGAGTCTCGGCGCACACTATGAAAAACCTTTTTCCACAAAACATCGGTTTTTTATGCTCTTGAGGCACAACCCCTTGGAAATAACAAATCAAATTGCTTCGTTTTTGAACAGCAATGCCCCGAGCTACAATAAATACCGATGGAATGATGATGGTGATCTCATCCCGAATGCAAATGAGCGAGGCGATATTCTGCAACGGGGGGGAGGCCCCTTTCATGATGTTGATCCTGCCCTACGCAGACCTTTTGAAGAACGTATCGTTGTAGGTGCCCGCTGGCACCGCCTGGGACCTTTTTCATTTAGCGCCGCAGCACTCGGAAGAATTGTCCACAACAATTTTACCGTGCGCTTCGATGAAACCACCGCCCAAACCTATACACCTGTCACAATAAGTGATCCTGGCGGCGATGGACGGGGTGAAGACAGGCTCAGCGACGGTACTCAAAGCATCGAGGTCTATGAGAGGCAGGGAGGAGAAGGAAATGAGAGATACATTCTGACTAACGCGCAGAAGTTCAACTTCTATACCGGCACAGAGTTGCAACTTAATACGGAAACCAATTCTTTCTGGTTCTTAAATTTAAGTGCGACCGGATACTGGTCCATTGGAAATGCACCCTTTGGTTCATATCCTGACCGTAACGAACCCGGTCTTATCCACGAAGACAGTGCCAATCCGAATCGACGAATCAACCAGCGAGGACGCCCAGATCACGACCGATCGTTTGGAATAAACCTAATCACCGGACTTGAACCACTCGAAGATTTAACAACCGCGATGGTCCTACGCTATCGTGATGGACAACCTTTCGTTCGAACCTTTGTTGTTACGGGCCTCAATCAAGGCCCTGAAAGCATTATGCCTGTCACCCGAGGAGCTGCACGCCATACATTTCATATGGGAGTGGATCTACGAATCAAATATAAATTAGATATTGCTGGTCATAAGGTGGATTTATCCTGTGATGTACTGAATCTTTTAGGTTCGGGCACAGAGCTTCTTGAGGACCCAAGAACCGGAGATAACTTTCGAACAAGCCTTGAAATGGTTCCCGGGCGCAGCGTATTTGTTTCAATGGGAATTAACTAATATTTAAAGCGTACGGTAATATTAAAATCATTGAAAAAATAGCCGGTCGCATCATTGCTACCTTCAATGACATAATTACTCGTACGGGATTCAAAACTTTCAGTGACAATCACGTCTAACCATGCAAGAGCCTGATAAGTCACCCCTAAATTCCCCATTACACTTCCATCAACTCGAGCATTATCCGCTCCCGCAAGTGCCGAACCGTAGCGCATATCATCGTAATTTAGTTTAGCACTAATATTCCAGCGGTGGTTTAAAGAGCGACGATACTCCACATAGCCCCGCATCAAACCGTAGTACTTGAAAAGAGCTGTTGGCTTAATATCGCGCTTGAAGCCAACCTTTAAATAATCTTTGGCCCCAAGCTGGTATTCAATCTCAAGCTGCCCAACCGCAGTTGAAAGATTGTCCTTGGTGCCTTCAATCATACTGGCACCGTATCCTGCCTTCAGCAGAACCTTGACCAAGGTCGACAAATTTCCCACCAACCCCATATGGGAAGTAAAGAGCGTTGAATTAGGGTTTGTTGTTGAACTGTTGTAGAAGGCACCATTCGAATAATAATCGGTGAACTGACCTTGGGCATCAATAAAAGCTGCTGTCTTCGGCAGGAAGCGCCAAGTCAAATTGAAACTAGGCATATGCCTGAGGTTATCTAAGGCGGCCGGATTAAACTTTTCTCCAAGCTCTGTAGTGCGGTCGTAATAATCGATGAAAAAGACATAGTCCCCTGAAAACTGCAGTGCTCCTCCACCAGGCTGGTAATCGGCGCCAAGACCCAAATTATTATAGGTGTGCAGCATACGTCCGGTGGCCGTTTCATTACCTGGCTGCGCACTGCGTACTAAGGCATTAAAAACACGAATACCAAGCGGGCTTCCCCTATTAATATCCGCACTTAGATTTAAAGCCCCCGCAAAAGTCGAGAACTCTTTACTCTCCGCTTGTTCAATACCGTAGTAATACTGGTACTCCCCTTCACTTGATAAATTTAGTTTTAGCGATTCACTTTCAAGACTTAGCCGCATACCAGGCCGCGATACCGTAATCATATCACTGATAGCGTTCTTGTTGAGACGTCCAGGGTTGAAAACATAGTGGGTATCAACATCTAAAAACGGCACCAAATGCGCTTCACCTATCCTCAAGCCACCGGTTTCTGATGCGGCAAAAAGAACAGAGGTGTGCATACACAAGAGGGTGCATACCACTAAAAATAGGCGCAATTTAGAGAAATGATGCAACTTCACTCAACCTACCCCAGCAGGGACGAAAAATGACTCCCAGCTAACCTTTCTGCAAGTGCCCAATAGGAAATTCTATACCCTCTTGTCAAACGCCAAATCCATATCAGCTTTAGCCCCTAAGTCATAAATATTTTTCACAATTTTTCCTCCTCAGGGGGTAGAACACGATCACCATCGGACATAAGATTTATCGGCATATTTCCTTTTTCGTGCCCCAAAAAAGCTTGGCAATCGACAAATCCTCGGCGCACTCAATATCCAGGGAACGGCTTGGCGGCATGACATAGGCTTCTGTCTGACCATCAGCGATAAAATAACGGTTCTTTCGCAGCCAAATAGGAGTCGCCACATAAATGGCCCCATTGATCCTATATATGGGCTTCTGCGCCTGGCGCCGCCCCACGGAAGTGCCCCCTAAAGAGCTTAACCTGTTGTTATTGCTTCGAAATAGCCAACTCTCACCACCCGGCAGAGAGACCACGGAAGCCACAGCCCGATTTGTTTTCGCGTGTAAATCTAAGGCAAGGCGAACATCCTTAACCTGGGTTAAAGGCGTCGTTGGCGACAAAAGAAGTACAAGATCATGGTTTTGCTTCTCTTTTTCGTAATACTCCAGAGCGTGACGAATGGTCTTCCACAGCGGGCTGCGGGTCGTGGCCAAATGCGCGGGCCGTAAAAAAGGCGTTTCCGCCCCGGCCTTACGACCTATACGCGCATAATGAGGCGAGTCAGTGGAAACGCAGACTGTCCAGGCTTCATGCTTGCGACGACTTTTAAGGGCAAGCTCGATCGCATGCTCCAGGAGCGGCTTGCCACCGATTTTTTGTAAATTTTTATGCCTTAATCCCTGCGAGCCGGAGCGGGCGGGAATCAAAGCCAGAATTCGGCTTTTTTGCTTCACTGCTTTTCTCCATGCAAAGCGAAGAAGAGATTTTCCGCGCACTTCAAACCGACAATCCCAGCCAAAGCACTTTGACTGGCACCCTCGATCCCCTTCATTGATTTAAAAGCCTTAAGCAGATCTCGCTTGCGCTTTGGCCCTATCCCGGAAATGCCGTCCAGCCGCGAAGCCTTAAGGTTTTTTGCTGCACGCTTACGGTGATAGCTAACCGCAAAGCGGTGTGCCTCGTCCCGTAAACGCATTAACAAAAATAGCTCTTTCGAATTTTGCCGCAGCACAATCGGATCCTTGCGGTTGGGACGAAAAATACGCTCCATCTCCTTTATTGCCGCCCCCTTCGCAACTTCAGCAGGGACCTTTCGAGCCTTCGCCAGAGCAAGCACCTCCAAATGTTCAAGACCATGCTCTTCAAGAGCCTGCATGGCTGCATGTAACTGGCCTTTGCCGCCATCGATAACCAAGAGATTCGGTAAATCTCCCTCCTCAAGACCACGGCGCAAACGTCTCGATAGGACCTCGTAAAGTGACTGAAAATCATTCTGTTCATCAGTCGAACGTATTTTGTACCGACGGTAGCCGCGCTTAGCCGGCTCCCCATCGATAAAACGTACGCAGGACCCAACGATTTCATTTCCTTGATGGTGGGAAATATCAAAACATTCTATACATTCGGGCAAAACCTTAAGCCTTAAACGTCTTTGCAGCGCTGTCAGTGCCCGTCGGTTTTCTAAAGAGTGACGGGCCTTATCCTTGAAGGCCTGCTTCGCATTGCGGCAGGCCAGTTCGCATAGCTTCTTCTTTTCTCCTTTTTGCGGCACCTGCAATCGCACTTTACGCGCAAATCTTTCCTGAAGATGCGAAGTAATAGCCTCAAGCCAGGGCATATCCACAGCATAAAGAATCTCTTTAGGGAG
>CAXGWX010000111.1:0-10680 GCA_964013445.1 uncultured Bdellovibrionales bacterium | reverse complement strand
GGCAGGCAAATTTTCAATTTTATTCCGCAAAACTTCAACCCGCTCTGCGGTCGCCGGGTGTGTGCTCAAAAAGCCCAAAAATTCATTGACCTTGGCCATTTCCCCTTGAGCTGCAAGCTTTTTCTCTTCCACCAACATCTTTTCAAAAAACGTCAGCATACCTTGCGGGTCGATATTTGCACCGCGAATATATTCCCACCCCATTTCATCCGCCTCCCGCTCTAAATCCCTGGAAAATTTTTGATTCAGCAACAAAGGCGCGTTGTTCGCAAGCACACCTAAGAGCCCACCAATATCGCCGAGCAAGGCTTGCGCCACAATCATCACTCCAGCGGTTTCAATCAACTTCCTCAAACCATGCATTTTTGTGATGTGCGCCAATTCATGCGCCACCACACCCAAAACCTCCTCCACCCGATCTGCCTGCAACAAAAGACCGCTGTGAATAAAAATATAGCCCCCCGGAATAGCAAAAGCATTCAGAGAGCCTTCATCGACGATATAAAATTGAAAGTTATAGCGTTTTGAATCAATGGTTTCGAGCAAAGGCTGGACAATGGCCTCTAATTCACTTTTAAGCTCTGGGTCCTCAATAAAGTGGTGCTTCACACGCATTTGCTCATATACTGTTTCACCTAGTTTCTGCTCCCACTCCGCCGGAATCTGCGCCGCTAAAGTTGCAACAAATGAATCTTTTGCCTGAAAAAGCAACATTCCGGCAAAAGCAAGGGCAAAGAGGCAAGAACCCAAAACGAGTGCCCCGACAAAGAGACGCCGGCGACCTTGACTCAAGAGTTCTTGCACTTGTGGCTGACGCTGCAGCGTTGGTTCCTGTAAAATACTTTTATCTCGAGTAAAGATTCGCCATTCTGGCTGCTGACTATGGGAGAAAAAGATCAACTTACCTCCTGCCCCACCCCGGGAAACATCCATCCCTTGGAGGGGCAAGGTCACATCTCCTTCCTTTGCAACAAAACGTAACCCCATTGGACTTATAGAAATCTCACCGGATATCTTTTTTTGCTCCGCCCCTTTGCCAACAAATGCCTGGCCAACAAAAGTCCCATATGAAAGTCCACCATGCATATTAATAATCCGCATCCTTAGACATTATAGAATTTAGAGCCTTAAACAGGCCTAACAAAACAACAATCATAGCCGCAACCAGCGCCAGTATATTGATTAAATTTGCACCCTTTTGCCGGTGACTCAGTTCAAAATCGAATGGTTTATAAGATGCAAAAAGCTCCAAATCCGCCAGCTGATCGGATCTAAAATGGTCACCTGGACTACAAGCGTTTTCATCGGGAAAAAGGTAACAAGCTGGATTCTTAAAATTGAGATAGCCATCCTTAATGAGATAAATAGGTCCCGGTTGCAAAATTCCCCGCGGAAATTTTTCATGGCGATAACCAAAAAGCGGTTGATAGCAGGCCATCTGCGAGTAGCCCTGTGTCATCACGTCATTGCGGTCAATGGTCAGAACCGGCTCTTTATTGGTATCAAGAAAAGCTGCGATAGCTTTAACTGGAACCACACCCGTCTCTTGCGCTTGCGCGTAAGACTTTTCAATCGCCGCTGGCCGATAAAAAGCGGTCCCGCTTGCCTCCTCATAATAAGCTTTGTCTCGTAACAAATTAAAAGAGGCGAGAAATAGCACAATGCAAGCCACAGCCCACGAGCTCTTAAACCTTCCTTCCGGCAACCCTTCAAAAAGAAAAATTGTTACCGGCACACCGACAATCGTATAGAAAAGAAACCAGCGCAGCAGATTTACCTGGGAGCCCAGAAGCCAAACAGACTTTAATCCATCGTGAAGCCATGCTGTATGAAAGTTTAAAACAATAGGCACAAGAGATAAGACACAAAGAAGCCAAAGTTCCTTTCGCCACAGATAATGCTTTAGGCTCTTAGTTCCGACAAAAAAGAGGTAGGCAAGTGCAATCAGCAGTGGCAAGGGCGAAAGTCCATACTCTAATTCGTGCATATCCAAAGTAAAGTGATTGTTCGTCAAACTCTTTGATAGGGTTTCTAAAGATGGGCTCCATAATACTCCTTCAGCAACCAACCAAATTAAATGAGAGAACTTTGCAATCCCCGTAAGCTCATAAAAATCCCGGGGAAAATGGGAAAGAAAAGCCAGGGCTCCATTAATCTTGGCTGCTGAGAGAGCGAGTGCCCATGCCCCTGAAAGAGCCAAGAGAGAGATGAAGCTTTGACTTAGGGCATCACGCATGCGTAACAATAAAGCAACAGCCAAGAGTGCAACGAACCCGGGCAAAAGAATATGGGCGGTGCCGCCTGAATGGAAAATATATGCCCAGAGCAAACCGGGAGCGACCGATGCCTTAATATAGGGCCACGCACCTCTGCCTGAAGAGATGGGCCTATTCAAAAAATATAAAATCCAAGGGAAAAGCATCACCCCATGATCAACGAGGTGCCCGATCACCATGCGATAGGCATAGAAGCCATTCCAGAAATATAAAGAAGCCCCAATCAAACTCGTAGCCATAGAAAGCTTCAACGAAGCGCGCAAAAATATATAAAACCCGAGAAATCCGAGAGCCGCAAAAATATAAAATGTTATCTGGACCGCACTCAAAGGCGAAAACCAGGAGCTCAAAAGCTGAGGAAAACTATAAACGCCAACGTTGAGATCGGCAAAGAAGGGCAAACCGCCACACTGGGCCGGGGTAAACCAGGGCAAACTCAAAATGCCGTTTTCTAGGCTCCAAAAATGCCCGGCCAGAAGATTCGGAAAATGCAAACCGTAGTCATGGCCCAGCCTATCCCCACCAAGCGGTAAAAAGTGACCAAAAATCATGGCGTAGGCACCTAAGGAGAAAGCTAAAGTCGCCACAACCCAGATCGCTTCGTTTTTGCTCTTAGTTCCCTGCAAGAGATAACTCCAAAAATTGCTTTTGTTTCATGGCACCAACCCAATCAAAAAGCAAAGTTCTATTTATAGCGTTCCCAAAGTGAGAATATATTGCTAGAATAGAGCAGACGACTAGGGCAAGGAGTCGACAATGAGTTCTATTCAACCACTGAGTCAAATCTCTATTGAGAACATCCAATATGACGCTAAAATACGTAACGAACATAGCCATGCGCTCGAAAAACAGTATGCTCAAGACATTGTCGAACTTTCTGAAGAAGCCATACGCATGTACGAGGAAGGTTTAGAGCTTAAAGACAATTACGCCCCAAAACCGGATCCCTAGGCCCTCTCCCCTATCCCTATAAAGTTGCGCAATATGTGCCGATTAGGCACATTTCGAGATCTACCACAGAGGCATAAAGCTTTAGAGTATTTTTAACATCGCCCTCTCTGGAGACATAATACCTTTAAAAAACAGCCGGTTAAGGATTCTCCGCTCCGATTCAAGGCTCTTGGCATAGGCCTTGCTCTAATACGGTGCAGGAGAAGCCCCATGAAACCAACATCACTATACCTAGAAAAGTCCTACCAAGCCGAGCGCACGAGCCAAAATCTACAAAACCATGAGCAGCCAGCCCTTGCTGGCAAAGCCAAACAAGCCTTTGACGGATTCGAGCCAGCCCCGTCAAAGGCTTGGGCTTTTGCCGAAACGGGGTCCGGTCAGAGTAACCCGCTCGCGCCTAAAGATAGCCAAGGTAATGGTGTCCAGCTGAACAAAAAGGATTCTTGGTGCGATCCCGCATCTCCAAAACCAACCAGTGGCTACAAGGTTCCCGAAAACTGTGAACTCTTTGGCGATAAGCATGTCCGCGCCAGCGATGTAGTTCAAGGAGCTTTGGCCAACTGCTACTTCATATCTACCCTGGCCGCTCTCGCAGAAAAGAAACCGACTTTCGTCCGGGGGATGATCAAGGAAATTGGTGAAAATCAGTATGCTGTTCGCTTCTATCACGAAGGTAAACCCAAATGGGTTAAAGTGGATGGTGACTTACCACAGATGTTCAGCCGCCCGGAGCCACTTTACGCGAAAACATCGGACAGTGATAAAGACGGGCGACCAGAAATCTGGGCACCACTCATCGAAAAAGCATATGCGAAATTTAGGGAACAATACCCTCTGCCGGGTAAAGAAGATCGCAAAGGTTATCAGTCTTTGCATTTTGGTCATGCCCATATCGCTTACGAAGCGCTTACTGGCCTCAAGGGAACACGTGTGGAACTTGTGGACGCGCTCGATGAGACCTTGCCGGCAGCCCTCAACACGTTTTTTCGTCCCAACCGTCAAAACGATCTTTGGAATTTCGCTTGTGCCGCCAATCGTGGTCACCCGGTCGTTGCCGGAACCGGAGATTTTAGCGAGAATCCACATAAGAAAATTTGTGCTGGCCTGGTTGGAAGACATGTTTACACCGTCTTAAAAACATTTACCCGCAATGGTGAACGGTTTGTGCAACTCCGCAACCCCTGGGGCAGCGGAGAGCCGCGTTTAAATCACGATGATACCAACGATGGCGTCTTCATTATGCGCTGGAGTGATTTTATGAAAGCATTCAGCCAGCTTTCTGGTGGGGCAAGATACTCATAAAAAGTGCAACCCTCCGCCGCAACAGCTGTGTATGTCCCTACACTTGCCAAACTTGGCATTAAACTTAAGTCATAAGGCCTCAGCTTAAGTTAAAGAGCAGAAACAACCTCTGCTCATTAAATAAGGAGAATAGAATATGTCTGGAGCAATCACGAGGTCTTCCATACCACCAATTTCCGCACCATTGGCTGCGCAACGTCGCCCATGCGAGACACAAATGGTCTCTTTACCTACAACTTCTAAGCCTTTTGCCGACGATCAGTTTCTGGGTGGAAGCGCAAATAAGCGCTCAGAGGAACAAGATGAAAGGCGTGGAATTTTTAATCGACGCCGTAACCGATATTTCTTTCGTTGGCGAGAAGCACGCTATTTTTTTCGCAGAATGCTCTTCCTGCCTCACGAGCAAGTGGATCAAAAACAAAACAAAACGCCTTGATAAAAAACATCAAGGTATAACCCGAGCTCTCGGGTTAAGTGTATGTCCCCATAGACGGCAATTTTAAATCGCGTTGCCGCGGCTATGTGACCCTATTTCCAGGCCCTTCATCACATATCCGATAACCCCACTATAAATTTAAAAATGAGGATTGAACCATGTTCAGAATACCCGCATCCGACCAACCGGTGCAGACAAAAACACAGCCCGGCTACGCCCCTGAGGCACCCCGCAAGGACGCACTCATCCCTGAGGCTCCTCTGCAGTCTTGCTCGCTCAACATTCCCCTCCCTTCCTGTAATACCTCTTCCGGTGGATGCGATAACGGGCTGGCAGCACCAAACTGTGATGGTGTAAATCTACGACAAGGAAACCGCAAAAGAGGTTCATTCCTTGGACGCATTTTGCGGATGATATTCTTTCCTGCTTCCCAACAATGCAATGAGAGTGAAGGTTGTCCAAAACCACAAGCTACGGATGACGTCGGAGCGCGCCCTGAAGAAGCCAACCACTGTGCTTTTATCTCGACAGCAGCTCATATCAACGCCATTGAACAACCAAATGGGAATTTTGGCATTAACAAAGAGGCTATTGAAAGCTGGTCTCTCTCCGAAAAGAAACGGGACTTTTATAAGCAAGCATTTCAAGTCAGCGAGAAAGATTTCAAAGACGATCTTATTAATGGCTGGTACCAAACCAGTGAAGGGAACTGTGTTTTGGTTGCCGGCGCCAAAGCAAGCATGGATGCCTATGGCAGCCACGCCTTCAAAGAAGTCAAAGCAAGTGAAAACGGTCTCAGCATCACCATGCGCGACAATTTCAAAGTAAAAATAAGCACCAGTGAACTTGAGAAAGCAAGAGATGCCAGCGATTTTGCCGGCGAAAACGAAAGGCTTCTCGCCTACGCTACCATCATGTACGCCGCCGCCGCCAAGCGCGCCGAAATGCAAGGCCATGAGGGCTCAAGAAGCTTTTCCCAAGCCCTAAGAAGCCTTAACAATGGAGAATTTATACAAGACGGGATGAAGTTTCTTGGACTTTCCAGGCATCTTGTCAGCGTGAATCCTGGCTCGCTCAACAGCAAGGACGCAGTTCTTGCCTGTAGCGATCGTCACGCGATCTATGTCGACAAAAAAGAGAATGGCAACCATGTTGCTGACCATTATGGCGAAGGGGTCAGCTACAGAGGTACGGATACCTGGGGGAATTCGCGTCGCAGGCGCAATCGAATCCACACCGCCTATACGCTCAAGCCCTTAAGCGAATCGAATATCAACACAACACACAGCAGGGAGAATGCAGGTTAAGAATTAGAAGTTGGTCCCGCACAGCATCAATAAACCAAGGAGAATATAATGTCTAAACCAATTTCTGCACAATCCCCAACGGATAAGAGTCAGAGCACACAACAGCATACACCGGAGCTCGAAATATTTCGAGAAACGAAGCAGACTGTGCCTAACCCAATACAAATGCCAATCTTTAATGATAGCGAAGACAGACGCTTTATAGCTGAACTCCCTTCCGCAAACAGCAATGGACTGGCGGCTGCCTTTCAGCCAAAGGAAAACAGTGGTGTATCAACCCGACCATCAAGCGCTGCAGCAAAGAGCAACGATGCACCCATTAACGTCGCTCATGCATTGGCGGCACCGCAAACCATCGAAGATGATCGGGAGTTTTTTGAGCACGGATTAAAAGTCAAAAAGGGCGATATGGAAGACTTGATCGGAGCATGGCGTCAAACCACCGAGGGCAACTGCGTCACCGTCGGCATCGCTAAAGCTGCATGCGATGCCTATGGCACCAAAGTCTTTAAGAAGATCAAAAGCGATGATGAGGGCATCGAAGTAAAGCTGCATAACAATGCGGATGTGAAAGTCACCTGGAAAGAGCTGGGCTTAGCGCGGGATTATTCAGATTTTCGCGGCTCTAACGAAGCTGCTTTAGCCTTTGGAACCCTGATCTATGCTGTCGCTGCCAAAAGAGCTCTGGAAGCAGGTCATGAAGGTTCAAAGACCTACAAACGAGCGTTGGTGAGTCTCAATAACGGAGAATACGTCAACCGCGTTGTTAATTTTCTTGGGCTCGAGGATAAGCTTGTGAAAGTCAATTCCGCCGACCTTGAAGACCACGACGCGATTATCGCCGCCAGCAAAGTACACGTTGTCTACATCAACTTAGGAGAAGATGGAAAACACTATACGGATTCCTACGGTAAACCACGGCCATATAACAGAACCGATACCAATGGTTCTTATTATAGCTATGGTGGACTATTTGGTCGCAAGCGTTATCGCTCAACCCATGCGATCTACAGCGCCTATACCTTAAAGCCGCTGGACGCTACCGGAGCATAAGCAAAGAAACCCTATGTGGGTATCACACCTTGTAAAAAGGTGCTAAAGTGCTGGGTCCTTCCAATCGGCATAAAGGAGGGGCCCAGCCATAGCAATCTTTAGGCACGGTAAAGATTCAGGGCAGATAATTCGCATTTCGTTCCAAGACGCATCGGCGGCCCCCATGTTCCGGTGCCACTGCTGACATAGATCTGCATATCTTTATAAGGGTGGAGACCATACACGAAAGGCTGAGCCAATCGCACGAAAAAGTTAAAGGGCCAAATCTGACCGCCATGAGTATGTCCGGAAATTTGTAAACCAATAGGATATTGGGCCGCCTTATAAAGAGCCTTCGGTTGGTGCGCTAAGAGCACAATCTCCTTCTCCTTGGCGCACTGACCACAAGCCGTTTCAAAATTTTCTCCATGGCCACGAGCCAAACGGTGAGCGCTGGAATCATCCACCCCTGCAAGAATAAAACTATCTTCACCGGAGCCAATCTCCACAAATTCGTTGCGAAGAGTTCTTACGCCCAAGCGACCAAGTTCTTTTAGCCAGCCCTCGACACCATGATAGTATTCGTGGTTTCCCGTAACAAAATAAACCCCAAAACGAGTCTCCAGATCTTTCAACGCCGCAAGCTTATGACCAATAACTGAAACCTCCGCATCGATCAGATCGCCCGTAATCGCAACAAGGTCGGGCTTAAGCGCGTTCGTCTGTGCCACCAGTGATGGAATATAATCAGTTTCTGTGTCCAGCCCCACATGCACATCGGTCCACTGTATCAAACGAAATCCATCGAGGCTCTTAGGTAAGCGTTTCAACTTAACCGTAATCTCCGCAACTGCAAGTTCCTGCCGTTTCTTTAAGGCCAAGGCACCAACGCCCAAGCCACCAAGCGCCATACCACCATGTACAACGCGCTGCAGAAACAAGCGGCGCTCCGGCTCTAAATCACTTGTTGAAATGATGGAAAACTTCTTTAAGAGAAAATAGAAAAAATGCAGTGCATCTTTAAACCAAAAAATCATCAGGAGAAAAAAGACCATTCCGAGCCAAGAATAGGCCAAACGCATTCCCCACAGACCTATACCCTCAGGATACTGATGGGCGATAAAAGGTCCTGCCAGCATACACACCGCCAGCGAAATAATAATTGCGGTTGTGATAAGTTTTGGCTGCGAACTTAAAGACGTATCGCGAACCAAGCGCAACCATAGATAGTAATGGCTGCCAAAAACAAAGGTCGAGAGCATACCAATCCAAATAACCCAGGCTAAAGTGCGATCCATGGCCCCCTATCTCGTACAAAAGATGCGATCTGTAAAGTCCTGATCGACTCATCTTTTAATGAATAGTCTATCGGCTGTAATGAATTTGCGAAAAGAGTTTTTTGCACTTCGAAAACTCTATCCAAAAAACACCATCCCCTTTGCGATTACCCGGCTCACACTGCCCCCAGGGATTACGCAGCTTGATAAAGCGCTTGCCGTTATGTTCCCTGGTCTCAAGCACAGAATAAAGATGGTTTCCTGCGATGCCGTCGGCAATAAATGAAGAATCACTCATACCTTTTGAAGCCAGAGCGACAAAATGTCCATCGTTGGCCCGCTCCAGCTTTTTCCAGAGACGTCGTTTGGGCAAAAAGAAATTGAATCGTATGGTTGCTTTCTCACCGGTTAAAGCCCGATGGGCCCAATGACCAAAACCACCTTGGCCAATACCATCGTAACCTTTTTTGCGGGTGCCTAAGACCACATGATATTCGTCATTAAATACCGCAAAAGCTTTTTCCACCAACGCCACCCAGAGTTCCTTTTGTCCGTCCCGATCCATATCTTTGGTTTGAGCAAAAAGTTTGCGTCTGGAGTAAACCCCTTGCGGCAATTGGTCATCAATTTTAACCCAGACCGGTTTGCGTTTATGAAAGATGGATTTCTTAGCATAGAAACGCACCGAAAATGTGCCATCTCCATTATCACGAATCATTTCTTTGATTTTGTCGGGCTGGTTTTGCGCCAGCGATGCCAGAGTGGCTAAAAAATAACAATCGCCAAGATTCCCTTGCGCCACATCTGCCGGCACAGGACCACGGGCAGAAAAAAGTTCGTAGTTGTTTTGTTCGTAAAACTTTCCACGAATGTCGCTGGGTAATTTTGGATCGGGCAAATCTTTTTTCAACTTAATGGTTTCACGACGACGATTCAGACTCGAATAAATGAATTCTGATTCACCGGAGCTGTAAGTGCCCGGCGCTTGCGAATGAACCCCACCACTTTGTGGCTGCGAAAGGCGAAGACCCTGATTGCCGGGGTTACTCTTTGAGCGCTTTGCCCCGCCGAGTTCTACTCCGTCCTCCACGGACAAACCGGAGATTGTTGCTGTGCTTTGAGGAATTGAGGCTCGCGTACCTTGAGGCGTCTGGGGCCCAAATGCCCCTGGTTTTTGTCCATGGATCTCCACCTTTCGGTAAAAGAGCAAAGGCTGTGCCAGCCATCAGTTTTCGCTCTAAATATAATATTTGCAGTAACTTATGGTTTTTCCTGAAGCCGTTGGATCTGGGGCTCAAAGGGTACAGATCGGCGTTTGGGCCAAATTGGGAAAAATTTAGGCAACACCAGCCCCTTAAGGACGATACTGACAATATGAACCACGATACTGCCAGACTTGTGTGCTTTTTTGCTCTTAGTGGCCTACTAGGGGCCTGCGGCCCAAGTCGAAGTCATCACGCCGGCGTTAGCGAACGTTATATTCGTCCACCCGTAGAAAGCCCGACAACCCCTCCAGCCAACGACTCGGAACCACCGGAACAAATCGATGAACCGGCTGCTGATGAAAGCACACCTGCTTTTGACGAAAGCATGCCTGATATTGCCCAGGAAGCAGCCACACCAACGGTCTGCGAGCAGATTATAAGCGTCGCTGGCGCCTGCCCTGGCTATGGCTACAACTGTGCGGCGGAACCGGAAAGTCATTCCCAGTGTTTTCTCGACACCCTTTTAGGCTATCAAGATCCTTGCATGCTTTTTTACGAGCAGCCCTTATGCAGCAATGCACAGGTTTCCGATTATGGTATCGGTTCCTGTCTTTTACAGGAATGCTTCGGCATGAACACGGCGCTGGCCTGTTATGAGAATCTGGAAATGCTTTGTGAGTGGACTTAAAACCTTAAACCAGATCTATTTATTCTAACTTTTTGACCTTCGCTTTTATTCCCGGCCTTGCTAGGGTTTGCCGTGGAAATCCCTTTTACCCCCGAAGAGGAGAAAAGCATGGGCGACAAATCCAATCCACGCATCTATTTACTTATTGGCCTTGGATTGGTCCTTGGCATTCTTTTGCTGGCCACCGCCAATGTGGATACTTTAAG
>CAXGWX010000110.1:0-10693 GCA_964013445.1 uncultured Bdellovibrionales bacterium | reverse complement strand
TGGCTCGACCCAATTGGGTGTGGAGACGATGGCTTGGTGTAGATAGGCGGAGCGTTTTTCACTCTTTTCAGGCCCTTGGAGAAGCTGGGCCATACATAGGGCCGCAGGGCTAAAGAGCGGCTGAATTTGTAAGGCTCGTGTTAGGAGTTCTTCCGCTTCTTGCGGAGCTTTATCGCTTAAGGCTACAGCTTTGCGCAAGAGCAGCTCAGGCACTTCGCCAAAGATATCAAGCGATTGATCAATGGCTTCATGCCTGGATTCGGGTTGTGCAAAGAGGTAGAGGCTGTCGATCAATTCGAGCCAAAGAGAGAGAGACATTTCTCCAGCAGAGATGCCCTGACGAAAAGTTTCGATGGCGGCCTCATCCTTGAGGCGCTTATATGAACGGCCCAGCCAATAATAAGCTTGTGAAAAATCTGGCCGTTTCTCTATGGCTTCTTTATAGCACTGTCTTGCCTCTTCCACCTTGGCTTGGCTTTCTAAGCGAATCCCGTCTAAGAGGAGCTCAACAACGATTTCATTTTTAGGAATAAAAACCTGAGAGTCGTCGCAAAGGGCTTCCAGGTTCATGGCAGGCAGCTCGCTTGCTGGTGATGAATCCTGCAGAAGGCTTTGATAGAACTCACTACGCTTGGCCACGTTGTTATCTTCAAGGCGTTTTTCGGCAACATAGGTATAGGCTTGTTTGCTCATGCTTTGTCGAAGCTCGGCGTTAGCCAGCACGACTTCCAGCTGCTGAGCCAACTGCTCTGGATTTTCAAAGAATAGGGCGGTTTTGTTTTCTTCAGCATGCTGCAAATAGGGGATGCGCTTGGCTAAAATTGGGACCACACCCGCACTCGCATATTCAACAAATTTTATATCGGACCGGCAGTTGTTGTATGGGGTATTTTGTAATGGGGCGATGCCGATATCGATGGTTTGCAGGAAGTTGTAGTAATCGTCCACTGAGCCCGGCTCGGTATAAGATTTCTTTTCCGGCGCCAGAGAAGCAAAAAGCTTGTCGAAGACAAATTGGTCGCCCATAAAAGCAAAGTGTGCTTTCGGGTTGGATTGGCATATTTGCATTAGGGTTGGGGCTATTTCCGCAAGATCGTTGATGTGCCCACTGGAGCCACCCCAGCCAATGGTGATTTTTTCACCCAGCCGTTGTCGGTATGGTTTAAGTTCTTGAATCTGATTATCAAAGATGACCGTATTCTTGTTTAGTTCACCAAAAGTTTCCAGGAGTCCTTGGCCGGTCACCTGCATAGCGTCGGCCATTTGTGCCAAATAAAAGGCACCGGTGATTTTGTGGGGATCTGCAAAGATTCCGCCGAGCCCCACTCCTGGCTGGATATCCGTGATGTGATCGGAGAGTTCGTAGACCGTTGGCTTTTTTAGCTGCTGCCGTTCCTTAATGATGGGAATAAAGTCCGGCTCGTAGAGAAGGTGCAAGATTAGGAGATCGGCGGCCAGGCAGTAGCTTCGAAGCTCTGGGTGAGTGGTGGCAATATTGACAACTTTATATCCTGGCACCCGGCCCAAAGAAATCGAAGGCTCCCCAACCCGGTAGACATAATCACCAACCTGGGTTGTCGTAATGGCCGCAACTTGGACTATTAACATCTTTTTTCCTCAGCAAAAGATTTCATTGTTAAAGGAAAATAGTCTTTTTTTATAGTGGGTTACAAGCGGATTCCAAAAAAAAGTAAAAAAGGTCAGACTGTGTTGGGGATCACAGCAAAGATTCCTGTGCTGGTGCATGATGCATCCTATGTGGAAGATTCGTTGGGAATATGAGAGGGGCCAGGAATTCAGCCAGAAGGTCATTTTAGAGCATGAATGGCGTGAAGATTTTGTTGGCGAGGCTCTCACCATCTTCCTTGGGAAAGATGGAGAATTTGTGGCGATGGATTTTTATTCCACAGAGCATGGCTGTACCCGCTGGATTTCGGGGCGTGGCACCTATCTTCCACAAATCTGGTGTGAGAATGACACCTCTGCCGGCGAACCCATATCCTATTTTCGTGAGAGATTGCTGAGTAAGACAGATGTCAAACGGGGCAACCACTTAATTCTTGAGACAATTTTACGCAAGCTCCCTTATGGGCCTCTGGAAAAATCGGTGCGTCGGGCGCTCTTGCGGAGACCGATGAGAGTTGTTTTACCGGGGGTTTTCTTTGGTGGACTCATTGGCGCATCCTCCTGATGTGAGAGTGTTGCTCTTGACAAGACAGCCCTTTCCAAGCATTAACCAGTCCTTCGCCGTCGGAAATTCACTGAAGTTTTCGCGGCGGTGTTCTTTGATTGGTGGCGCCGTACCCAAGTGGTAAGGGAGAGGTCTGCAACACCTTTATTCACCGGTTCGAATCCGGTCGGCGCCTCCATCTTTTCGCTGATTTCCGTTTGGTTTTGCAGGTGCGAGCTTCATGAAAAATAAGATAGTGACGTGGTTTCAAGATGTGGGAACTTTTGCCGCAGGAATGGCTTTTGCGGGGATTTTTGCAGGTTGTGTTGAAGGGGCTTATCGGGGCGTAAACATTGTCTATGCCGCACTCTTTTATGGCAACTTCCTGGCTTTGCTGGGCTTAGGTTCTGGATTGCTGGTGCGCTTATGGCCCGCCTTTATTCGTCGTCATTCAAACGGTTTCTTTCATGGCTTAGCGGCAGGATTGGCCCTGAGTGCTTTTGCACTGGGCTATTTTTATACGTTTCGGGACATTTTCCAGGAAGCAGGGGACAAGCGTCTTTTGGCGTTAGGGATTGGCGCAGGCATTGCCCTGACTTTAGCAATTATGAGCTTAAGCCTTGGCTACCTTTGGCGTTATTTCCGCGCGGGCAAGGATCCTTTGCGATTAGAAATGGTTTTTTTGGGAGCGAGTGCCCTATCCTTGTTCTCTTTAGCGATGCTTGGTGGCGACGATGCCCGTTGCACCCCAGAGAGCGCTCGCCCCTTAAAGGGTAGGGGAACAATTTTTCTTATTGTAGATACCTTAAGGGCTGATGTTTTGGGACCTTATGGTGCGCCTGAACATCGTGGCAAAAAAGCGTCACCAAATATTGATGAGTTCGCTACCCAAGCGACCACGTTTTCCCGTTTTAGCGCCCAAGCATCATGGACAAAGCCGGCGATGGCGACACTGATGACCTCCCGACATGTGAGCGGTCATAATACGATGAGTAAGCTTTCGACTTTGCCTGATTCCCTGCCGCTTTTAGCTACGGAACTGCAAAAGGCGGGTGTGGTGACTGGGGCGGTGGTGACCAATTATAATCTTGAGCCCGGTTATGGATTTGCCAGGGGGTTTGACCACTATAAATATTTGAGCCCGGCACGATATTTTGGGGCACCTGAAAAAGCCAATCGCCTGGCCCTGTACAATATCTTTCGCCTCATTCGCGAAAGATATATTCCAGCGCTGCGTTCCAGTGAATATTTCTACCAATCAGCGGACGTGGTGAACGCGGAGGGGCTGTGTATTTTAGATGAGATTGGTGACAAGGATTTCTTTCTTTGGTTACACTATATGGAGCCACACGACCCCTATTTTAGCGTAGAAGGCGGCAGTTACGCCCGTGTGCAAACGCCTAACCCTGGAATGGATGATGCAGAACCTTTTATGCTCGCCTACAAGGATGAGGTTCACCGCTACGATGAATCCTTTGGTCGGTTAATGGCAGCCTTAAAGGAGCGTGGTCTTTTAGATAATATTACAATTCTTTTGAGCTCTGACCATGGAGAAGAATTTGGCGAGCATGGCGGATTTTATCATGGGGTTACACTTTATGAGGAGCAGTTGCATCTGCCCTTGATCATCTCCCGGCCTAACGGTGAAGCCATGGAGGACACTGTTTTGGCGCGCCAGATTGATGTTGCGCCGACGGTCATGGATTTTTATGGATTAAGTGTACCGGATAGCTGGGAAGGACAATCGCTCTTTGAGAGTGAGCGACAAGAGTCGCTGGCCATGGCCGAAGAAAACCACCAAGGTAATATTTTGCGTTCAATTCAAAAGGACGGTTACAAGCTGATTTTAGCCAATACTGGGAACCCAAGAGGACTGCCTGAGGTTGAGTTGTTTCATCTTGCGGAAGATCCAAAAGAACAAAAGAATCTTAAGAACAGGGTAAAGGCCGCTGAGCTTGAGGACGCTTTAGAAAAGGCTGAACAAGATTCCGCGAAGGGCGGCAGCAGCGGTCAGGAGCGGCATATGGATGCGGCGATGGAAGCGGAATTACGTTCACTGGGCTATGTTCAATAAGGGGCCATCATGAGTCGAAAGCCACTTTTAATCGTTGGATTGGACGGGGCGACTTTTAACCTTATAGAGCCGCTGGCGGCACAAGGCTCCATACCGCATTTACAAAACATCATGGACCGAGGTGAGACGGCAAAACTCTTGTCCACTTGGCCACCCTTAACCTTACCTGCGTGGACGTCATTTTTAACCGGAGTCGATCCTAGTTTTCATGGCATCACCGACCTTTTAATGCGGTGGCCCCAGCATGACAGGTTGGCCCCAGCAAATGCTCGGGCTCGGACTCTACCTACATTTTTATCGCATTTATCAGAGCGAGGCTTACGTGTGGCCGCTTTAGGCGTGCCAGGGACTTATCCACCTGAAGAAATTAATGGTGTGCATATCTCTGGTTTCGATGCACCCGGGGCAGATCGAGCACAGCGGGATGCGGTTTGGCCCCCCGAGTACTGGCAGGATCTGGAAGCTGCGGGCGGTTGGCGCTACGCGACATTTAATGAGCACCGGGGTGGGGAAGAAAGCCTTGATGTAGCCTTGTCAGGGATGCTCAATGATATTGAGCATAAAGAAAAGATAATTTTGTCGCTTCTTGAGAGGGAGGCATGGGATGTGTTTTTTGTCCATCTACAAGCTTCGGATACGGCGGCACATCATTTCTGGCATACCTATGACAAAAAATCGCCCCGTTATCTTGGAGAGCAGTATGCTCATCTCTTACCGACAATTTACTCCCGCCTCGATAGTCTTATCGGAAAAATGTTGGAGGTAGGGGGACCCGACAGCCAAGTATTATTGGTGAGTGACCATGGGATGGGCGGCTCATCTATCGAGCGTGTGCACCTCAATCGATTCTTGGCGGAGCATGGTTTTCTGTCTTTTCAAGGTTCAAACAAGACAAAGATAAAGAGTGCATATGGAAAATTTATGCGTCAAATCTTGGGAAGATTGCCCAAGGGGGCGCCAGGAAAAATACGCCGATTCATTCCAGAACAGCTTTTTGGCTCAGCCTTAGGGGTTTTGCGCGGCCAACATATTGATTGGGCGAACACTTTGGCCTTTTCTGATGAGTTTGATTACTCACCAGCCATATGGTTGCATTCAAAGGACCGTTTCGTGCATGGTACGATGTCTCCAGAGGAGAAAGAAGAGCAGCTTGAAAAACTTGAAGCGGTTTGTCAGCAACTTAAAGATCCGGCAGGAAGGAGCCTTATCAAGCGCACCTACCGCCCCTCTGAAGTCTATTCCGGCCCTCATCTAGAGCGATTACCTGATTTGATCTTAGAGCCGGCTTGGCTTGATGGCTATAGAGTCTCCTTCCTCCCCAGTGAAGGAAAGGGGCCCTGGTATACGGTTGCAAAATCAGGGGAGTGGTTTGCGCCTAAGGGCTATGGCATGCCAGGCGTACATCAGCGTGAGGGGGTATTTATGTTGGCGGGTCATGAGCAGCCATTCGCTCTTAAGGATGCACTAAATATCGAAGAAGCAGGACGCATGGTTTACGACCTGATTGGAGAAGAGAGGCCTGGCGCAATCAAAGAATATGAGATGCAAAGGGGTGGCTTTCAGGAAGAAAATTCTCTTAGTGAAAGTCGAAGCGTTGAGGAACGATTGAGGGCTTTAGGTTATCTATAGGCTATTGGATATAACCCAAGGCTTTAAGGTTTGAGAGGGTTTGTTTGGAAAGGGTACTATTCTCTAAATTGGGATTAGCCTGACCGCGTTTTTCGATGTGCATCAAAAGTGTGGTGAACAGCTCTTTCCAGGGGGCAGCCTTGGTATTTTCTAAAGAGTAGAGGTCGTTTTTTTCCAGTGGATCCTTATGAAGGTCAAAAAACTTAATATTATGATCGACAAAAGATACGGATGGCAGAAGCTTGGGGTTACCGACGGTTTTTATATAGTCTTTTTTATCTGCAGGTAAACTGTATACTATTTTATGTGCTCCCTTGATCAGTGTTTGTCGCTTGATACCGAAATGATAAAAATCAGAAAAGATGGTGCGATTTTTCTGTTCTTGAATTGGTGTGATCTGTGTCCAGTTGCGTCCAGATAGGGTTGTCGGAGTATCGATTCCATAGAATCCCAGAATTGTTGGCACAAAGTCGACCGACTCGAAGAGGCCCGAATAATACGTTCCTGGATGCTGCCAGCCCGGTTGTTTGATGATTAAGGGCACCCGAATAATTTCTTCATAAAGATGGTGGGCATGCATATATACGTCATGTTCGCCAAAAGCTTCTCCGTGGTCAGCACTTACCAGGATCGTGCTTTTCTCATAGATTTGTAACTGTCGGAGGTAGTCAAAAAGCTCTCCCAAGGCATCGTCGGTGAACCGAACCGAGGCATCATAAGTATCGAGCATACGCTCTATTTGTTGTTTAGAGTATTTCTGTTTTTCCCAGTGTGGTGTGTCGATCAACTTAACTTCCGGGTTGCGGACAAACGCATCCTCGTAAATTTGCGGTGCTCTGTATGGATTGTGCGGGTCAATGAGAAATAGAAAGAGAAAGAATGGTTCCGTTTTATTTTTGTAGATATAATCTTTTGCATGGGAAACAACATCCCGGGCATTCGGCAGGTTACCCCAGGTGTTGTTTGCATCAATATAATAATCAAAACCTTGAGACAGTCCGAAGGCGGAGCTGGCGTTGCCATTGGCTATGATGCCGGCTGTTGGAATTCCTTTCTTCTTTAAATGCTCGGCCAGCGTGTCTACATCTTTGGGTAAGACCGCATTCTGGGTTTCTACTTTGTGCTCTCTAGGCAAGAGACCGGTAAGAATAGATGTGCTTGATGGGCGCGTCCAGTTCGCGTTGACGTAGGCTCGTGTAAGAATAACACCCTCATCAGCAAGGCCGTGTAAAAAGGGTGAAGTAGGCCTATCAAATCCGTACGGTGTTAAGTGATCCGGGCGCAGCGCGTCGACAATAATAAAAATTACCGGGCCTGAGCTTTGTTCAAGCTTTAAGTTTTCCAAGGCAGGACGGCTCATTCCTGGAAAGTAAGGTGTTTGCCCCAGCATTAAGCCCAAGGTTAAAATCAGTGCGTTCATGGCCAGCCTATATTACTACGCCAGGGCCTAAAGGCAATATTCCTGATATTATCTGCGCCACAGCCAAGGGGTGAAGAGTATCAATACTGAAAAAAGTTCCAAGCGGCCCAAAAGCATCAAGAAGCCCATGGTCCATTTAGCAAAGTCAGGTAAGTGTGCCCAATTGGCGCTGGGTCCCACTTGCGCAAGGCCTGGCCCAATATTACCGAGAGCGGCAACAGATGCGGAGGTAGCGGTGAGGATATCGTATCCGGCAGCAGCCATAACCAGGGAGCCGGCCACAAAGGCGGCGATAAAGAGCAGTCCAAAGGCCATGACATTGGTAACAATCGTGTTCTCCAAAACCCTTTTGCCAATGCGTAAAGGGCGTACCGCATGAGGAAAAATGGGGCGATGCAGTTCCCGCAAAAGACTTTTTACATAGATTAAGATTCGGGCCATTTTCATGCCGCCAGCAGTTGAGCCCATGCATCCGCCAAAAAACATGAGAAGCAAGAGTATATAGCGAATCAAAGATGGCCATAGGTCAAAGTTTTCTGTGGCAAAGCCTGTCGTTGTTATGACGGTCAGAGCCTGAAAGAGACTTGCCCGGAGGATCTCTTCCAAAGCGCCAAATGTTGGATAATTGCGTAATTGCATGCAGGAAACGAGTGTGACCAGCAAGGTTAAGCCAGTGTAGAGTTGTAATTCAGGATTGCGAAATACGGAGCCAAATTTTAATCTGATTAAACGGGCATGCAAGGTGAAGTTAATGCCGGCCAAAAACATAAATATAATCATCAGCCATTGTATTTGGGCAGAAAAGTAAGCTGCAGATTCGCTATGAGTGGAAAAACCGCCTGTGCTTAAAGTGGTAAATGCGTGACAAACCGCGTCGAAGGTTGTCATGCCTGCAAGGCGATAGAGGACAAAGGCGAGAAACGAGAGGAGAATATATAGCCACCACAATTCCTTGGCAGCATCGGTAATTCTCGGCTTATCTCTTTCGTATACGGCCCCCCCGGGAGCTTCGGCCTTGAGCATGCGGTAGCCACCAGCCCCAAGTGCGGGTAGGAGTGCTACGCTCAAAACAATAATACCCATGCCCCCCAGCCACTGGGTCATACATCGCCAGAACTGCAATCCAGGTGGAATTGCTTCCACTTGCGGGAAAATGGAAGCACCGGTGGTGGTAAAGCCACTTATTGTTTCAAAGAAAGCGTTAGTTATAGTGCCGGTTGCTCCGGTGAAAAGATAAGGAAGCATGCCAACGAGTGTCATCGCGACCCATGAAAGGCTAACGACAGCAAAGCCTTCCCTGTGTTTCAAATCAATATTTTTTTCTTTAAACAAATAGCGAAGAGCCGCGCCTACGAGGAAAGATATGAGTGCACTCGAGCTGAATGCGATGACTTCATTGGCATCTTGCTGCCCTTGCGAATAAAAATAATAGGCCACGCCAAGCGGCGCCACTAAGCAGCCACCCAAAATCAAAAGAAGATTTCCTATGAGGTAGAGGACGATACGGAAATTCATAAGAGTGGTTCTACTTTTTGGAGGTGAAAAGCTTTTCTATTTTGGCAATACCGTCGGGCATCGTGTAAATAACACATGTTTCGCCTGCTTGAATTTGCGTGTCTCCAGCAGGAAGTTGCATTAACCCTTCCCGCAAAATTGCACCGACAATAGCGTTTTTTGGAAACTTGATTTGACTTAAGGGTTCTTTAACGACCGGTGAGTCTGCAGGCGCTATCATTTCCAATACTTCCGCTTTAGTTTTAGCCATTTGTGTGACCGAGTGAATATGTCCTTTGCGGACGTGGGCCATAATTTCCCCGACGGTGACAAGTCTGGGGTTGATAACAATATCAGAGCCCAGGGAATCGAGAACAGAGATATAGTCTGGCTGTCGAACGAGGACCGCACTCTTGGCTGCACCATGTTTTTTGGCAAGGAGGGCGGAGAGAAAGTTTTTCTGGTCATCATCCATCACCGCACAAAAGAGATCCGCAAGGTCAATGGAGGCTTCTTCGAGTACCTCCAGATCCGTTGGATCACCGGTGAGGACCATCGCTCTTTCCACCGCATTTGCCGCTTCCTCAGCACGATCAACATCAGGTTCTATAATGACCAAGCGTTGGACTTTATCAACGAGAGCTTCAGCGAGCTCAATGCCTAAGCGGTTGGCTCCAGAGATAATTACGGTGCGAGTTTGCTTGGGTTCACGGTGAATCATTGGCACCATGAATGGAATCATGTCACGAGCGACCAGAAGACGAACATGATCGCCGACCTGTAGCTGATCTTCGCCAGATGGTACAAAAACATCATCGCCGCGGGTTATATTAAGGACAATAAAGGTGTCTAAGGCGCCTAAATCTCTAATCTCTGCGAGGGAGCGACCAGCGGTAGGCGAGTCTTCAGGAATCTCTACCCCAAGCATCAAAATTTCTCCACCAGCCAGGGTAGCAATGTCATTTGTTCCTGGAATCTCAAGCATTCGAACAATCGCATTAACAATCGTTGGGTCAGGATTAATAATATGCTCAATACCCGATTCCCTTAAAAAGCTGAGCACTGGTTCACGGGCATATTCGATATTTCTCAGGCGCACGAGTCTTGTTGCAACACCAACCCGTTTTGCCAGCATGCCAACGACAATATTGACTTCATCGATAGGGGTGACGGCGATGACCAAATCGGCTTGTGATAAACCTGCTTTCTTCATCACACTGGGACTGCTGGCGTTGCCTTGTACGCAGAGCACATCCAGGCGATCTTCTACGCGTCGCAGGACTTTTCGATCGTTGTCGACAACGACAACTTGATGTCCTTCATGAGAGAGTTGCTCGGCAACAGCCGTGCCGACGACTCCTGCTCCTGCAATCACAATGTTCATATTGGTTCTCCCAGTTAGTGCTTAGTATTTGATGATAAAGCGACTTTGGTTGCAAGCTTATTACACCAATTTAAGGGCACGTTTTCCTTTGCACTTAAGCGACTGAAAATATAAAAATAGGTGTTCTTTAATGAAGGGGGAGGAAATGCTACGCGTTTTACTGTTAATGTCTTTTATTCTCGGCTGTTTTGCTTGTTCAGGTGCGAAAGCTTTTCCGTCGGAAGCGGCAGCTCGTCAAGAGGTGGTGCGATTGGTTAAACTCTATACGGATAAGCGGCCAAAATATGTGTTGGCGATGCAGAGTTTAGAGCAGGCTGAAAATTGCGACCGTGTCTTAGCTATACGCGACACTTCCAGAAAGATGGACGCCCAAGGAGCGATTGCTGATGACTTAAGTCAAGCTCTTACGGTTGTTAGTTTGCAGATGGCAACATCTGCGAAGAGATGCCTTGCTAAAGACTAAACCCGAGTCTTTAAAAACTATAGGCCAAGCTTAGCTCTGTGCTTAACATTTGATCTTTG
>CAXGWX010000109.1:0-10734 GCA_964013445.1 uncultured Bdellovibrionales bacterium | reverse complement strand
ATGGGGAGAGTGTTTTTACCGTGCAAGCGGAGAGTAAAGACAGTGGTTTGGTCATCAACAGCGCTAACGAATTTGCAATAAAAGAATGTGGTCCCAGAGAGGTGCTCAGGTATAGCGCCAGTGCTGGTTGGGCCTGCGAACCATGGCCGCTGAGCGAAGACAATAGTTTAGCCCTTGGGGAGCAAGCGTGTATCACTGAGGTTAGCCGTTGTGCCTTTGGTGGTGCTTCTTGCACTGCAGATGCGGAGTGTCTAAGTGTCGGCGAAATATTATCAAGTGATGTTGTGGCCATTACGCCGAATATTAAGGCGACAGTCACAGGTTTTGAAGTGCAGCGTTGTGGTGTCTCCTACATCGCCAATGGGGGTTGGGGCTCTACGGACTTTAACTGTTATGACAGTCAGATGACTGTTCTGGTGGCAAACGATGGAACAACGGAGATCTTTAGCTCTTTGCAGCCAGATGATGTGGTTAGTGTGGTCACTGAATGCGAAGAAGGCTATGGCGACGAGGTCGTCAGAAGTTTCACAGCGAGAGTCTTCAAATGTGGCTTTGTGGAGAGCAACACTCTTGAAGATGAACTCTGCTATGCAGCAGGAAGCCATCTCATTTTGAATACCCCCTATATCGAAGACGAGATGAGTGTCGGAAATCTGGATACTACCGGTTCATCTGGAAACTGTCCTGAGGCAAATTCAAAGAATCGGCTGGTCGTTTCGAAAACGGGCCATGCACTGGCCTTTAATGGGTCATCCAATCGGGTTGATTACGATGGCGCGCTGGCTTTGGGGTATGCAAACGACCTTCTGCCCGAGACACTGCTCTATGCGTCCAAAGCATTTGTTGATGAACTTGAAATTCGTCCAGAATGTTTATCCGTCAAGGAGTGCAACGCCGGCGCAAAGATTTCCACAGACCCTGGAATGGCTCTCGAACTGAACCCGGCCTCCGGTAAAGGCGTTGAGGTCGGCAGTTCCAGCGACAAGAGCGTGTTGCATATCTTTGGTGATCTTTATTTAGACAATATTTCTAAGTATTTGGATTCGGACGATTTGGTGGTCGGCTATGGCAATGGATTTGCCGGAGCTCCACAAAGTTGCAAGGGCGACAACACCTGTTCGGTGACCGGTGAACCTTGCGGTGTGGGCCATTGTTATGATGCAGGTGGAGGATTCTGGAATGAGAACGCCGGGGAGCCTGTAGCATGTGATACGGATAACCCTTGTCCAGGATTAAGTGAATGTAGGGAGCGCACCTGCCCAGCGCTGCCTGCAGACCAGGATTTCGATAATATTCAGGATATGGAGATAGAAAACAGCAATGGTATTATGGGGGTGGAACCCTTTGATGGTGAGATTACTGTTGGTGGCGTAACACAGGTTGGTAATGGCCGCTTTGAAGGCGACCCATGGAATGGGGCAGAGTCAGAGTGGGTGTTTGGTGAGGTCTCGGCGCATCCGCTTTATGTGGGTGGGGATGTCGATACATTCACAGGGGTGCTGGTCTATGGAGATATGGCTTCTGATGGGGTTTTGGATGCGGGTGAGCAACTCTTGTGGCGAGGTGATGCCTGGAATGAAGGGGGCTACTATATTAACCGTGTTACGCAGGGGCAAAGTATTAATGACTGTGGCGATATGCTATCCAGCACACCGACATGTGGGATTCAAGAGCCGGGTGGTAACCATTTCGAATTTGGCGCTGAGGATCTTTACGACCATTTGAGTGACCGTCGTCTGAAAGCGGATATCTATGCTGTCGAAGGTGCGCTGGAGCGGTTGCTTAAGACCCGTGGTGTGCGTCACACATTCAAGGCCGAAGTTGCACCAGAAATGAACTTACCATCGGGCAGTCAGCTTGGAGTCATCGCCCAGGAACTTGAAAAAGTTTTCCCCGAAGTGGTGCGTGATGGGGCCGATGGTTACAAGCGGGTCCATTATGGTAAATTGGCTGGCCCCTTGATTGAGGCCATCAAGGCGCAAGAAAAAGCGCGTCAGGCCTACGTAGGTCGGATGCAGCACTTAAGGCAGCGTTTAGAGAGGGCCAGGATTAGGGCCGCAGCCATTCCCGTTTTAGAAGAGCGTTTCATGCGAATACAAGAACGAGTACGCAAGGGAACAACCTTGACCCAGCAAACCCAGCGCTTTACCTGGCCCTTTGGTTTTGTCCTGGCCTCTTTGCTGGTCGGTTTTGGAATCTTTTTTATTCGACGGCGACCATAAAAAACTTGCTATTGCTAAGGCTCTGCCGCTACCTTCGAGCCAGAGTTATGGTGCCTAAGAGACTATCCAACAGAGCTTATCTTTTTTTTCCAGGGGTGTTGGTTCTCGTGGCTCTCCTGCAGATAAGTTTGGCAGAAGGCCAGGACCTTACGCCCTGGAAGGGTGGTGGTTTTGGTATGTTCAGCCGCATTTCCAAGCGAAATCTTACCATCAGGGGCAAGGACGCCAGTGGTCAGGCCTATATCATTAACTGGCAAACCCAATCACGGGAGAACAACATTGCGGGTATTCTCAAACGGCGCATTTTGGCCATGCCTTCCCAGGATTTGATGGGGCTGCTGGCGGAGCAGCTTTTTGCGGCAAGTTTTGTGCGGGTCGAACCCATTGCGGTCACTTATCCGGCCTACCCTCAGGCCTATCGGGGCAAGCAGGTCATGTGGGTAAGATTGCCTATCTCAAAGCCCGACCCGGCGCTTAAAGCGGCCAATCTGGTTGAAGTCGAAATACAAATTTGGCAGACCAAATTCGATTCTGAAAAGAAAGAGATCTGGACCGAGCCCCTTAGCCAAACCTTTTATCGAGAGCGGGGTGGGGCGTGAGCTTATGGCAGCGTATCAAGGGCCTTGATTGGCTTGAAGCCAATGTCGAATTGGTGCTGCGTTTGACCCTTCTTTTGCTCATCTTCCATGGCGGCAGCTCTGGTCTGGCGGTGGTCCCCCGGGTCTTGGCGGCGGCAATGCTTTTTGCACCACCACTCTTAAAAAAACCGGCGGCCTGGTGGGGCCTTTTTATTGCTTTGGCTTTTATGCATTTGCAGGTCTGGTTTCGTATCGACAACCATCAGTATTTGCTTCTCTATTGGACCGGGGCCTGCGCTTTGGCTTGCACCCTGGAGGACAAGAGCGCTGAGCTCCTGCGGATTCAGGGGCGCTTGCTGGTAGGCCTTTCTTTTGGTTTTGCCGTTTTCTGGAAGCTGTGGGGAGGGCAGTGGCTTGACGGTAGCTTCTTTCATTTCACTTTTTTAGCCGATGGTCGTTTTTCTTATATGCTCGACCTGTTTACGAATATGAATTTACAGGACCGGATCGACAATGCGGACTGTTTTCGTGTCTTGAGTGATTTTCCAGACAGCAATCTACGCTTTGAACTTAAAAGTTCGACCATGCTGGGCCATGCTGCCCTCTATTTTGGCTTGATGGCATTGGCCCTTGAGGCGTTGGTGGCATTAACATTTATGGCGCCACGCTTGCCAATTGTGGGTAAGCATCGGGATCTCTTGTTGCTGCTCTTTATTATGGTGACTTATGTTCTTACACCCGTGCCCGGTTTCGGTTTTTTGCTCTGCGTGATGGGGTTTGCCCAGCTTGAAGACGGCTTTCGAGGACGAGGCATACTCTATGTTCTGATTATTCCACTGGTGAAAATCGCACCAATCTTCCCGCAGCTGCCCCGTATTTGGCAGGATTTTTGGCAGTATCATTTGGTGATCTGGTAGGTTCCACCCAGCGTTGATTATTGAGGTGGCGTTTCCGGCACCAGACCAACGCCTGGCGACTGCTCCAAAGAAGGACTGGGTTCGATAAAGAGATTGGCAATACAAAGATTATTACCCTGGCAGGGTGGCGCTTCCGCCACATGGATGCAGGGCGAACACTGAACTTTGGCGTAGTTAATTTCTTCCTGAAGATCCGGATTCGGTTTAAGCCGGGATTTGGGGCGGGTTGGGCCCCAAAAAGATACGCATTTGGGCACAAGAATCCGCCCATAGTGGAGCAGGGCAGAATCGATGCCCCAGAATTCATTGGCCTTAGCAAGAATGGCAAGTGATTCGACGAGGCTGGTATCGCCGCAGAGGTTTTGCCATTGCAGATTTGCCCGCTCGCTTTTGCCCTTGTCGATAATCTCTTGCGCCAGGATCCTGTCCCCGGAAGCGCCAAGAAAGATGATGGTTGCCGCATCTTCACCGAGCCGCTGCGCAAAAACCTGAGCCCATTGTTGGGCAGAGAGTTGCCGTTCTTGACCCAATTCCGAGCAGCCATGACCGATAACAATTGTCCTGCCCGCATTTTCTTGCTCAGGCTCTGGCTCCGGCAGGGTGGACAAAAGATGGGAGCGTAGCTCTGCAAAGCTGGTGGGTTTGAGTTCAAAGAGGGAGAGCACCTTCTCGTAGAGAAAATAGGAGCCATTAAACACATTGGCAAAGAGCAGGTGGGTATGGAGATAGCGGCGAAAATAGGCGTTTGCCAGATAAAAGCCGATGCGATTGCGGGCACAGGTGAGCACAGAAAAAATTGTGCTGAGTCGACTGTGGACTTCCAAATCGACAAAAGTATCCACACGAAAAAGCCTGACCAGGGCGACCAAGGATGAACGCAGGAGCGCCAGCACAGAGGATTCGTCAATAATATACAGCTTATCGAAGAGGTGTAGGCTTTTGGCGAAGGGCACCAGGGCTTTGGTGGTGACCAAAGAGAGCACCAGATCGGGACGGGCCTTGCGCAGAGCGAGCAGGCTTGGCGCGGCGATAACCAAAGAGCCGCCGCCGAGCATTTTTAGAAAACAGACTTCGCCTTTTGGAGAGATCTGGTGATCTCTGTTCATGAGCTTGCCGACCATAAAGACGATGGGCCGCAGGATGAACACCAGAAGGCCGCCTAAGTATAAGTCGATGGTTTGTTTGAGTCTCAGTCGCATGTTTTGTGTGTCGAAGTGTTTCGAGATTTATTCCTATCAGTTTGGTCGATGAATATAAAGGAGGGGGAGCCGTCGGTCCGAGGGATGTTTTGTCGAGAAAGGTCTGGATTGTTGGGGCGCAGAACCATAAATGTGTCATCTCAGGGAACAAAAAACGATGATAACTCAACAGGATTCAGATCTTCGCGCCGGGCTTGTGCTGAGCACTCTTTTCTTGTTTCTCTGCGTGGCGACCTGGAACACCTACGGCAATCTGCTGATGGATAATTTCCACGATATTTGGTTCTCACAACGGGTGTTGGCTGGGGATGTGCCCTATAGGGATTTTCATTACCAGTACGGCGTTTTGCCACCCTATCTTTTGGCCGGACTCCTGGCCCTCGGCGGTGTCCATTTTACGACATTTATTATTATTGGTTTGGTCATTGCGGTCCTCTCTGCACTTTTTGTTTATCGAATTTGTCGTCTCTTTAGCGGTAGCTTTGCTGCATTTGTCGCTGTTCTGATATTTTTCATGCATTCGGTTTTTGCCCGTAGCGAACCGGAAAGTATGTTTAATTTTGTGCGCCCCTACAGTTTGGCTTCGACGAGTTTCTGTCTTTGGGTGTTGGCGCTGCTCTTTTTTTTGTTGCGCTTTACCTTAGAGGGACAAAAGCGTGACTACGGTTTTATCCATCTCTTTATGGTCCTGGCCTTTTTATCCCGACCGATTATGTTTTTGCCGATTTGGGCGATGGTGCTTTGCTTTTTGTTTTTTGCCTCCGGAAGGCGTGGACAATTTTCTTTTTTCTCTCTGAATTTGTCCTGGATCGCCGCAGTTTTACTCCACTGCGTTTTTCTCTTACCGACGCAAAGCATGGAGGGGTTTTTGAACAACACCTTCTTTTTTGCTTATCTCAGCAAGGTCAATCCCTACAGCAGTGGGCTGATGGGATTGGATGCCTGGCCAACTCATCTGGAGCAGGCCGGCCTCATGACGCTGCTGCATTTGGTGGTTCTTGCGCTTTTGATTATGCTTATTCGCTTTAGTGCAGACCGAACCAGGCCCTGGCAACTTAGCGCCCTGGGTTGTTTTGTTGCCATCGTGACACTTTCACTGTGGCTGCTATGGCAAGAAGTTGACCCGGTCACGGGCAAGTGGCTCTATCAGTACCGGGCGATGCTGGCGACGAATGTTTGTGCAACGCTCTTTTTTGGTTTCAGGCTTTTTAAGGGGCCAACCCTAAGAGAGAGAGCTTTGTTTGGTCTTGCGCTTTTTGCTCTGGTGAGTTCCCTGCGAATGCTGCTGGTGCCGATTCCCTATGTCTACGGTTTTTTCATTTTGGTGCCTTCTTTCATTCTCTATGTGTTGGTTCTTTTTGAACTCATACCGGGGACAATCTTTAAAGACAGTTTTCTGCCGGGACGCAGACCCTATGCTCTGATGCTTTTGTTTTGCCTGCTGGGTTTAAGTTTTGGCCAGATCCAGCTTTACCGATATTTTCAGGCGCAGCGGACCTTTTCTCTGAGCACCAGTTTGGGAACTATCCTTTTGCCTGAAGATCAAAAGAATAAGATTTTAGTGCAAGCTCTGGCTGGCGTTAGGGAGAGGATAGGGGAGAATGAGACTCTGGTTGCTTTTCCCGAAGGGGTATACCTCAATTCCTTGACCGGGCGAGCCAGTGTTTGGGGATTTCCGCATTTTTTCCCATCGGATTTTGACCTCTTTGGCGAGGATTTATTCATCGCTGAACTCGAAGCTTCTCCACCGGACTATATTGCCCTCGTCCACCGCCACACTCCGGAGTATGGTCCGAGCACTTTTGGCCAAAATTATGCCCTTCGGCTGGCAAGCTGGCTACGCAGCCATTATCGGCCCGTTGAGGTCTTTGGCGCCATGCCATTTCAGAGCGATGCCTTCGGTATTATGCTGGCGGAGCGTAAAAAGCCCGGTACGGGCGCCCCATAGCCCATAGATTCAGCTGGGGAAAATTGTCTTTAACCCTTGTTTTTTGCGGCCCGGCGGTGTTAATGCCTTAGCCAGAAATCATGTACAGCATACATAAAAGCATCGATATTTCCTTCGCCCACCATATTCGGGGCCATAAGGGCCACTGCATCAATATGCACGGCCATACCTGGAAGTTCGAGGTTGGGCTGATGAGTGACGAGCTTGACGCTCAGGGCTTCGTGGTCGATTTCAGCGTGCTCAAAGGTCAGCTTTTAGAGCCCATTCATACCTTGCTCGATCATTCCCTGGCCATCGGTGAAGACACTTATAATGACATCGCCGATGATTTGGAGCCCATGGGGGTAAAGCTCTTGGCCTCGCGCCAGGAACTCCATGGGGAAATCAACACCATCGAACGGCCGGTGATACGCTTTGCCGGCGCTGAAAATCGCTATCCGGGTGGTCTCAAAGTGGCGGTTTTCCCCTTCGTACCGACCAGTGAGCGTTTTTCCAAATGGCTCTACGACGCGGCCAAAAGCACCTTAGAAGACGGTCGTGTGAAAATTCGTTATGCCCGTATCTTTGAGACTTTGCATCCGGTGGAATCGGTGGCAGAGTACTGGCCAGCGAAAAGCTCCGGGGAAGTCTAGATCGGGTCACCGGTCTCAAGAGCGTGGTCGAGCATTTTACGCTAAACTTTTAGTGCGTTTGATAAAAAAATAAGGAGAAAAATCTTATGTGCCCCCTAAGAAGAGTCTGTATTGGTTTTGCATTATTGTTTGTCTTAAGCGGCTGCGATCAGGAGCCGGATCCTTGCGATGCGGATTTGCCCTGTTTGGCGGAGTTGGAAAACGATAAATGGACGGAAATCAATCCGGGAGGAGAGACCATTTGTTCCCGCGGAACGGAATTTGGTTTTTTTGTCAGTCCAGGAACCGTCGATAAGCTCATCATCGATTTTCGTGGCGGCGGCGCTTGTTGGAACGAACTAACCTGTTCAACTGCAGGCTCCATCTTTGCGGACTCCATCGACTCAGCCCGTAAGCACGCGAATATGACTCCCGAAGAGGCGGAAAAACGCGAGCTTTATCAAGGGATTTACGACCGAGATAATATGGAGAACCCTTTTCATGATTGGCATCATGTGCATATTCCCTACTGCACTGGCGATGCACACTGGGGTAACAACTATGTTGAATACTCGGAGTATGTGAAAATTGAGCACAAAGGAGCAGTCAACACCCGGTCAGTCATGGACTGGATTAAGCTTAACTTTAAGAACCCAGAAAAGATTTTCATCACTGGATGTTCTGCTGGCGCTTACGGCGCGATTATGTGGGCGCCCCATGTGATGAACGATTATCCGGAAGTGCCTGTCTATCATTTTTCTGATTCTGGTGCTGGTGTCATCACCGAGAGTTTCTTTCAGGACAGCTTTCCAAAATGGAAGGCGGAAGGGGCTTTGCCTACATTTATTGAGGCTTTAGATCCAACCAAGATGGATATTATGACCATGGATATGCCCTATCTTTATACCTCCATTGCCAATCATTTCCCGGAGCGCACATTCTCTCAGTATACGACGATTCTTGATGACAATCAGATCTTCTATTTTAATGCGATGGGTGGTGGAACATCCGAGGCCTGGTCCACAACCATGCAGGCCTACAATAATGAGATTGCCAGCAATACGGACAACTTTTACTCCTTCGTGGCGCCTGGCTGTCGACATTGTATCCTGCATATGGACGAAATCTACGAGACCGAATCCGACGGCACGAAGTTAATGAGCTGGCTCAAGGACATGCTCGATGAAAAGACCATCGACCAGGTGACCTGTGCAGATTGTGCTATGGAGTGCCTGCCGGACGATCCCTAGGACCTCGCCAGATCTTCCTTAAGTATCTGTTTTCGTTTGTGTTACTCCTGAAGGGGCGTGGCTCAGGCGGTTACTTTTGCGCTTTTGACGCAACCGGATCCCCTTAGACAACGATAATTATAGTGTAAGTCGTTGATGATAAGGAAAGTGTTATGCGTCTATCCCCCGTAGGCCCTGCTATCACAGAACCAAGTTTAGCCTTTGCGCCACCGCGTATAGGGGCGAGCGGACTTGCATTCAAAAAATCTTCTCCCACAGCAGCACTGTCGGCGGATAGAATTGAGGCTCTGCCTAAGTTCGCAGCCGAGGCTCCGGCTAAGGCACTTGCCTTATACAAAGCCATGAAGGGTGGCGGCTGTGATCGGGACACGGTCTTCGAGATCCTCGAAAATACTTCACCTCAGGAACGGGATGCTATCGAGAATGCGTTTAATCAGCGTCATGCGCAAAAATGGGGAAGCTTGCGCAGGGCTTTGTGTCGGGAATTAAAGAAGTCGCATTACCGTCGCGCGATGAGTGCCCTGAATAACGGTCGTTCAGCTTATGCGCCGGATTTTTCAACCCCCGCCTTCGAGCGACTCATCGATGAACAAACCAATTCAGTGACCCTGCAAGGCAATCGGGTAACACCCCTTTTTGATGGACCCCAAGCCTTTTCCGCACGTAACAAGCTTATTGATGAGGCGCAGCATAGTATCTATTTGCAGACCTTTATTTTTACGGATGATGGCACTGGTTGGGATTTGGCCAAACGATTGGTGGCGAAGGCTCGTGAAGGAGTTGAGGTCAAGGTCATTTATGATGGGCTCGGTTCGTTGCGTACGGATGATAGGTTGTTCAAGTATATGAAAAAGAACGGGGTGCAAGTTCGTGAATACGGTAAGCCCCTTGAGTTCTGGGATTGGAATGACCGCTGGCATGAAAAGATTATGGTCACCGATTCAACCCGGGCCATCGTTGGTGGTATGAATATCGCTGATGAATACGCCACCGGTTCATCTATCCAGCCCTTGCTTGCTCTAGCGAGGCGCGGTCCGGAGGCTTGGCGGGATACGGATATGCTTGTGGAGGGGCCGAGTGCGCAGCTTGCTCTACAAGGTTTTGCTTCGAATTGGCGAGATTTGCGCGGTAAGTTTTCTGCAGATGAAACCCGGCGACTCTTTGTGGAGGCTCCACGTTATGAGGATAATGCGTCGGTACGTTTTGTTCAGCACCGTCCAGAAGATGACGGGGACGATAACACTTCCCGCCTGCTTATTCACGCCATCAACACGGCAACCGAGAGTGTGATCCTGGAAAACGCCTATTTTGTGCCTCCTAAGCGTCTACGTGAGGCGTTGATGAATGCGGCGAGACGCGGCGTGAAAGTGAAAATTTTGACCAACGGTAAGGAATCTTCCGATGTGCGTATGGTGACATCGGCGGGGCGTTTTCACTACGACGATTTGCTCGAAGCGGGGGTGGAAATTTATGAATACAAGGGCTCAACTCTGCATTCTAAAACAGCCCTTTTTGACGATAAATACAGCATTATCGGTTCAATGAATTTGAACGGCCGCTCGAAGCACTGTGATTCAGAATCACTGTTTGCGACGAATGATAAAAATAATGCGATTGCTTTAAAGCAGCGATTTAACGAAGGCCTTGAAAGTGCAGAACAGGTGACCATGAAAGGTCTGGAAAATGACACTTTCTTGCAGCGTCTCTCCCAATTCTTTTGGCGACTCTTTAGCCCAAGCCTCTAAGGGCAAAATTCAATCGACCAGGTGATATCACTTTTTTCCAAATTAAAGATATCTTCACGAACAAAGGCGCCATCCTGCCAACGGTATTGGGATACCCGGTCCTGATCGTCTGCGGCAACAAATATTTCGTCGAGGCCATCACCGTCCGTATCCGCAAAAGCTCCCGCATGCTCGAAGCCTGACGATTCCTTGTCGATAAGAACTTTGTTCCATTTCTTGAGTTGCTTGTCTGGGGTGAGCAAGTAGAGACCGCCGCGCATGGTG
>CAXGWX010000108.1:0-10746 GCA_964013445.1 uncultured Bdellovibrionales bacterium | reverse complement strand
GTAGGGCGCTACGTTGCGGACCTGGGCACGAAATATGGTCTGGAAAAGCCTAATCTCTTGGCAACACAGGAAGAGCAGGGCAAAGCGTTTGAACTCAGTGTCGTCAAACTGGATGTGCGTAACAAGGTTGGCTATATCACCATCAATCGCCCGGATCAGTTGAATGCGCTCAATCCGGAAACGGTTCGCCAGCTTGACGGTTGTTTTACGGCGGCCAGCGAAAATCCAGCGGTTGAAGGTATTGTTTTGGCGGGGGCGGGCAAGGCTTTTGTCGCCGGAGCGGATATCAAGTTTTTTCTGGATAAGCTCGATCAGGGGAAGGTGGAGGATATTGTTCACTTTGCCTCCTATGGCCAGAAAGTTTTTGCTCGTATTGAGGCGTCGAAAAAGCCGGTGATTTGTAAGCTCGATGGTATCGCGCTGGGGGGTGGAGCAGAACTCGCATTGGCCTGCCACGCAATGGTGGCAACGCCGAAAGCCTCTCTGGCTTTTCCCGAAACGGGCATCGGTATCTATCCTGGGCTTGGTGGGACACAGCGGTTGACCAATCGACTGGGTAAGGGTTTGGCTCGACTTCTGATTTATAGCGGCAAAGCTGTGAACGCGGCGGAGATGGCGACCTTAGGGTTGGTATGGCGGGTCGTGGATGCGGATGTGCTGGATGAAACACTCATTCAGGCCTTAAAGGATGCCCCCAAACAGGTCAAGGTGGATTCTCAGGAAATCCCTCGACCACTGCGTAATATAAGCAGTTTTCTTGGCGCTGTGGAGGTGGATGGCTTACTCCAGGGCACCGTAACCCTCACCGGTGGGCAGGAACTGATTCAAATAACGGACAAGATTCGTCGGAAGGCGCCGCAGGCTCTTCGCTCTGTAGCGACTCTTACCGATCTTGCGGTCTCCGATGATCTTAGTGCGGGCTTGGCTGCGGAACTGGCTGGAATGAAAGCCATTTTTACGACGGCGGATGCCCGCGAAGGTTTGAGTTCAGTGATTGAACGTCGAAGGCCAAAATTTCAGGATTGTTAAGGAATTTCACACGACAAGACGAGCAATTTGCCGAAAATCAATTAGACTGCTCCCTGAACGAGAAGGATATATCTATGCGTTGGTCCCACGGCCTCGGAATATGTATGATTTTTGCGCTTTTTGCCTGTGGTGCGGGTGAAAATGGCGGCGGTTGCGGTTCGGATTACGAATACCCACAGACCTTAGAGGCGGAGCCAACGGATAAGGCGATTCAGGCTCGCGTCACCCAACAAGGTATCGATGTTTTTGCGGCCAGTGTTCCAGGCTTTTTGGCGGACAACTGCGTTGGTGATCTTGCGGAGCAATGTTTTTTAGAGCCTTGCGATGGAACGGATCCGGATTGGCTGAACTTCATTATTGAGGAGAGCGACGGCACGGGCTACGAACTTGAGAGTGAGGCGCCGCTGCAGGCCGGTGAGAGCTATACGGGCGAATGTGGGCCAGCCTATTCGAGCATGGGGTTTGAATTAGAGACTCTTAGTCAGGGTATGAGTGTTGACGTTTTCGATGATTCGGTCAAGGGGGCCGGGGTTAAGGTGACGCTTAGCGATGTGAATCTAAAATTTGATGCGAAAATCGAAGTCCTGGGTATGAATTGCAACTTTGACCCGAGTGATACGAATCTTATTTTGGAATCCTTAATTTTTCGCTTTTTTCCCAAAGTAGAGTTGATTGATGGGCATGCGATTCTGGCGGTTGATGAAGATGATATCATCGTCGATTCTTTTGATTTGGATACCAGCCAACTCGATGGTGGCTGCCTGATTAGTTTTATCGCCAGCGCTCTTATTCCACTTTTTGAAGATCTGGTGGTGACGATTCTGGCGGATGCGCTGGTCAATGAATTTGGTGGTGAGGCACTCGAGGCCTCGGGTGAACTGGATTTGAATGAGTTTATTTCTATGCCCAATCCGGCAGGCAACCCGGTGGGCTATCTCTTACGGGCAAATGAAGATTCGCCAACGGTGACCGGACCCGATGATTATAACGAGGGGATGAATTTCGACATTGATGCGGGGTTTGCCGGCGAGCACAGCCATTGCGTTGGAGTGATTGAACCCCCATCCTTTAGCTTGCCAGCGGTTCCGGAAATAACCAACAGCATTGAACAGCCACACCCTGAGACGGGACAGATGACCATGGATGTTTTCCATGTTGCAGCTCTTGTCGGCGATGTGACTTTTACCCGTGCTCTTTATGAGCTCTTTGACTCTGGCGCTTTTTGTATGCGTTTAAAGGCGGAGACTTTAGGAGAACTTAGCGGTGGGATTTTTGTGCCAAGCGTTTCGACGATTGCGCTGCTTGCGCCGGGCGCTCTGAATGTGGCAGCAGCTGATGCGCCGGTGGACATCGCGATGCTGCCGGGCTTGCCTGCGGTGATAAAATACGGCACGGGCGAGGGTGAGGGCGAATCCCGGGACAGCCATTTTCAGCTGATTTGGCCCGAGTTCTCCGTACGTCTTTATACCTACGTCGATGATGCGCTGATCCAATTTCTTGGCATCGGCATGGACCTTGATTTTGGTTTGAGCTTCGAGGTTTCCGCTGGTGGTGATTTGGAATTCCAAATTGATAGAATAAAAATCGAGAACGTGCACGCGGTGTATAACGAGATGAACCTGGACTTTGATCCGGAAGGGGTTGGAGAGTTGGTTGAACTCTTCTTGCCGACCCTATTGAACGAAGCTCCCCTTAACCTGGAACTCTCCGCGGCGGCTCTTGGGCTTCCTTATGTGCCAAAAGCGCGGGCTGTTGAACGTATGGGGGATGAGGGGCGTTATTTAGGCTTCTTCTTTAAGCTCTGCACACCGGATCAAATCAACGATACCAATGATGCGCTTTGCTATGAGGATTTGAGCAGTGATTCTGCAGGCAACAGTCTTCACGGAATTAACTTCCGGGTGGAAGAGGCGCCGGAGCAAGAGGATGGTTTTTGGGTTGAGATAGAGAGTCCGGAAATTCCAGCAGTGGACTTAGAGGCCTCTTATCGTCTGGCAGGGGAAAGCATGTGGCGAAGTTTTCGTGCGGTGGACAGTGTCGGTCGCTTATCCGTGACGCACCCAGGACTTCATTTCCCTGGCATACATGAGCTCGTCTTTCGTATTCGAGACAGGCAGCAGCCGGGTCTTTGGAGTGAGGAAAAGACCATCCAGGTGAGTATTGATAAATTGGCGCCAACCTTAAGGGCCTGGCGAAGCGGAAATCAAATTCACTGGCAGGTTGAGGATGATGTGACCCGTTCGGAACGGATTCGTATTAAGGCGGAAATAAATCATGCTGGAGCGTCCTCCATTTTAGACTTTGAGCATCGTCAAAGCCTTGAGGTTAATCCGCAGGCGCAAGTGACACTCTGGGCCATGGATGACCGCGGTCGAATTTCCAAGGCCTACTTTTTGGACGGGCAGGTACAGGAAAGTGCCCAGACCGGAGTGGCCGATGTAGGGGGATGCCAAAGCACAGGAAGTACATCTGTAGTGTGCTCGGTTCTTATGTTACTGACATTATTCGGATTTCGGCGGAATACTCGTAAAAGATCAACCCTTTAGATGAATTAGGTCACGATGACTTTTTCTTTTGACGCAACAGTTTAGCTGTGATTACGATAACTTAACTATGCCCCAGGACGCGCGTATAGGCCCAATCGGCCGCTCAGCAAATTTTCGTGCTATCGAAGAACCGGATAGCTCCTATACGGAGAAGGCCTTTTATCCCGATGAGGCTTTACGTACCCGACCACCGCAAGATTTACTCGACCGGACCAACCGGCCAATTGGCTCCTATGTTTCTTATGCCCAAGGAGCGAATGCGGCACTAAAGAATGAGGTGGATTTTCTCATCCAGTGTCTTGAAGGCAAGGGGATGCTTGGCGCCGATTTTCAAAAGAAGCTCGACTCCTGGTTAACAGCCAACGCTTTCGACAGTGTTGAAGGGGGGGAGTTTGGAGGCCGGCCTTATCGAACCTCAGTACGCTTAACTGAGCTGGTCAAGATGCTGCGCTCGATTGTTTTGCCTGGAGGCAAGGAAGCCCATCCTCTGGTCAAGACTCCGGAAGATTTACCTGATTTTTCTTCTATTCGAAATTTTGTTGTGGCGGAAGATGGGGTGATGTGGCGAGGCAATCAGCCAAATGAAGCTGGGCTCAAATGGCTTAAAGAGATGTCTTTGCGCGAGCATGGCACAACCCCAACCATCGTTAATCTGCGCTCTGAAAATAACGAAGAAGCGGAGATCTGTAAGCGTTTGGGCATAGATTCTAAATATATCTCGATTGACGATGATACGGCGCCGACGATGGATCAGATTCAAGAGTTTCTCGACATTATGAACGAGCCGAAGAATCACCCGGTGTATGTGCATTGTATGGCTGGTATGGGGCGTACGGGAATTATGTGTGCCGCCTATCAAATTTCTCAAGGCATGTCTTTTGAGAAGGCCCTACAGGTTGGGGCAGACTATGGATTTGAGCAGCCTGAACAAATTGTGTTGCTGAAGAAGTTTGTCGAAGAGCGCATGGGAATCAAAGTCGACATGCCAACAGGCCAGGGCATGAGCCCGCTACAGGCGCGCACTGTAGCCAACTCCTATGAGGCCACTGCGAAGTATTTGGCTGACAATCAGCAAGATGCTAATCGGCAATCGGTGACCCTCTTGCGCGGGGCGGTAGAACTCGAACCAACCAATCCGCAGCGACACTTTGACTTGGCGAAAGAGCATCACCGTCGCGGCGAAATGACGTCGGCGACGACGAGTTATATGAAGGTTTTCGATTTGCAGCCGGCCCAGGAGTTAAGCGCGGATGATAAGGCGTTGGCACAACAATTGATGCCGCGCATTAAAACCAACGCGCAAGAACCCTTCGCCCTCAAGGATGTGGTGGTGATCAAACATCCTACTGAGCCTCTTTTTGCTTACAACTTGATTTGGGAAAACGATGGTGACCAGCCGGACAACAATATGCCCGGTGACCGTGAAATGGTCTGGGTTAAATATGACCCGACGAGTAAAGATGTGACCGATATATACACCCTCTTTGACAACACAGTTTTCAAAGCAGGGGCGGACGCGGTGGCGGATGCCAATGCCCATGGTGGCAGACCAGAAATTCAGGTTCAGTGGGCCAAGCACGGCTCGTTGCCTAAGGGCTGGGAGCAGAACATGAGCGCTGCTCAGGTTGAAGATACCTTGGGCTATCCGAAGTATTCTTCCGTTGGTTTGCGTATGGCAAATCATCCAGCCGCATCCAAGTGGCCCGATAAATTCCCCGGCAGTGCAGATGAATTCAAGACATTCAATGGTGAAGTGGATGCTTTAAGCTTGGCGGCAAAGGGTGAACACTTCCTAAGTTCCGAATTCCCTTCAGCAGCAATCAACTTGTGGTTGCCCTATGCTATTCCGGACGCCATCGATTGGCCAGGTGAGGCAAAGCACTTCCAGGATCTTGGGTTAAAATCTTAAGAGATAGATTTCTTTTTTCCGCAGGAGCCGCAGGCGCCGCAGGCTTTGATCTTATTAGTGAGAGCAACGACGGAGAGGGTCGCCTCGATGACGGTTTCCTCTTCACTAAAATCAACCTTCGCAATGCTACAGGTGGCTTCCGGATCCGCCGATGTTCTGCCAACAAAGGACGAGAGGGTCTCTTGCAGAGCAAAGAGATGCTTTAGGGCGAAAAACTCATCGGTTTCATTGTCGACTTGAACTTGTCCGAGGAGGGCTTCAGGCTCCATGGCCATGATGTTGCTAAGACTTTCACCGCGAAAAAGCTCCAGGAGAAAACTCTGATTGCCTATTTCTGCGCCGCAGGTGCGTTTGGTGACACTATAGTCATTTAAGCGGTCTTCCGAGTTAAGCTTGAGCTCCACCCACTCTGTGATGTCATCGCAGGGCATTTGTAGATTACTAGCCTTTTTTCGCTTCAGACGCTAGCGCTTGCAGGTAGAATTTGTTAGCGCTGCGGCCAAGGAGTTTACCCATGTCTGATGGCTTTCTTGATGCGCTCGAAAAGGGGATTGCACTTTTTAACGAGCAAAAGTTTTTTGAAGCTTACGAGGTCTTCGAAGACCGTTGGAACATTGAAGAGGATGATGGGGCTGACCTATTACAAGGATTGTTACAACTTTCGGTGGGCTGTTCAAAATTTGAGACCGGGCAGTTTCGTGCTGCGATTAAGCTCTTTGAATTGGCGATTAAGAAAATAGAAATTTATGCGCCCAGTGCTTATGATATGGATATTGATGCGCTTCTTGGGCTTGTGCGGCAATGGCTTGAGGTGGCTCGGAAATTCGAAGATATGGGGCCCGCTGGTATTAAAGCGGTGCAGGATTATATGAAACGTTTGCGGGTTGTAAACTAAGCAAAACGAAGACGATGGCGGCAAAAGCGACAATTAAAGTGGTTGCAGGTGTATTGGAACATGAAGGCTTGGTTCTGGTGCAAGAGCGTCCGGCGGGTAAGGACCGGGAGTTTCTGTGGGAGTTCCCAGGCGGGAAGGTGAAGTTGGGGGAGAAACTCGAGGACTCTTTAGAGCGAGAGTTTGCAGAAGAGCTTGCTATATCTGTACGCATTGGCTCGGAACTATGGTCGGTTGTTCATGCCTACGAAGATGTTGTTGTGGATCTAACACTCTTTTCGGTGGAGCCTCTTTCCAGTCTTGATGAGTTGAAAGCTCGCGAAGGACAAGTGGTGGCATGGGTGCGGAAAGACGAATTGACAGCACTGAATTTTTGTCCGGCAGACAAGGAATTTATTTCCGTCTTTGCTAAAGCCTAGGGTTTTCGACTTGTTTGAACTTATTCTGATGCTAGTTCTAAAATAATCTTAGAGCGCTGGGTTGCGTCATGCATCTTCTCTTCGAAGACAGGAAAGTCCTCTTCGGTGACACGCATTCTGTCCATTAATGTCTCGTCAACTTCCGGCAGGATGTCATCTCCCGCATCGCCGAACTTGAAACTACGTACCATGATGTCTGCCATCGCAGTAATGTCTACAAAGATACCCATGTTGCGTGCGAGGGTAGAGCGGGAACTGTCGGTGAGGTAGCGTTGATAATTGATGGCAATGCGCAGGGGCATTGGGAAACGCCATTTCTCGGCGAGTCTGGAACCAACGGTTTGATGGTTCGGTAGTCCTGCATCCAACGCTGCCTTGTTCAACGGGATATCTTGTTCGCGAGCAATGGTAACCGCCTCTTGGAATTTTTCCGGCGCCACGCGCATCAGAGCAATTTTGCCGATGTCATGTAAAAGACCAGCAGTAAAGCAGATACTTGTTTCCGGATACATGACGTGGTCCGCAAGTATTTCACCCATGGTAGCGCAGCCCACCGAGTATTTCCACAGTTCGAAGGGACTCAAGTCGCCTTCATTCTTTGTACTCAAGACACTGAGGACGGAGACACTTAAAACGAGCTGATAAAGGGTGTTGAAACCCAGAAAAGAAATAGCTGTGCTTACATCGGAAACTCCGCCCGGAATCGCGTAATAGGGGGAGTTTACGAGCTTGAGAACCTTAGCGGTGAGTGCCGGGTCATTACGCAATACTGCCGCAATCTTTTTTGCATCGGAGCCAGGGTCATTGACCATAGCCGCAATCTGATTTGCGACCGGTGAGAGGGTCGGCAGGCTATCAATGCGGTCAATGACTTTTCGGAAATTTACAATCATCGCGTTTTATGTATCCCCTAATTGTAAGGGAAGCTCCAGTATAAAACGTGCTCCGCCGTGCACACCATCTTCGTAAAGGAGATCTCCCCCATGTCTACGGGCAATACCTAAAGAGATTGAAAGACCTAAACCGTTTCCGCTGATTTCATCCGCCTTCGTTGTGAAAAAGGGCTCAAAAAGACGAGGCAGTACCTCTGGTGGCACGCCCGGACCTTCATCTTCTACACTGATTCGGATTTTCCCGTCCTCATTGGCGGCTCGAACATAAATATTTCCCTTTTCCTGCATAGCCTGAACCCCATTAACGATGAGGTTAATGACGACCTGGGATAGTTCTCCTTCGTGGCCCGGAATGGTTGGTATATTTGTATCCAGGGCAGTATGTATTTCTACCGTGTGTTTGTATTTGAAGGAGACGAGGCGCACGGCCTGCTCGATGCACTCACGGATGTCGATAGGCTTGAGTTTCTCCGTGCTTGGAGCCGCATAGCCGCGAAGCCCTTCGAGAATTTCGCTGATTCGCGTGACTCCCTCCTGGCAGTCTTTGAGTACGTCCTGAAGCTCCTCTGCGATAGCAGCAGGCAGCTTCTCTCTTGTTGCTTTAGGATTGTCATCAGCAGCAAAAAGCTCTGGATAGTGCTGGGAAAAAGAGGTTTTTAGCCAGTCTATATTGGCTTTGATAAATGCCAGTGGTGTGCGCATTTCGTGGGCAATTCCCGCGCTCAAAGTTCCTAAGGACGCCATCTTGTCCAATTGATGGACCGAGAGTTGGGCCTGCTCTCGGGCTTGTCGTTCTGCACCGAGCTGTTGCTGCGCGGTAAGTAGTTCGGTGCGCTGTTCGAGGGAGCGACGCAAGATAATTTCGAGTTCATCTCCCCAGGGCTTACCTACTTTATAGACACCTCCGGGCATCCATGCCGCTTCCAGCGCCGCATCGTCTTGAAACCCGGTAAGGAGTATGCGGACCAAATGGGGATCAATGTTTTGAACCTTACGCATCAATTCTACGCCGCCCATTCCAGGCATCCGTACATCACAAATGATGGCTTCAAAGGATTGCTCCTCTAAGAGCTTAAGCGCTTCCTCGCCGCAGTTTACCGCACTGATTTGATAATTCTCCGATAATTCATCAGCAAGCGCGTCGAGCACTGCTTGGTCGTCATCGACCAGGAGTATTGTCGTATCATTGTGTTCCTGACCCTCCACTGACGACTAACCTTCCTTTACCTGAAGACAAGGGATCTCTAAGATAAAACGAGTTCCTGTTGGCTCGACATCGGCACAGGAAAGATTTCCTCGGTGCATTTGCGCGACCCTTTGTGCTGAAGAAAGTCCTAAGCCGGTGCCGCCGCTGCGGGTTGTTACAAAGGGCTCGAAGAGCCGTTCTTTGATCTCTTCGGGCAAGCCCGGCCCATTATCTTCAAACGCAATAACGAGGCGCGAATCATCCATCTTGGTTTTAATGGCGAGGCGCCCTTTATAGTCCATAGCCAAAAGCGCATTATCGATAAGATTACAAAAGAGGTATTGCATTTGGTCCGGAATAATTTCCACATCCTGTTCGCCAAAAAAGTCCCGTACGATTTCCATTTCATCTGTACGATGACTAAAGAGAGAAAGCGCTTTATTCAGTTCGCTATTGATTTCACGAATAGCAAATTCAGCGGCAGGGGCACCGCTCTTATGGACATTTCTAACATCTACAACCACTTGCTGTATTCTTTCTGCTCCCTGGCTTTGCCGGTCAAGCAATGTTTCTAAGCGGTCCTTGATTTCAGGTTGTTCAATCTTCGGTAGAACCTTGCCCATTTGTCGGATAGAGGAGAGCAGGGCGGCCAGAGGGTTGTTGATGCTATGGGCTACTCCAGCAGTAAATTCGCCAATTGCCGCTTGTTTGGTGAGGGTGGCAATCCGATTAGAAAGATCCATCAGTTCATTATTACGTTTCTCAAGCTTGCTGGTGGCGTTCAATAGTTCGTTGTGCGCTTGCCTCAGGGCCATATGCTTAGTGATTAACTCTCGTTCAAGGAGCCGACGCTCGGTGGTGTCCCGCAAGACGCACACCGCCAGCGTTCCGTCTGGATCCGGTAAATGGCCCACCGCAATTGCGCCAAAGAGTAAATGGTCGTCAACTTTACGTAAACGAATATCCTCATAAAGACCGGGCGAATGTAGAAGCTCTGGAGAAAAGGCTCGGCCCGCATCGTCGCTACCTAAATTTTGAGGAACCAGAGGGTCAATGCGTGAGCCAATCAGCTGCCGGACAACATAGCCGGTCATTTCTTCGAGTTTAGGATTTGCACTTTGAATGCACATGTTTGCGAGACGAACGGAAAAAATCGCATCACTGGCATGCTCAAAAAGTAGCCGATACATGCCGTCAGGAAGATTGGATTTTGTATGTGTGTCAGCCATCTCTATTTTTGCGAATTTTTTGTGTTGCGTTTAGGTATAATACGTTAGAGTTTAATTGGTGCCAATTATTTGACATTTGGCTCATGTAGGACACTTTATAGGGGAAGTCTAGCGGGTTTTTTTTTGTTCATTCGTTAAATGAAGAAAAAACCCTTTGAAATCAGGCCGCTAGAACGAAAGAGAGAAGGTAGAGCGATGAATCCGGAGGAGATGCAGAGTTGGCGTAACCAATTTGCTCCCAATATGATTGGCCAGGATCCGACTTTCATTAAGGTCTTTGAAACCATTGAGCGGGTCTGTGATACGGATTGTAACGTGCTGGTTACGGGAGAAAGCGGTACGGGCAAGGAATTGGTTGCTCGCGCGATTCACGTTTCGAGTCCTCGGGCGGCAAAGCCTTTTGTTGCTTTAAATTGTGCAGCAATTCCAAAGGAGCTGATGGAAAGTGAAATTTTTGGCCATGTCAAGGGAGCCTTTACGGGAGCTCTTGAGCGTCGCGAGGGACGCTTTGCTGTGGCCGACGGGGGCACGCTGTTTCTGGATGAAATAGGTGAAATGGATCTGGATCTGCAGGGCAAATTCTTACGGGTTATTCAGGAAAAAGAAATTACGCCGGTAGGTGAAACAAAGCCACGTAAAGTTG